>CAYVKM010000038.1:0-33123 GCA_964452045.1 uncultured Calditrichaceae bacterium
AAATGAAAAATTATACCATGACAATATTTAAATTTTTTGTAAAATTATCGATGTGTGAATTCAATCATACTCAAAATCCAAAAATAATGCGGAGATTTAGTTAATAAATACAGGAAAATTATTTATGTTTGATGAATGGTATAAATTTTCATTAGCAAGAATTACAAAATTAGAATTTATTTTAATCATTAGGAGTTTTCCCAGATTAGGAGAATCTTTTACAAGAATATTATTCTAATTAATTGATTTATTATTTCAGTAATAACATTTTTCTGATTTGTTGTATATCACCGGTTATTAATCGGTAATAATATACTCCGGCTGAAACCTTCTGTCCATTATCATTTTTTCCATCCCAGATTACCTCGTGAATACCGATGCTATAATCCTGGTTTAACAAAGATCGTACTTTTTGCCCAATATTATTGAAAATATCCAATTTGACGAGATCGTTTTTTGGAATGACAAAGCTAATCTTTGTCGTCGGGTTAAAGGGATTTGGATAATTGGGATACAAAGTTAGATGGCTATAAATCGATAAATTTCTTTCATCTTCGATATCGGTAACTGGATCCAGCCAGTTTAGCACACGCTGCAACACGGCTTCTCGTTGCGCAGGTCCCTGGTCGTTTATTCCTTCCCATCCGAAAGCGAAATAAACCAGGCGATAGTCTCCGGAATAATAAATTGCAGCCTGATTGGTTTGGTTTGCCTCTTCATAAAGGATAGCAGGTTGAGCTTGAGAAATTGCCGTTATCACATCAGGACTATTTTGGTTGTTCGCGCCTCCGGAACCCAGGATGATAAAGACTTCTCCTGCTCCGATGGGATCGCCGGTTATTCCCTGTAGGGAATAATCACCGGAGCTATTTTGCACATAGGAGGAATGCAGGTAATCCTCAAAAAATGTTTCTCCGTTTTGTTGTTCGACCAAATCGTATGCTATATTCTGTCCGGTGAGAAATAAACACCCGCTGTTGTCGAGGTAGTTTGCCAAAAAGGATTGTTCTGCAGCGGTCAACACATCCTGCTCTGCCTCGCCGGTGTACCAAATAATGATGGGATAGCTATTTTCGTTTGCACCGGGAATACCCTGAGCTTGCACATCCCACACATCATAGGACTTCTGCAAAATATCCATAGCATCAAGATAATATCCGATTTTGGATGATCCGCTTGGCACGTCATCGTTTACGATTAGAATATCCCGTTGACCGATCAGTAGTTTTAGAATTTTTTGATACTGATATCCTCCATCGGCTGTGACATTAATCCTCAGCACGGCGGTTGCAATACTAGTATCCATACCTATTGTTACGGCAAAAGGATCAGCATTATTGCTTGCTATGCTTCCCAATGGCATATTTCCGAAAAGCGCTAAACCATCCGAGACTGTGACAATCGGATTTAAACTTGTAATTGTGGCGGCAACATTAGTAACGGCATCATAAGTATTTTTGAGGGTCAAAATGAGTTCGGCATCCTCGCCATAATCCAGGCGGCTATTGTTGTTACCATTTGCAGAATCGAGAATGGAAACTGACGTTACCCGTATCACTTTGTCTAGAGTCTTATAAGCGTTCACCCTACCGGCGCCCAACTGTCCGGCATACTGGGGATTCAGAGTGTCAATATTATCGCAACTGTTTAGTATCCGATCGATTACCTGTGTGTTGCTGTATTGAGGAAACATTGCTGAGGTTAACCCCGCTAATCCCGCCGTAATTGGCGTGCTCATAGAGGTACCGCCCTGATTGCCATAACCGCCCCCAACAATTGTTGACAGGATAGCGACCCCGGGAGCACATAAGTCAACCCAATTACCATAATTGGAAAAATCAGCTTTGTGATCCTGCGCATCGGTTGCAGCCACAGCGAGGACATTATTATAATTTGCCGGATATTGGGGAGTGTTATTGTTATCGTTGCCTGCCGCCGCAACACAAATTACGCCCAGGTTGTGGGCATAATTAATTGCAGTTTGTTCTGTTGTTGATGGGCTACTGCCACCGTAGCTCATGCTAATTACCCTTGCACCGCTATTGGCGGCGTAATAGATCCCCTCGATGCTGTAATAGATGTACCCGAAACCGTTGCTGGCAGTCATACCGGCTCGGATGCACATAATGTGGGAGCTTCCACCCACCGAAGCAATGCCTAATCCATTATCTGTTACAGCTGCGGCATCTCCGGCACAGTGGGTTCCGTGTCCGCCGAAATCCATCGGATCGTTATCCGCCAGCGAATCATCTTCTCCCGGATATCCCTGCCCGGGCAAATGAACAAAATCCCATCCAATTACATCGTCTACAAAACCGTTCCCATCATTGTCGATACTGTCAATATCACCCGGTGATAAAAAACCATCCCCATCCAAATCTTCTAAACTATTAACCCATATATCTGCATTTAAATCCTCATGAAGATAGTTAACACCGCCGTCAATAATTGCAATAGCAATATTGCTATCACCTGTATGGATTCCGCGCGCAGAATCAATCTGCAGCAGCTGAAGATGATACTGGGAAAACCACAGCGGATCATTGGGTATTTCAAACATTCGCCTAATAGGAATTCGTTCTGCGTAAACCACATATGAACTTGCGGATAAGCGCTGAATTGTTTCGTCTAGATCTTCAGCATTGCTTACTTTAATACGGTAAATTTTCTCCATACCGGATAAACGATTTTCCAATTTTGGTTTCGGAAAAACGGGGTGAATTTCAATAATTGGTGTTGCTGAAAAGAACGTGGATAGATTAGGCTCTAATTGAAACTGACCTTTTGAATCTACATCCAGCTCATTTTTAAACTGGATGAAGATTTCATTAGGAATAAAGAGATCTGTGGCTTGTGCAAATCCACTAAAAATAAAAATTGTTAAAACAAATAAAATAATTCTATGCATAATCAGGCATTCAATCTAATCTCAATGACTGGCTGCTACTTAATCAACAGCATTTTATTAGAAGTCTGAAAGCTTCCGGCTTGAATTTCATAATAATAAACACCAGCGGGTGCTTCTTGACCGAACTCATCAAGGCCATCCCATTGAATCCGATGATTTCCGGCAGTAAATTCTCTGTTTGTTAAACTCCTGATTTTTTGCCCAAGGTTGTTATAAATGTTTAATTGAACCCGTTCAGTAATAGGTAAATCAAAACTGATAGTGGTATTTGGGTTAAAAGGATTTGGATAATTTTGATGCAGTTCATATCCTGAAAAAAATCCTAGTTGAGGATCTTTGATTCCAGTAGTTGCAGTTATTACATAAATATCGTCGATATAAAGATAAGCTGGGAAAACAGCAAAGTCCCATACGTAAGCGCCTATCCAACCATTGCTAAAAGTGTTGTCAGTATACGGGCAGCCCGGCAGTTCCTGGTCATCATAATAGAACCAGAATTGATTTCCAACCGCTTCTATCGCCAGGTGATGCCATCCGTCGGTGGTTGGAATGCCCCCGGGTATGTCGGCGGCGAGCCACTGATGGATAGTTGTTGGAGAGGCTTCGACGCGTGCACGAAAACGCAATCCCTGGTCGGTAAGACCTTGCTTAAACCTGGTTAAAAACTGATAGCCGCTGCCGTTGCCTAAAGAATCCAATCTGAACTCAATCCCGTAGTAGGTTGCCGCAGTTGAAGGGTCGACGGGAACATAAACCCATGCCTCAAGCCGAAAATTTGTCCAGGTCGGATTACCGGAAAAAGCCGAACCTACCCCTCCCCCGGAAAGATCATTGCCAAGCTTGCCCACCCAGGAATCTCCACTGGGATTACCGGACATAAATTCCACTTCCATATTATTACCGTTCCATTCCGGATACCAGGTATTCTGTAAAGACCCGTTTGCAAAAGTTTCGGTGTAAAGAGTGTCTTGAGCATTTGTAGCAAATAATACACCCGATAATATTAAGAAAACTATTGTAGTACATCTTCTCATAGTATGCTCCTTCTTTTGTAAACGATTAATTGATTTAAGTTATAGAAAATAAGGAAAAAGTATTGTAAAAAAAAAGTATTATTTATTAGATAAGCATTTTTGAAAATAAAAATATTATGTGGTTTATGGTTTATTTTCACCTTGAATTAATTATACTATTAATTTATAAGATTATACTTCCCATCAGCCTGATTAAAGCATTTTACTTGATTTTATAGTTAATGTTTCTCCTTGATTTTTTTTGTTTTAAAACGTATACTATTGCATGTTTTTTGAAGCAAACTTCCGGGTAAAAGATGGCTCATATCCTGAAGGATGAGATTGATATTCACCCCTCGGCTTATATTGCCCCATCCGTTCGCGTTTATGGTAAGGTGAAAATAGGACCTTTTGCCAGTATTTGGGACGGAGTAGTGATCCGGGGTGATATGGCCCCGATCGAAATCGGAGAGGGAACCAGTATTCAGGAAAATGCGGTTGTGCATGTGGATACGGATGTGCCGACCAAAATAGGGAATTATGTGACGGTAGGACATGGCGCTGTGATTCATGGGGCGACGGTAGGAGATCATTGCATCATCGCCATCAGATCGGTGGTATTAAATAATGCGGTGGTAGGGGATTTTTCCATAATTGGGGCCGGGGCCATCGTAATGGAAGGCCATGTAATTCCGCCAAATTCGGTGGTTTTGGGTGTCCCGGGAAAGGTGGTTAAAACCATCACCGAACAGATGAAAAAGGATATCGAGTTAAATGCAAATGTATATGTGGAATTGGGAAAGGCTTATAAAAAACGGAAGCTCAAATGAGCAAGATGCCGGACAAAATAGATAGTCAATGAAATCTGATCGAAATTATTCTTCATTAAATGTGTTATTGGATAATATTGAGGGTACCAATCTCCTTTTAGAATATTATTCTGATTTCACAAAACGAATTTTTGAATCCCGCGATTTTAAGGCGGTTATTGCCGTTCTGTACGAAGAATTACGTAAAATATATATCAAGCAGCAGATTGAATACCTGCTCTGGCACCCCAATAGCAAACTGGTAAAACTGACCTACCATAACAGATTGAACAAAGTTACTCCGGCGGAAGAGTTTACTGAGTCGAATACCCTCTATCATTACGTTCTGGAGCAAAAACAGATCGTGCTGACCAATAACTATCATCAGTTTTGCAACAATCTCGGGGTTCAGGATCGGGGTTTAAAAGCAAGTTCCTGGCTGGCTTTACCTATGATCGTTAAGGGAAAGGTACTGGGAATGCTGGTCGTGTGGGATTCCAATCCGGAGCATTATTTCCGCCTGCAGGATAAACAGTTTCTGGCCACAATAACCAATATCGCTGGTTTCGCACTGGAAAATATTTATTTGTATGATTACATCGTTGAAAAGAGTGATTCCTTCCGGTTAATCGAAGGCAATGGGGCCGATCGGAAACCAAGGAAGGAATTGAAAAATCCCATTCAACAGTTACTCTTTTCCGCCTGTCAAGCAGTGAAGTCCCAGTATTCATCTCTATTCCTTAGGCCTCAAAACATTGAGCGCTGGCGGCTTTCCGAGGAATATTATGATAATGAAGAGTACAACAATTTGTCCCTGGAGATTTTAAAATATCTGATCTACCTCAAAGAGGAGACCCTGCAAAGTTCAGGCTACTTTTTATATCATAAGGATTATCCGGATCATCCGTTAAAACCGGTACTACAGGAGTTAAGTATCAAATACAATCTTGGTTCATTTTTGATCTTTCCCTTTAAAATTTCCCATCTCTACTATGGAGTGTGGATTCTTCCCTTCCGAAATGTGGAAAAACCGCCCAATCCAGATGAACTTGAATTTTTAAAAAATCATTTTGTTCTGATCACTCAATTAATTGAAAAAAGAGTATTGGAAGAACATAAAGATAAATATGAATCGTATATACAGCATTTGGAAAAAATGAAGGTCGTGGGTGAACTTGCCAGTGGTTCGGCCCATCATTTAAACAATATTTTGAGCGTTATCCTGGGGCGTTCCCAGATTCTCCAGAAAAAACTGGAAGGTTCGCCCTACAGCCGAGATTTGAAACTTATTGAGCAGGCTGCCGAAGATGGCGCCAAAGCAGTTCAACGCCTGCAAAGTGTTAAAGTCAAGAGTGAACCGATAAGCAAAGCAAAGCCCTTACAGATTAATGAGTTGTTACAGGAAGTGGTGGAAATTGCCCGACCCAGATTTGAGCGGGAAGCGCAATCTTCCGGTATCGTGTACGACTTACAATTAATGTTAGGAGAGATCGAGCAGGTGAAGGGCGATCCGGCCGCTTTACGGGAAGTCTTCCTAAATCTGCTGAATAATGGTTTGGATGCCATGCCCAGGGGCGGAAAATTAACAATTCAAACCACCCAAAAAGAGGAAAAAATATTAGTCTTTTTCAGCGATACCGGTATTGGTATTGAAGAACAAATCCGGGAAAAAATATTTGAACCATTCTTTTCCACCAAAGGGGAGAAGGGGAATGGTTTGGGTTTGAGCATTGGGGTTGAAATTATCGACCGGCACAGCGGGAGGATTTACGTGGATTCAATCCCCAACAAGGGCTCCATATTTATGGTTGAGCTGCCGGCAGTAAAAGAAGAGCCGATTAAAAAAGATGAAAAGTCGGGGATAGGGGAGGATATATCCTGCCACGTGCTTTTGGTGGATGATGAAAATGTAGTGCGGGAAACATTAGGTGAGATGCTGGAAGATGAAGGATGCCAGGTGACCATGGCCAGCAACACAGAAGAAGCCTATCTCAAATTTCAAAAATTCGGATGTGATGTGGTTCTGACCGATTTAAGTATGCCCGGGGCTAACGGTCTGGAATTGGCCAAACGGATTAAATCTGTCAGACAGGATGTCCCGGTTATTCTTATTACCGGCTGGAATCAGGTAGACCGGAAAATTCTTGAGGAAGGAAATCTGATTTCCGGTGTCATTGAAAAACCGTTCAATATGAAGCAAATCAAAAAACAATTTACTACGGTTCTGAAACGAAATGGTAAATTCAGCAAATCACCGTTAAGCATTTAGCCATGCACTGAAGTACCCATCTGTTATTATTTTAAGGTAAAATTCAAGAAATTAGTTGGAGAAATGTAAGGACTTCCGGAGAGGCGGGTTTTATGTTCTACTCAAATGCCGAGATTTCCTGATCTTTATATTGCAACTGATACAAGCGGTAATATAATCCACGGTTTTTTAACAGACTCTGATGATCGCCTGTTTCATGGATCCTACCATGGTGCATCACAATGATCTTATCCATATACTGGATGGTTGATAACCTATGGGCAATCACAATTGCGGTCCGGTTTTTCATCACGATCTTCAGTGCCTCCTGGATAAGGAACTCGGATTCACTATCGATATTCGATGTAGCCTCATCCAGGATAAGGATTTGGGGATCAAATACAATAGCCCTGGCCAGCGCCAGTAACTGTTTTTGCCCCAGGGACAAATTACTTCCCCGTTCCCGAATATGGGCGTTATAGCCGCCATGCAGCCGTTCAATAAAATGATGCGCATTTACCATCTCGGCAGCTTCAATTACTTTATTTTCAGAAATTGCCGGATTCCCGAGGCGAATATTTTCCATTACATTACCGGAAAACAGAAAAACATCCTGCTGAACCACAGCCATGTGGCTTCTCAGACTTTCCAGATTCCAGTTTCTGATGTCAACATCGTTGATTAAAATGTTTCCTTGCCGGATATCATAATACCGTCCCAGAAGCCGGGTGAGGCTGGTCTTGCCGGCACCGGTATGACCCACAAAACCGTACCGCTCTCCCACCGGGATGCTCAGGTTTATATCGTGCAGGACAAATTCTTCATCATAAGCAAAGGAAACATTTTTAAATTCGATAGCCCCTGAAATCCTGTCCGAATGGTAACCGGATTCCGGAGTGGTAATGGCGGGGTTAGTATCAAATAGCTTAAAGATCCTTTCGGAAGCTGCAAAGGCAGACTGCAGGATGTTATATTTTTCCGATAGATCGCTGATGGGGCGGAAAAACATTTGGGCGTACTGGATAAAAGCAACCAGGATACCAAAGGTCACCAGATTGCCCTGAATGTAAAATGCCCCGCGATAGATGATGATCGCCAGCGCCACCGCTCCGATTAACTCAACTGCCGGGTAGAAGATGGCATAATAAAAGATAGTTTTGATATAGGCGGAAGTGTGGTTCCAGTTAATGGATTTAAAAGTATCGAAATTCTGTTTTTCCCGGTTATAGAGTTGAACAATATGCATTCCGGAAATATGTTCCTGCATATACGAATTGATCTTGGCCAGATAAAATCGGATCTGACTGTACGAATCCCTGACTTTTTTTCTGAACACGAAGGATATGATTACCAGCACCGGCACCACTGAGAGTGTCCACAGGGCAAGCTGAAAATGGATGGAAAGCATCATGATCACAATGCCGAGGATTAACAGGATATCCCCGAATATCATCACAATGCCCTGGGTAAATACTTCGTTCAATGATTCCACATCCGATGTCACCCTGGTCATCAATCGCCCGATCGGATTTTTATCAAAGAACTGCTGGTGGAGACCCTGAAGGTGGGAAAACAATTGCTGACGAAGATCGAGCATCACCTTTTGACCGAGGTACTGGGTGAGGATTATCTGGGCATATTTAAACAGAAAGTTACCCACCAGTACTCCCAGGTAAATAAATCCAATGGTGTATAGCCCCTGCATGTTACCGGGTAGGATATATCGGTCAATGGCCACTTTGGTCAAATAGGGACCAAGCAACTCCAGTCCCATGCCAAAAATAATGAGGATAACGGCCAGGAGAATAAGATACCAGTAAGGTTTTCCGAAGGCAAACAGCCGGCTCAGCAGCTCGCGGTCATATATTTTTTTGAGAACAACATCGTCCTCAACTCTTTTCGTTTCAGCCATAAATACCTAAAAATTAGAACAAGATAAATTAACCTTGATACAATTTTCCCATTTATCCAGATACTTAGGGGCCAGTCATTGCGAGGAGTAAAACGACGAAGCAATCTTTTTTCACTGCACCTAACAAGAAGATTGCTTCCTGTCCGGCAGTCAGACGGGCGCTATGCTCGCAATGAAACCAAATTGAATATCTTAAGTAGTTAAACAAAATCATGAATTAAGATTTATTTTATGGGATAACATTAATATCCTGAAAACTTTTTTAACCTAGAGTCCTTTATTTATTATTTTTAACCACAGCCGGGAAGTCGGTTCTAATCCAATCCTGTAAATTACGATGACTTTCGTATTTTTGTTCATCAATTTTGAATTTTCGACCATGAATTACTCTTCGCCCATTATTGTTTTGAATCGGATGTACGATGTGCAATAACTCGTGATACAATATTCCTTCTACCACAAAATGGGGCACTTTAGGATTGTCCAGTAACCGATTGATAGTTATTTCAACCTTTCGGCTATCGTAATGTCCCAGCCGTCTCCGGTTTGCCCGGTGACTCCATTTTATTGCCGGTTGATTCAGTCTGTTTCCAAAATAAGTGACATTCAACCTTTTGAATATTTTTTCCAAATCAAAATACAGGCTTTCAGCGATTTTTGGATTGAAAAATATTTTGGGATCGGTTACGTTTAAAGAAGCACTTTTTTCTTCAAAGGCATTCAATTTTTCTCTTAAATCTGCTGGAACGGAAAGCCGGAGTATTCGGCAAAACAGGATGGAAAAGAGTGTCTGAAAATATTCATCCGACAGGTTTAAACTTTTTACTGAGATATGAACTCGTAAAAATTTCGAGTCCGAAATAACTTTGTGATATAAATTTTGTGAGGGAATAAACTCCAGAATGAGCTTTTTTTGTCGGAATCTTTTAAATTTCTGTTGTTCATGTGTGGCAATTTTTATTAACCGACCGTACGTATGGGGCTGGTTTTGTTGGGTATAAATTAGCCCCTGCAGATTCAGGAAGGCTGCCCGGTAGTTTAAGGAGAGATCTTCAATCGAGATGTGTTTCTTTTTCAGACTTTCTTCTATACCATTCAGGAAAAGTTGAATGGTATAGAGTGTTTGAATCCGCCCTTTATGATTTTCCTGATAAAAACGGCTAAATAACCTTTTCTGATTTTTAATTAAACCAGGTATTTTATAGAAAGGCAAAAAGTATTCTCCATTAAATAAATGCCCCCTAATAAGAGGGCATTAACAAAGTAATCATTGTAATATTCAATTCAATTATACGACTGTTACTCGGTTAGAATGTATATGTTTCCCCCATGGGTAAAATCTGACTGTTTAATCCTTTGGCTTTTACTTTTTCCACAAATTCCTGCGGTTCCACATTAATCACATCAAATGTTTTGTAGTGCATGGGGATAACCATTTTTGCCTGAATGAACTCGGCAGCTTTTACGGCATCATCGATACCCATGGTGAAATTGTCCCCGATAGGCATAACTGCCACATCTATTTTGTCCATTTCACCGATCAGTTTCATATCATAGAACAGACCGGTATCGCCGGTATGATAAAACACTTTTCCATCCATAGTGATGAGGAATCCACAGGGATTGCCGGTGTAGGTCCCGTCCGGTGCGGCTGAACCATGATGGGCTATGGTGAGTTTTACCCGGCCAAAGGGGAAATTATGACCCCCGCCAATATGCATCGGATGAACCTGTGTACCAAGATTTGCACAATAGTTTGCCAACTCGTTAGGCGCTATGATAGTGGCCTTGTTTGCTTTGGCAATTTCAAGGCCATCGCCGATATGATCTCCGTGACCATGGGTTAGCAATACGAAATCCACTTTTATATCAGCGGGTTTCATTTTGGCCAGGGGATTTCCACTTAAAAAGGGATCAATGACCAGGCGTCCTTTGGATCCCTCAAGGTAAAAAGCCGAATGTCCAAGATAAGTCAATTTAGGCATAAGTCCTCCAATCCGTTTATATTGTTAAAAATATAAAGAAATTGAATCACCAACTCAAGCTTTCAGGTGATATTATTTGTTTAAGTTTTAACTGATACTGCCTTGCCAGGAATAAAATTTGTCAATAAAAAAGGGGATCTTTTAAATCCCCTTCTCTAATCTGAAAAATTTGAAAAGTCAATTATGATGGAAGTTCATTATAAATACTGACTCTGGAACGGTTTTTATCTTTGTGTTCAAATTTTACATAACCGTCAATTAGTGCGAACAGTGTATCATCGGAACCCTTTTTAACATTCTGTCCCGGGTGATATTTGGTTCCCCGCTGACGAATAAGAATACTTCCGGCCCTGACGAATTCATTACCGAAGCGCTTTACGCCTAAACGTTTACTTTGACTTTCGCGTCCATTCCTGGAACTTCCTACACCTTTTTTATGTGCCATGATATGCTCCTGAATTTTCTATTTGCTATGCAATATTTTCGATCTGAATTTTAGTGAAATCCTGACGATGACCTCTGGTGACTTTGTAGTCTTTCCGTCTTTTTTTCTTAAAGACCAATACTTTTTTGTCTCTGCCATGTTCCACCACCTTGGCAGTCACTTTTGCACCCTTAACTTTGGGTTGCCCTATTTTGACCTTCTTTCCATCATCCAGAAGTAAAATCTCGTCAAATTCAACAGCTTTACCTACTTCCTGTTGAAGATAAGGTACTTTAACAACCTGATCTTTTTCAACCCGGATCTGTTTTCCGGCGATATTTACGATAGCATACATAATTTACTGACTCCAGCTTTAACATCGAATTCAAATTTAGCCGTCAAATATAATATTGTATATATAGCCCCACAAGCAGATTTTAATTTGCTATACGGTATTCTATGCCACTGATTCAGAATCGGACTGGTTTTCATCCTCGTCGGAAATGGTGAACATGCTGCTCAACAGATCCTTGAATTGAAGCCCCTGTTCCAGATTTAGTTTACTCAGGAACGAATATTCGGCCAGGCCAAACAGACAGAATTCCATGAATAAATAAGATTCTTCACTATTAAGATCCGGTTGATATTTCCGAACCAGTTCTTTTAAGCCCGGAACTGAATCCAGTGTTTTCTTATAATCTTTTTCAGAAATGTCGCTCAGTAAATCCATGGTATGTCCTTCACCGAACCAGTTCACCACTTTCTGATAAGGTGTGCTCTCCTGCTTCCGTTTTAGTTTTTCGGGATTGGGAAAGTAATGGGGGAATTGGTTGCGAATTGCCTTGCCAATCAGAATGTTGGCTACCTTGGCCGGCCCTTCTTGTTCACCCTCGTAGACCAGCTCAATCTTACCGGTAGTCGCTGGTATAACCCCAGCCAGATCCGAAATCCTTACCGAAGTTTTGTTTTCATCATTCAGCAACATCCGGCGCTCGGCGGTTCCCAGCAAATCTTCATAGGCCGAAATGGTTAATCGAGCTGATACTCCACTCTTCGAATCAATATACTCACTTTGTCGGGCTTCAAAACCAATCTGCTCGATAATATTCCTGACCAGTTCGTGCACTGATACGCTTTTCCGGGTCATCTCTGGGATTTTTGCTTCCTGCTGGGTAATCTTTTTGGATACCTCTATGGTTCTGGGATAATGGGTCAGTATCTGACTTTCCACCCGGTCTTTCAGTGGCGTGACGATAGCGCCACGATTGGTGTAATCTTCCGGATTAGCGGTAAACACAAACTGAATATCCAGTGGTAACCGGATTTTGAATCCGCGGATCTGAACATCCCGCTCCTGCAAAATATTGAATAAGGCAACTTGAATACGGGCCTGCAGATCCGGTAATTCATTGATCACAAAAATACAGCGATGAGACCTGGGAATCAGACCGAAATGGATCACCCGCTCATCCGAATAGGGTAATTTGAGTGATGCCGCTTTGATGGGATCAACATCCCCAATCAGATCGGCAATGGTGACATCCGGTGTTGCCAGTTTTTCGGTATATCGTTCAAACCGATGGATCCACTGGATCGGTGTTTCATCTCCCCTTTCGGAGATAAGATCGACGGCGTATTTCGAAAGCGGTGCCAGCGGATCATCATTCAGCTCCGAACCTTCAACAATAGGGATATATTCATCCAGTAGATGTACCATCCTCCGGGCAATCTTTGTTTTGGCCTGTCCTCGTAGTCCTAACAAAGTAATATTATGCCGGGCCAGAATGGCTCTCTCGATATCTGGGATAACACTATGCTCATAACCCAGGATTTCTTCAAAAGTCCGTTCCCTATTTTTTAGCTTGGAAATCAGGTTTTCCCGCAGTTCATCTTTGATCGAACAGCTTTGATAACCCTTTTGCTTGAGTTCACCAAGTGTTTTTATTTTTTCGAAATTGTTTATCTGCATGAAATGAGTTCTCCTCTCTTCCACTTATTGAATTATGGTAAATACAATTTTTCTTTTGCTCAGGACCACCGGTTTCAAAAATTTTTAGCGTAGTTTTTTTCGACGGTTTCGAATATAATCCTCAAATATAAATTCACCCAGATTTTTTAAACTGCTGTAATAGGCCCTTCCCTGATTGACTTTGGTAAAATCCCGGACAAATTGCTGAAGGTATGGATCTCGGGCAATCATAAAAGTTGTAATGGGAATGTGCAGGCGTTTGCATTTGCCTGCCAGACTGAGTGTCCGGTTGATGATTTTTCTATCCAGGCCAAACGGATTTTTGTAATAATTTAATCCTTCCTTCAGACAGGTTGGTTTTCCATCGGTGATCATGAAGATCTGTTTGTTCTGGGTTTTCCGCCGGCGCAGGATGTCCATGGCTAATTCAAGTCCGGCTACTGTGTTGGTGTAATACGGTCCCACCTGTAAATAGGGAAGATCCTTAATTTTTATTGACCAGGCATCAGTCCCAAAAACGATAATGTCCAGAGTGTCTTTGGGATATTTAGTAGTTATAAGCTCGGCCAGCGCCATGGCCACTTTTTTCGCCGGTGTGATGCGATCTTCGCCATATAATATCATGGAGTGGGAAATATCGATCATTAATACAGTAGAGGTGAGTGTCTTGAATTCCCGTTCTTCAACTTCCAGATCCTTTTCGGTAAGTTTGAAATCGTTGATCCCGTGATGGATCTGGGCATTCTTTAGTGATTCGGTCAATGCGATCTGATCCAATGTATCGCCAAATTGGAATTCACGCCGGTCTGCGGTTGCTTCATCTCCCATTCCGGGGTAGGGCGTACGATGATTACCCGGTCCGGATTTACGCAGTTTGGAGAATATTTCCTCCAGCGAGCGCCGGCGAATGTCCTGTTCGGATTTTGCGGTGAGGATGAAATTACCCTGTCCCTTCTCTTCTTCCCGGATGTAACCATTTTTCTTCAAATCCTCAATAAAGTCACCCATACCGTATTCATCACTGGTAAGGTGGTATTTCCGGTCAATTTCATTCAGCCAGCTGAGTGCTTCCGCCACATCCCCAGCGGTATAATTCAGGATCTCCATGAACAAATCCAGCAATTTTTCAAAGGTGGACTTGCTATTGTTATCCGGAACGAATTCGGTAAATCTATATCCAAGCATTTATAATCCCTTTTATTTGCCAATGTAGACTTTTTGGTAATATCAGAATGTTTAAGTTTTTCTAATAAACGAATTAAAAAGATAAATGTTCAGGAGATTCGAGGTATTTTTAAAATTCTATTATGTGGCGGTCTAATTAATCGGAAGCGGTTAGAAAACGTGACCAAAATTGAAAAATATTCTGGTTCCTTCTTTACTGGACCCCATGTCAAAACGAACAATGAATGTTTGTAAAAAATAGCGTAGACCCCATCCCCAGTTAGAATGCCAATTATTTAAATTCATCAATTTTAATTTCGGGGCTACCCTTCCGGCATCGGTAAAAATAACACCGCCCAATTTTCGAAATATTGGAAAGCGATATTCCAGGGAAGCCAGCATCATGGCTTTATCCAAAAACCGTCCCGCTTTGTATCCTCTGGCGGTCCAGCCGTCACCGATCATGCTTAATTCCTGGACCGGTGCGCTGCCATCAATTTGCTGGGTCCAAAAACGAGCGGCGAGAATATATTTTCTTCGATAAAGATTGGCATAGAAATTTGATTCCAGCCGATAGGAGGCAAAATTCCAATCGCTCCCAAATGTTTTGTTAGTTAGTTCGGTTTTCAGATATATTCTGAAACCTCTGGTTGGATTGATATGGCTATTTCTGGAATCGAACCGGATGCCGGAACTAAAACCGGAAACATTGGATTGGCCTGCTCCAGGTGTTTCATCGGTAATTGTTCCCCATTCCGGCTCATATCCGTAGACACTATAGTGACTAAACTGATAACCCAGTTCAATAATCCAGCGGGGAGAGAAGGCATGTCCCATCATAGTGGCAAAGCGGAAAAATTCACTGGGAAATTGAAAATTATTGTCCTCGGTAAAGTTGCCGATCCCAAAATAGTTTGTCTTCAAAAGTTTATCCCATTCAATTCTGGAATCAATAGAAAGGACATATTTTTGACCCTGCCTGAATTCATAATCCGGGACAGAAAACTGAAAAGCATACCATTGCTCACCCTTGGTACTGGCGAAAACCGTAACATCGAAGGCTTCCTGTTTTTGATATCTATTTTTGAGAACCACTTTTCCACCAAATCCGAATCCAATGTCAGAATCATACATGATGATGGGAAATGCATTTGCAGATCTTTCTTTTGTTGATATCTGCTGCCAGGAGCTGTCAGTTTGAGCCATGGTCAGACTAAATAGAAATAAGAAAATCAGAACGATATTTGGAACCGTATATCTTGAAATTCTATTCATAGTTTTTTATCATTAAATACTATTTTAATCAATTTCTTTTCAGGGAAATTTAACTAATACCTATCCCAACGATATATTCATGTAAGATTGTAATCTCTTTAGCGCCTTTGTATTTATCGTCTATGCGGCGGACGAACTCTTTTGTTAACTGTTTTCTTAACGGGGGTTTTAGTGCATAATAAAATGTGGTTCCTGCACCTGATTTCATCACATGGTCAAACACTTCCTGTCCCTTATGGCAAACGAAGTTGAAAGTGTCCTGCCTTATATACTTGGTTCTAAATCCTGATCTCTTGAAATGTTTTTCAGTCTCATCCGCATCTTTAGGAAATTTTAATTTAACTGCTTTCATCAGCGATTGGGGTCTCTCACGGGTAATTTCTTCGAATACCTCAATAGGGACAAGGGGTGAGCGATCCAAATGAGCAACAAATCCGACTATTCCGCCGGGTCTCAAGATTCTTTTCAGCAAAGGAAATATTTCCAAACAGCCCACATAACCGATAAGCCAGGTCAGCACGGCTACATTGATAGATTTCTCTGGTATTTTTTTCAATTCTTTTAACACATCTCCAACCCTGAACTCTACGTTTGAAAGGCCAAGGTGCCGGATCCGCCGCTTAGCCTGTTCAATCATGCCGGAAGATAAATCAATTGCGATGATCTTTCCTTCTGTTCCAACCGAACCCGCCAGTATGGCTGTCGAATATCCGGTTCCGCACCCACAATCAACCGCACTGCTGCCACCCTTGACATTCAATTTATTAAACATTTCATCAATCGGCCCAGAGGCTACCGATAGCCAGTAATCTTCATAAGTTGAGCTGGCACCATTATATCCCATAATGATTTCCTCCTCCCCGGCAACCTCCAGATCCTTGGTTTCCAAAAGCTGAAAAAACCTGGGTAGTTCTTCCGCTTTGGGTAATGGGATACTGGGTATTCCATCGACTGACGCTGGTTTTTCTTTTTTGGAGTGTTCACTGAAGAAATCTTGCAGCATGTACGCAAGACAATATGGATAAGGTTGTTTAAAATCCGACTGCATTCTGGTGATAATAGTTTTTAGGTTTTCTTTTGATGCGTTTCCATAGGATACCGGAATCATGTTGCAAGGTGAAACCTCACCAGATCCGTCCACATAAATGTGAGAGTGACCTGCCCCACACCCGAAAAACTCAGGTGATTCCATATGAGCAAACGAGGATATGGCTGTTCCATCCCCCCGATGGTTATAGTATGCCATGTACTGGAATATCTGCTCAAATTCCTTTTCTCCGAAATCGAGCTTGGCCGAAACCAGTTTTCCGGCTGGTGCCGGTTCAATAAGTTGAAGTTCATCTACACCAAGACTATCATTGAGTTCGACCAGTTTTTGAAAATTCTCCTCTTCAAGAAGTTTCTTTGAAGGAACAGCACAGGTATAGGTGTAAAAACCAAATTTTTTTGCCGTCTTAATGCCATTTATTGCTATCTGAAAAGCCCCCTGATTCCCACGCCTCCGGTCGTGCTCTTTTTCATCGGCACTATCCAGACTGATAGAAATTGAATAGACTCCGGTTCCACGAAGCCTCATGGCAATGTCATCGGTAAATCCATATCCGGTGGTGGCTAATATACCAGAGGAATCATCATTTAATGACGCGCATATCTCTACGATGTCGTGCCGTAGGCATGGTTCACCTCCCGTGAAGTTAATTACAATAGCACCTGCCTCTTGTAATTGCCGGACAATTTTCTGCATGGATGCTGTCGGAAGATCACTCAACACCCGTCCGGCATTATAGCAATGCCAGCAATTAAATACACACCCATTGGTAACGGCCAAATCTACCGATTGGATTGGCGTTCTTTTTTCATCACTAAAGTAGGTAGATAAGAATCTATTGAATGCTTTACCTGGGAAAGGGGGAATGAAAGTATTAATGACGAACTGATTTTTATACCGTCTGACCTTCTCAATTTCTAGAAAATCCTGGAAATATTGGTACAGTGATGGGGTGAAGAGGCGCATATCAACAGTTTTCATGAATTCGGAAAGAAACAAATCATTATTTGTCATTTTAGTCTTTCCTTATTTTAAAAAACAAATGATTAATGGTTTATCTGAATTTCAGCAAAAACACCATAATGATCACTGGTATGTACACCATGGATTACTTCCTTCATTACTACCTTACTTGATCTTATAGAAATACTTTTATTATCCAGTAAAAACGAGGGTCCTAGAAATATGTAGTCAACTCTTTTGGGAATTTCATCGCAAAAATTTTCAAGTTTGTTGTAAGTATTCAGGTCTTTCTCTGAATAGTGCTCCCTCGAGTAATATGTTTTATAGTTTAAATTCCTTTGCGGATCCCAGGTAAACCCGGATGAATCTGAATTCGAAATTTGGAAAACATCAACCATACCAAATTTTTTTAGATTATTTATTTCCTGTGAACCTGATTCAGCATTGAAATCCCCCATTAAGATATAAAGCTGGTTTCCTGCTATTTCTTTAATAAAGTCAACGGTCTTTTTTGATTCAGATATCCGCTCGTCAACTCCTTCATTTATTTTTCCTAATATAGTCTTATAGTCCTTAAGGGTGATTTCGCCTGAATTGAATGAATTTTGAACTTTCTCGAGGTTGTACAAAGCATCAGATAAAGAAGAATGCCAATGAGTTGCAAAAATGAAAATTGGCCTATCCTGAAAGGTAATTTTTATAGCGATAATTTGTGTTGCATCCGATAAATGAAATGTAGCCCAATTTCCGACATACCCCCCGGATAATTGTTTTCGCCCCAGATACTGAGGCTTTAAATATTTTTTTGTCAGGATTGCGTCTCCTTCGCGTAAATTCCATGGTAAACCGATAGCTCCTAACCGAACGCCCCCAACCCCTATATGATAAAATGCCGCATATCCCATATTTTTTGCCAATCTCTCGGCATATTTTGGTAGTTTGTTGGCTTCATTTATTCCAATAATATCCGGATCCAATTTTTTAATTTGGCTACAAAGCGCTTGATATCTTTTCTCTCTGGTGGCAGCTGTTTCATATTCCCCCATTTTTAAAATTCCTTTATAATTCAAGCCTGACCAGACATTAATGTCGAGGATACGCAGATAATCATGCGAATACATTAATTGATCCGGTCCAGAAAACTGAGATGCGTCAATCAGAATAATAGTTATTAGCATAAAAAATATCAGGATTACTAATTTTTTTGTACTCATAGATATCATGATTTATAATTTAACATAAACACTTTTCGTGCGCTAACAAATTCTGCGTGCTTAATCAAACTCTTCAATCAAATTTTTATTTTACAAGAAGTACTTCTTGTCTTTCTGCATTCAAATCTCAACTTTAAAGTTATCTGCTAATGGCATATCCGAAAATAAATGAAACCCTGTTACCGGACGGATTCGTAGCATAAACCAGATTCAAGGGGATGCTTACACCGCCATAATTTATGCTCTTTCCGACAGCAAATACCAGTGCGGAATAGATATTGTCCGCTCCAGCAAGCAGGTTTGGGCCCATTCCGAATTCAATTCCATTGGGAAATCGGACTCCCATCGCCAGTGTCATACTGGGTATAAATTTACCGTATTCAACCCCGGCAACCAGCGGAACGATTTCAACAACGAAGGACGGTCCATATCCTTTGGGAACCACCTGATACTCGAAGTGCCAGCCAAATTGACTCAGAGTCCTTCCCACATCATTATCTGATAAATTGTCCACCAATTCTGTATTACCTGGAAGATAAGTAATGCCTAAACGAGGTCCGCCAAGATTTCTTTTTGCAAATTCCACTTTTTGCTTGTCTCCCGAATCTGTTTGTGCTGATCCAAATTGTACCAGCAGAAAAACCAGAAAAATAATGCTACCGAAAAAGCGGGAAATTGAGTTCATCTTCATCTCCTTTTATTAAAGCTGCTAATATGATTTTATCAAGGAGAGTGCCAATCTTTTTGGGAGGTCAGGAATTCAATAAAATAAGGAAGTGCAGAATTTTAAAGTGAAAGGAATACTGACAAGAAGAGTATAGAAAAGTAGACAACCGTCTACTTTTCTAGGCTACCTGTATTGGTTAAAACCGTAAAAATATTATTGTTTATATTATCTATTTAAGTTCAAATCCTGAATTAAACGATTCAAATAGGTACGTTGGACATCCAAGATTTCAGCACACTTGGTCTGGTTATGGTTGGTACCTTCTAATATTTTTGATATGTAATTTTTTTTGAACTCAGTTATCGCATCCTGTAAGGGTCTCGGTCGGTAAAGATCGTCGGTAACCAGTGCGGACGGTTCTTGCAAAAAGGGGAAATCTTTCAGGGTTAGTTGGCTGGACTGGCAGAGTACCATTGCTCGCTCAATGGCATTTTGTAGTTCTCTCACATTCCCTGGCCATGAGTACGATTCAAGCCTTTTTCGAACGGATTCTTCTATCTGACAGATTTTTTTGCTCAATTCCAATTTGAATTTGTCTAAGAAAAAATCGATCAGTACTGGTATCTCATCCCGCCTTTCCCGCAAGGGTGGGATTTCGATTTGAATGACATTAATCCTGAAATATAAATCTTCCCTGAATTTTTCTTGTTTTATTTGTTTCTCAAGTTTGCGGTTAGTAGCACATAGAATTCGGGTATCGGCGGTTAGAGTTTTGGTGCCACCAATGCGTTGAAATTCCCCATATTCGATAAAATGGAGAATTTTTGCCTGGAGGTTTAGTGTTAACTCACCGATCTCATCCAGGAATAAGGTACCATGATTTGCAAGTTCCACCCGCCCGGCTTTTTGCTGATAAGCACCGGTAAAGGATCCCTTTTCATGCCCGAATAAATCGCTCTCCAACAGTGTATCGGAAAGCGTGGCGCAGTTAACATAGACAAAAGGAAAATCTTTCCGCGGGCTTTTCTGATGGATGTATTTGGCAAGCAGATGCTTGCCTGTTCCGGTCTCGTCGGTAATCAGGATAGTTGAATTCGCCTGGGCAGCTGCTTCGGATTTTTGAATCACTTCCTTCATTTTTTTATTTTCCCCGATAACTAATCGATGTTTCTCGGAAATTTCCAAATCGTTGACGGTAAATTTTCGTTGCAGCTGTCTTTGCCTGATAATTTTATCCAATAGAATGGTTAAATGGTCCGGGTCGACTGGTTTGGTTAGGAAACTTTCAGCCCCCTTTTTAATTGCTTCCACTGCGGTGTCGATCGTCCCATAGGCGCTGAGTATAAGGACGGTGGTTTCCAGGGAATGCGCCTTGATTTCTTCCAATAACTTTATTCCAGAACCATCGGGTAACTTAAGATCCAGCAAAACGATTTCAGGCTGATAATGTTTGATTGTTTCAAAGCTTTCGGCTAAATTATGGGTAACTTTAATTTCATATTTCAGTTTGGTCAGAAAAGTTGATAATTCTTTAGTCAATTCGACATCATCGTCGATAAGCATAATCTTAATTTTCATGATTCAATCCTTTATATGATTCTAAATTAAATCGAAATTGGTATATCCTTCACTTTTGAAATTTAAACAATAAAGTCACCTCGGTACCTACATTCTGCCTGGATCTGAAGTCTATTTTTCCTCCCAGAATTTTGGTAAACTCTTTAACGATATACAGTCCCAGATGAAATTCCTCATCCCTGGCTTCAGTCGACCGTTGTGGACTAACGGGCTGAGATAATTCTTGTAATATATTTTTCGGGATTCCACCAGCTTCATCTCGTATTTTTATAAAGATTTCACCAGCCGAAGTGCTCAAACGCTCTTCACACAAAATGTGAACTGTTTTTTCCGGAGGAGAATATTTAAAGGCATTATCTAAAAGGTTCAGGATAATTTCTTCAAACAGGATGGAATCGGTACACAGACCAAGTGATTCATCGCATTCAAATTCAATATTCAATTTTTTCTCAGAAACAATTCCTGTCAGATTATCCAGCACCAGACTAATGCATTCCTTTACATTAATCTGATCCTTCTGAACCTGCAAGGTGCTTTGTTCAATATTGGAAAGGGTTAAAAGACTTTGAATAAGTCGTTGCAGACGAAAGATCTGCTTTTGTATTCCCTGGAGGGATTCCCCATCCGGTTTGTCTTTGTTTTGGTACAAATTTACCTGGAAATTTTTTAATTTCCAAAGCATTGTATTCAATGGTGCACGTAGATCGTGGGCGACTTCGGTAAGCAGAAGCGTTTTCCATTCCGACAACTTTTCAGCCTGCTCTTTTTCAAATGACGCCTTTAATGAAATTTCCACATAATCCAGTTTCTCTATCTGCAGGCTTGCGGCTTTGGCCATTTGAATAGCCAGATCGATATCTTCCTTCCAGAATCTGGTATGAGCCAATTTGGGGCCCAGAACCCAGAATGCATTTTCGCCGACCGGAAAGAGTAAAATCCAATCGTCTGGCAAATTGGAATATGAAAATCCCAGATTCAGCTCAACCTTGTCCTGAAATTTATTATTGATTATAGGATTCAACCCTAGTTTATTTCTATTCTCTTTTACCCAATGAGTAAGATTTTTCCCCTCCGGGGTATTACCGGTGATTTCAGCCCACTTACTATTTTCCTTGAGAATAAAACAGCTGGTTAAAATGGGTACTGCGGCCTGGTAATGAGAAAGCATATTCCAAATGATTTCACTTTTTCTAGTCTGACTTTCCAGATCCTGCAGAAAATTTTGCAGGCTTTTAAACCGATCGTAACGGATTCGGAAAAATTTTTTATCCACAAATTTCTGAACTCTCGATTTCATTGGATTAAACATTAGGCCGATGAGCACAGCGGAAGTTATTGAAAGAAAGGGAGAGCGATGCAGGGAAAATTGCTTGAACAAAATTAGAGATATGCTGCCAATAAAAATAGCATAGAAGGAAATCAGGCTCAGAAGAACCAGAAAATAGACCAGACTTCTGGATATGACAATTTCAATATCAAATAATCGATAACGAAGGATGGCAATGGCAATGCTCAACGGAGTTAATAAAATAAAAATCAGGAATATCCACTCCGGTATCAGGGGTTGATACTTAAAAATTTGAGGAAGATTCCAGAAAAAAATAAAGGGAAAGCTGCCCCAGATAACCCCCAGAGAACCCAGAGCATCTTTCTGCGATTAACCGGATTGGGTGCCTTCTTTAAATTTCTGATAAGAACCACTACCGAATAGGTGAGTGTTACAAATATAAAAATTCTGAATATGCGATACCCATCCTGGTATCTGTCAAAATTGACCAGGTTAAAGTCGAAATGTTGCCAGAAATACAAAAGGATCAGTGGTAAAGAGAGACTTAAGCCGATGAGCTGTAATAATCTTTTATGTACCAATAATTTTTGTTGTGGCAGAGTGGGTGATGGAAAATGATAACTGAAAAAAAGAAAGGTTAAAAAAGCCTGGGGGTAACTCAGGAAATAAACCAGAACTAATATACCCGAAAAGTACAGCGGAAGCTTGATACCTGCCCAGGTCATAATGATGATATAACCCAGAAAAGTTGCTGAAACGGCAAAATATTTCTCACCTGTTGCTTTACTGCCGTGCCAGACCAGACCTGCAATGATATAAAAACAGATGCCCAAAATGGTAAACAGAATTAGATACGGAATATTAAATCGCCGGACTAATTGGAAATGGTAAACGGTACCATCATCCAGAGTGAGGGAGAAGTCGTCCCCAATTTCCTTCATTTCAACAACCGCATCTAACTGAGCAACCGTTACCACTGGCCAGTTTTCAGCATTGATAATTGTCTGGTTTATTATGTCGGGAGAAAAGTTGTTATCGGATTGCTGAATCTTCAGCCCGACTTTGGTTTCCTCTGTCTGGATTGGCAACTTTGGCCGGAAGGAGAGGTTGTATAATCCCAGTAATCCAAGCACAGTAAAGAGGAATAATATTACAAAATAATATTTTTCCCTGGCTTCCACGATATTCTCGGATTATTTGTTATAATATAATACTTCTATACAAAATCTTCAAGAAAAAAGGGGTATATAAATAATTATTGATAATTTTTAAATTTTCGGATAGTAAGCTTCACAAGCCTAAGAATAAAAAGAGAGGTAATTTATACAGGCATAAAAAAATGCCCGGGTTTGAACCAGGGCATTTTTTGTTCATCGCTAATTTGTTCGCGTATGTTCGATTATTCTCCTTCAAACTATTTTGATAGCAGCATTTTTTGGATAAAGACCTGATTATCTGCAGTGAGCCGATAAAAATAGATGCCGCTGGCCAAAATGGCTCCCTTCTCACTCCGGGCATCCCATAAATATTGATAATTGCCTGCCGGCAGGTCACCGTTGACCAGGGTTATCACCCGCTGACCGATGATGTTGAAAATATCCAGTTTTACCTTCATGGTTTTTGGTAAATCGAAGGAAATGGTCGTTACGGGATTGAACGGATTTGGATAGTTTCGATACAAGGCTAATTTTGTCGGGACAGTCTCTTGGCCGAGTATACCAGTTGAAGTTGAAGCAAAAATGGCCAGTTGTACAAACACTTCTGGAGTATTGGGATCATTGGATACCAATTTAAGTTGTGCCTGGTAAAGCACATTGGGCGACATGGCCGCCGGATCGACGGTTATAATTATCTCCTCTGCTTCACCCGGATCCACAGATCCGAATGTGGTGCCCAGAGCTAACCAATCCCCACCGTTGAACAGAGAGTCGATGATAGTATACACCAAAATACCGGTACCACTGTTTGAGATGTTCAGGGTATAATCCTGATATCCGCCATTGGCATCAATTGTATCGCTGATAGTAGTGGGATCTACCAATATCTGAGGAATGCCCGGTGCAGAAATCTGCATGTTTACCGGAACTTCTAAAGGACTGGTGGGACCATTATTTTCGATCAGTAATTTACCGGAGTAATTTCCCAGTGGATAGGCAGCTGCTACTTTTACAAAAATGGTAGTGGTATCGCCCGGATTTAAATTTCCTGTGATCGGGTAAGAGGAGACACCGCTGTTATTGAGTTCCGTAATCCAGGAACTTCCCAGTTCTCCGCCATAATTTCCGTGGCCATAGTCCGGTGCAAGATCGGGGAGAGAAGCACCAGCGAGTTGCAACATCGTCGCCCCCAGGTTCATTTGGCCATCAAATATGGCCGGGAATTTAAGGATACTCGCACTTGCCTGATTTCCGTTAAACTGGATGGTCGCGGGAAGTGCTACCGGATTAAAAGTGGGATCGACCACAAAAACGGATGGTGCCAAACCGAGTGAGTCCCCAATAATATTGGCGAAATCAAATATAATTTCATACTCGCTGCCCAGATCAAAATTGCCGATACCGTAACCGGATGGAGCCGGGTAGGATCCAGTGCCGAAATTCTGATCCAAATCCACCGTAACAATCCCGATAGAATTGGTATCCGGACTTCCGGAAAAAGTCATACTGATGGTGTAATTAAAAGCACCTTCGCTGTAATCAATCGAGAGAATATCCACGCCGGGCAGGGTAACATCCCCGGCAGGATCGGTTATCACCACAACCTGTAAATTTTCAGGATTTTCGGGCTCGGCCTGCTTTGCAGAATTTTTGGGAGGTATATATCCAGAAAAGGTATGTTTTAATTTGCTGATGAGTATTTCCCTGAAACCATGCATATTTTTTTCAGTCTGAATTTCTTGAACATTTTTAAATAGCGTGCTTCCACTCGTGTCGGTAATGCTGAAAGTTGCCGGATCGGTTCCTGAATTAAAAATTCTTAAGGGTAATTGTTGCCAGCCATTTTGCGGGACGTTAATAACTAATTGAGGAGGATCAACCATAATGAAAGCGGTATTGCCGATAATGTTGAAGGTAAGGTGACTTCCGTCATATGGATAAAGACTACTTGCCCCGGCTGTATCCCAGGTCTGAACGTAAAAGACAACTGTCGTTCCGGCAGATAACGGTGGGATTAAGCCGGTATAAACGGTATCCGATCCGCTCATCGGGATCTCAGCAAAGCTTGATCCACCATCAACTGAATAAAATAAAGATGTATGGTCGAGACCAGTGTCATCATAAATCACCGCCGAAACCGGATAGGAAGTACCAGTATACGATTGTGTACCCAAAGCTGTGACTGAAGAAATATAGGGCGGGATATTGGCATTGGCATCCAGGATTTCCAATTGGATGTCATCCACATACCAACCATCGCCGGTGACCCAGCTGTCTGATGCCAGACGAAAACGAAGCTGGATTTGCTGACCGGCAAATGCCGCCAGATCGATTGACTCCTGCACCCAGTTTGGCTGGCTGCCATCGTATCCGTATAGGCCGGTTGTTTGCATACCCTGCCCACTGGCGGCAGTCATGTACTGACCGACCAGATTATTCCAGGTGACACCATTATTGGTAGAAATTTCCACCAGACCATAATCCCATCCTTCTTCGATGTCCCATTTTGTCCAATAATGCAAGGTAGCCTGCTGGGCCGTGGACAGGTCAATGGGTGAAGTTCGAATCCAGTAATTTGCGCTGTTGCCATAACTGCCGGAGGGAGAATCGGTATAACTGTGAGAAGGAGAGTGAGAAAAGCCGGTAGTAGTTCCCCAGGTGCCCCCATTTCCGCCGGTGGTCATCTGGGTCATGCCACTCTCGGCATTTGCAGTGAGGGCAACATTATAAGTACCAACCGGAATTGACAAACTGTCTGTATTCACCAGGCTGCCATTTTCTAAAATCAGAATCCGAAAATTCAGTTTACTGCCCACCGCAGTCTGATAATTCACTTTAAATTTCCAGGGATTAACAGCAGTGAGGGAATCGAAAGTACTCATTGAGGTGAAAGAGACCTGGCTGTTCATCATCTCAACATTTCCGGAAACCGGGATAATTTGAAGTGAAAGCGGTTGAGAGGTGTTAAGACCAAAATTAGTTGTGGAAGGAGTAACCTCCACCACTTCTCCCGGATCAACATAGTTGTTGAATCCGTATACAAATAAATTATTTTCGTACAATTTGGGAAATGAGCCGGCAATATAGCTGAGTACAATATTTGGATAGAGATTTTCCAGTATCAGGGGCATTATTCTGCTGGTAGGGGGCCAGAATCCGTCAGAGCTGTTACCAACCTCGGGAGTGAAGGCAATTATTTTAGGCTTGCTGGTTTGTTCTCCATACATCCAGTCGTTGGAATCGCCGTTTACCGAATAACCTACAGTTTGACTGGGCGTTCCAAGAGTGTAACCATTAAAACGGGTGAGATCGAGACCAAAGGCATGGAAAAAAATGTGATCCGGGGTTGGGGAATCATTATATGCCCAGGGATGAATCAACAAATTGCTGTAGGTGTGATAATTAAACGCAG
Organism: uncultured Calditrichaceae bacterium; assembly: GCA_964452045.1. Lineage (GTDB taxonomy): Bacteria > Calditrichota > Calditrichia > RBG-13-44-9 > RBG-13-44-9 > CAYVKM01. The sequence goes on from CAYVKM010000038.1 coordinate 27,035, forward strand.
TCTCAAACTGATGCTGGTTACAGAAATTCCGGATCGCGACCGGTTCTACTTCGCTGAAGGCGTAAGGTCCGCGATAGGTCTCATCCCCCGGATAAGGACTGGAGCCGGAATTGTTATATCCCCACTGATAACCGTAATTTCGGTTCAGATCCACTCCATCCTGTCCGGATTCGAAATAGACCCCGTTGTTGTTGTTATCCCGGGCATTCAGCCGCCACATGCCACCCCCGTTTGGATTGGTCTGCTCATTGCGGACATATCCATCCGGATTTACCACCGGGACAAACCACATCTGGCGGTTTTCCACCAGATAGGTCGCCTGGAGATCTGTGCCATAATTTTCCACCAGCCACCACATATAATAAACAATGTTCATCATGCTCACCGGCTCCCGGGCATGGTGCAACCCGGTGAAAAGGACTTCCGGTTCATTTTCCTGAATATTGGGATTATCGCTTATCTTAACCGCCACAATGGGCTTACCCAATATTGACTGCCCAATGGTATCTTTTTCAGATACCAGGTTTGGATATTGGGTGATCAGGGAGTCCAGGTTGGCCAAAACCTCGGTAAAGGTATAATTACCACCCATTGATCCGTAGCCGAATCCTTCACCGCTGCGGGTGACCAGCCGGGATGCGTAGAATTGTTCCAGATCGTCGATGAGCACTTCGGTGCTGTATCCCGCATTTTCCAATTTGCGCTTCTCGGCAGCTGAAATTTGCAGATCAATAAAAGTGTTTTTCTTATAGACACTTCCCTCAAAATCGATACCAAGTTGAGCAATATTATCCAGATCTGAACGGGAATTAAGATAAATCCGCACTTTCTGGTAATCGCCACTGACACCAGTGGAAAGGGAGAGAAAAGTTAACAAAAGGGTAGCCAGTAAAACAAAACGCATAATTCCTCCTGTAATAATCGTATAAAACTTTTAAAGATAAGACCTAATTCAGAAAATCGCTACAAGTTTTATTCAGTATAAGAACTGCTTTTTGTCTTGCGTATGATGCAGCTCAATACTCTGATCTCAAATATTTGATTCGGTACTGTGCGATATAATTCGATAAAACAACGATTTTTTGTTGCCTGTACCGGTGAAAGGTTTATATTAATACCGATACAAGTCTTTGAAGTTATTAAAAAAGTCATAATTCAAAATATTCTTATTCGAAGGTATTAAAGGTAAGTGAAATATTTAAACATTTCTAAAATCTGATGATTATTTTAATCCGGAGGAATAAATATTAAATCGGAAGCCAGCACGGTTGCAAAATATCTGGAAAGTCTGCCGGAAGATCGCCGTGATACTTTGAAAAAGGTGCGGGCAGTTATTCGGCAAAATATTCCTCAGGGTTATGAAGAAACCATGAATTGGGGAATGATCACCTACCAGGTGCCGCTTGAAGTTTATCCCGACACCTATAATGGCCAACCACTGTTATATGCGGCCTTGGCTTCCCAGAAAAATCATATGGCTGTTTATCTAACCGGGATTTATATGAATGAGGCTGATCGAAAATCATTTGAAGAAGCCTACCGAACCACCGCTAAACCATTTGATGTGGGGAAATCCTGTGTCCGTTTCAAAAAATTGGATGATTTACCACTCCAGTTGATCGAAAAGACAATAGACTCAATCACCATGAATGATTTTGTTTCCATGGTCAAGAGGGTGCATTCTCCCCGCCAGGGCCACAATAAGTAAACTATACTTGATAAATTGAATTCAGGAGTAAATATGAACGGCAGACCTTTGAAAATTATCACTTTTCTCTCACTAATTTTGGTGGTCAGTCTTGCAGTAGTGTCCTTCACCGGGGCGCTTGTATCGTCCACCTATGAACGGGATGCGCCATCCATGGCCGCCCAGGGGATCGGGCAGGATATGGTTGATCTGTTTTTGGTCGTCCCGTTATTGCTGCTCTCTTTATTTTTGGTTCATCGAAAGAACAGGGTGGCTTATTTCATTTTCGCCGGTACCTTATTTTATATTCTTTACTCTTTTGTGATTTACAGTCTGGGAGTTCATTTCAATCGTTTGTTTCTCTGGTATTGCCTTACCTTAGGGTTATCGCTTTACGCCTTTCTTCTAACGGTAATCCAAATGAACCGGATGGAAGTGGAAAGTTGGTTTAATCCTAAACTTCCGGTTAAAATTATTGGGGGATATCTGATTTTTGTGGCAGTCCTGTTTTACCTGCTCTGGTTGAAAGATGTGGTACCGGCCATTCTCAATAATACCATTCCACAGACGGTGAGTGATTATCATTTACTGGTCAATCCGGTGCATGTCCTTGATTTATCCATCGTACTGCCCGGTTTGATGATCACTGCCATCCTGCTGATTAAAAAACATCGTCTGGGATACATTTTTGCCCCGATTACCCTCGTATTTATTTTAATCCTGACCATTGCCTTAATCGGGATGGTGGTCATGCTGCGGGTTAAAGGCATCAGCGATGAGACGTCGGTTGCCGGGATATTTACTGTTTTGGCACTGATTAGTTTGATATTTCTGGTTCTTTTTTTCAGAAGCCTCAAAATCATAAGATAAGTTGGTATGATTGCTTTATCTTATCCCGGCGGCCAGCGCATTGGTCTCCCACCCAAGAGATGCAAATGAATATGATGGACATCCTGCCCGCCGTGGCGACCATTATTGAATACCATCCGGAAACCGCTTTCACTGATTCCCTGATCTTGAGCAACCTGTTTGGCCGTGTAGATGATTTTACCTACCAGTTGCTGATCTTCCGCTTCCATTTCACTGATTTTTGCGATATGTTTTTTGGGAATGGTTAACAGATGTACCGGCGCCTGGGGATTAATATCCCGGAACACCATCACTTCATCATCTTCATACAGAATATCCGCGGGTGTTTTATGTTCAGCGATGTTACAGAAAATGCAATGTGACATGATTTTATTCTTCTCCTAACAAAGTACCGGAAAATAACGTCCTTAATTTCACTACCCCAACCACAGCGGCAGTTTCGGTCCGCAGAATGGACTCACCCAAATTAAGTATTTTAAATCCTGAAGAAAGGGGCAGATTGATTTCCTCCGGATGAAAACCTCCTTCCGGGCCAACTGCCAGATAAATCATTCCAGCCGGATCAGATCTTTTAATTTCTTTATCGGCGATTTCCTGATGGGCAATATATTTTAAACCCTTTTTGGGTGTAATATCTTTAATCCATTCGGCGAAACCGGTTACCGATTCGATTTCCGGCAGATAGAATTGCCCGGATTGTTTGATGGCACTGATCATGATTTTCCGGAGGTGAGCTTTTTTTATCTGTCTGGTTGTGCTGTAGGCGCAGGTGATCGGTGCAATTTTACTGACTCCCAGTTCGGTCAGTTTTTCCACTGCCCAATCCATCCGGTTTGGCCGGATGATGGGGAGCGCTACTTCAATAAGATTTACGTTAGCTCTCGGCCGCATTTCGACCTTGGTTAACTCCACCATCAATTCTTGCGGGGAATCTTTCAGTATCGCTCCCTGAAGGTAATGGCCGGCGCCGTCGGTGAGATCTATCAGATCGCCTTTCCGCTTTCGCAGCACTTTTACCGCGTGTCGGCTATCTTCCGGGGACAATAAAATTGTCCGATCCCCAGGTTGAAAATTTTCCGCAAAAAACAGATCCATATATGTTTTTTCTTAGCTACCGGATTATATCTTGTTAATGATATTTAAAAACTGGCATTCACGTCAATAATCAACTGGCCTCTGCCCTTATCGTTCCAGGCATAATCGAAGCGCAGTACATAAACATAGGGCAGATGAAAATGCAAACCCAATCCATAACCGGTATAAAAATTTTCCAGGGTAAATTCTGACCGGTCCTGCCAGGCAATCCCGCTGTCCATAAAAACGGCAGCACTGATCCCGAATTTCAGGTCTCGGTAAAGCTGGGACATCACCGGACCATCCTGCCAGCTAAAGTAGCGGATTGGCAACAGCGGGAAGCGCAGTTCGAGATTGGTTAACGAAATATTGGTGGAGGTGTACTTTTCGTACAATGCCGGATTTGGAAAAACATCGTCGAAATAGCCCCGGATGCGTTCGCCAAATCCCAGAAAGAGCCGGTCGTATATGGGTGTTTTACCCTGGGTAAAGTTAAAGAGTTGTCGGCTGGCCAGGGATAAGGATCGGTAGATTGGAATATAAAGCCGGTTATCAAAATTATATCGCCAAAAATCCGGTTGATTACTGGTGAAACCCGTCTTGCGTATGGAATAGGAAATGAGAAATCCCTTTTTGGTATATTCATATAAATCCCTTCTGTCCCAGCGAATCTGGTAACTTAATGAAGGGACCCAGTCTGTCCCATTTTTGGAAACTGAAAATTGTTTATATTCTGCGGGAAGTTTTATCCGCTTCATGTCAAAGTTGATTTCGGTCTGGAGATATAACGATAACTTGCGGCCAACGGTGACATCGAAACCGAACCGATTCTCATCCATATCGAAAATCTTATTAGCTTTTTTCATCTTGGACATTCCCAGCCCAAATATGAGGCGAGACTTGTATCCGATCCAGGGATTAAAGTAGCGAATGAAAAAAGATGGATCATATCCCAGCCAACCTCCAATGCTCAGTTTTTCATTTCGTCCCCGGAAATTGTAATGGGTCAGTTGCATCCCGTAACTGATTTTATTCCAATCGTGTTCATTAATAAATACCAGCGGCAGCGGCAAAAAGTACCAGCTTTCCGTGACCATAATCAGCAGAATATTGGTACCCTGTTGTTGGACGATTTCCAGCTCCACCCGGTTAAAGAGATAAAGATTCTGGATGCGGTTCCGAATCAGCAGCAGGTCCTGCTGTGAGAGTGAATCGGGGAAAGTAAAGGGAATTTCCCGCAAGATAATATTGGGTTTGGTTTTCTCATTGCCCACCAGAATCACTTTATCAATGGCGATCGGAAAATGCACCGGTTCCTGCCCGTAAAAGCGGGAGAAAGCAAAAAGCAGTAAAATGACTGGTAGGATAAAATTCTTCACAGCAAGCTAACTCCGCTCCATCCAGATTGGATTCGTCAAACAAAAATAAGTGCGATCTCCGCTTCTGGTGAATCCTTCCAACCGGATATAATCTGCCCGGTCGGACAAAGCAATTTTTTCAGCAAATTGATGATTATTTGAAGGAATATCGATTTTCTTCTTTATTTCCCTTTTTTCCCGGTAGTTTCCCAGCACAATTTGCGCGGATTGCCACGGGCCATATTCCGGTGTGCTGATTCCGGTAATGCGGATAATTGATTTATCTTTTATCCGGACCATGTCACCAATCCCGGCGACGTGCTCTCCATGATGTATTTCCAGGTTGAGGAACGGACCGGTGGATATAAGACAGCGATGTTCCCTGATGCTGTGCAGGATATCCTGTTTATTGAGACCGGAAGACTGCACTGCAGTTCGAGCTTCACCGAAAAGATGTTCCCGGCGGTAATCCATTTTCAGCAACGGAATTTTGACCTGGCGGAAAGAATTAAAGTTGCCGTGGGCATCATTCCCGGCCACAATCCCGCACTTTTTTACGCTGAGTAATAAGTCTTGCCAGAGCTTAAGACCGTCTTCCAGCGATTCAAAACTGCCGCTATTCAGGATTTGCAAGACGTTTAAATCATTGGAAGCAAAATCATTAATCCCCCAAGTGCCTCGCCTTAAGATAAATTTTTGCGAAAAGGGTGGTTGTTCCACCGGATGGGCGGCTATCGCTAAAGCATCGGCCGATTTTCTCCTGAGCAATTCCGGTAGGTCCAGGCTTGGTTTGTTTCTTAACAGTTTTTCCCCGCTATCCCCATCTCCCGGTATAAAGGATTTTTCATCCAGTACCAGGCAATGGACATTCTTTTTTTGACTGTTTCCCACCGAGACTTCCTCTCCCGGGATCAGGCAGAAGTTTTGTGAATCCAGGTTTAATTCCCTGACCTCATCCTGCATCAGTGCCCATTTTTTCAATCCCGGATCGTTTTTCAGATAATCCTCCGGATCATCATCCAGGTCGTAGGAATGATCGGTCACGGCCAGGAAATCCAGGCCAATTGTTCTGGCTGCCTCTATGCTGGCAGAGAGCGGTG
>CAYVKM010000039.1:0-32769 GCA_964452045.1 uncultured Calditrichaceae bacterium
AGGACCAGGCAGAACAGGATCAGCAGGAGAACCAGCCACTCCCTTTTTATATTAAGTTCTGAAATCATAGCGATTAATTATTTTGTATTGTGTTCATTCCGATCAGGAGTTCACCTATTTCATTTTAGAACAACATTAAATTCTGCAATCTTCACAGGCCTATTATAAATAAGCTATCTATCCATTCAAAGCTATTAATTATCTCTGATTAATGATGATTCCAAGACAGACAAATGTAATAGGATCTGTTGGTTATTTCATAAATACTTCTGAAAAATATCGATCATCAAAAATTAAACCTAAATTATTATCGAATCAGCCCACATGTCATTCCCTGTCTGCCGGCCAGGCAGGCGGCTTCCGAGCCGGAATCTCCCGAAAGTTAATGAATTATAGTATTTGGCTATTAAATCCCGGATCACCTGCCTGCTGCAGGCAGGAGCCCCGGACGACAATTTTTACTCTTTATTTTTAACCTACAAACAATATTTCAGAAGTTTTTCTAAAATAATATTGAATGTTGCTATAATCGAATGGAGAGAGTTCGGGTTGTAAATTTACTTGACGGTTTGCCTGAGTCTCGCTTTTATCATAAAGAGCTGAAAAGCGAAATTCATGAAAACTTCATCAAATATCGCTAAATAAAATTGATTTAGAGTGAATTCGTATGATTCAAACTTTACTGCATAAAATCATTATTCTGGGAAACTGGGAATATCTGATCATCTTCCTGGCGATATTTCTTGAAAGTTCGGCATTTCTTGGCTTAATCCTTCCCGGTGAAACCATGGTGGTGCTGGCCGGATTTTTATCCTCCCAGGGCTATCTGAAGCTGGGAGATTGTGTCTGGATCATCATGCTCGCAGCCATATTAGGGGATAGTCTGGGATATTTTTTCGGAAGCACCATCGGTAAGCATTATTTCGAAAAACATAAGCGTCTGCTTTTTCTAAAACGAAAACATATCCGAAAAACAAATGTCTATTTTCAGCATCACGGAGGAAAAACGGTTTTCTTTAGCCGGTTTGTCAGCATACTGCGTGAAGCGGCTCCATTTGCCGCTGGTATTGCTGAAATGCCCTTTCGCAAGTTTTTTCTCTACAATGCACCGGGTGGGATTTTGTGGACGCTCACTTTTCTCCTGCTTGGTTATTATTTTGGACAAAGCTGGCAATTGATTGAAAAGTGGTTGGGAAGAGCGGGACTGTTTCTTTTCCTGTTAGCTCTGGTGATAGTCCTCTTTATATACCTGTATCGGATTATTTCCCGGAGAAAAGTGGAAATTACCCTGTGGTTCAAACACTTCGGCAGGGCATTTATTTCGGTGTTTCAGATTAGGGAATTTATTACAATACACCCAGCAATAGCCGTTTTTTTTCGCCTGAAACTATCCCCAAAGTTCTACCTGGTTCTTCATCTCCTGATCGGATTAATGTTCAGTGCCGGATTTATCTGGATCTTCGGAAGAATTGTGGTCAATGTCCTTAGTGGTAACCCCTTTGTTTACCTTGATCGGTGGGTTCAAAATCAGATATTATACTTTCAAACGCCTTTTGTTACCACATTTATGAAAATTGTAACCCGGTTTGGCAGCGGGCTGATCATCCTTATCGGATCGGTTTTCGGAATAATCTATTTCTATCTCAATCGTAAATTTGCCGAGCTGGTTATCTATCTGGTCACCATTATTGGCGGATCGGTTCTGGTTTTGGTACTGAAAGATGCTATTCACCGGCCCAGGCCTGTAGTGCTTGTTCCGTTGCTGCATGTCCAGGGGTGGAGTTTCCCCAGTGGCCATGCCATGATGTCTGTTGTATTTTGGGGAATTGCTACTTATTTTCTGATTAGACATCAGAATTCCTGGAATATCCGGGTATTTTTTGTGCTCGCCTTAGGATTTTTAATCTCACTAATCAGTTTCAGCAGGCTATATTTGCAGGTACATTATTTAAGTGACATTATTGGTGGAATAAGCGGAGGCTTATTATGGCTCGTTTTTGCCATTACCGCGTTGGAAGTATATCAGCGGAAATCCATTCGGAAAGAAAACTCAGTCAAGAAAAATAAAGCGGTGGCAAACTATGCCAAATAGCACATACTTACCGTAAATTCATTCGGAGAACCAGATGTATCGACGAATTAAAATTATCTCAATGCTGATTGTTTTAGCAATTCCATTCATCGGCTATAGCCAGGAGCAAACTTATGATTTATCATCCTTAATGGATCTGGCCCTGGAGAAAAACGCCGATGTGCGGGTGCAGTCCCTGGGTAACCGGATCAGTCAGAAGCAGTATTGGCAGGCAGTTACCGGATGGCTTCCCCAGGTTACCGGCGAGGGTGGTTATATTGAGAGCTCCGGATCGAATGGACTGCCAGATTTTGTTGGGGCTAATGGCCTGAAGGAACGAATTGCCTACCTCAATGCCAGCCAGACCATTTTCGATGCGGATAATTGGTTGAGGCTAAAGGAGAGCAAAATTAATAATCAGCAACAGCATGTTTTCTATTCCCTCACCCGGCAACAGGTTTTGTTTAAGGTGGTTCAAGCTTATTTTAATATATTGAAATCTGAGGGGGAGATAAAAACTTATCAGCAAAATCTGGAGGCGTTTAAACTTATTTACCAGCAGAGTCAGTTGTTATATAAAAGCGGTGAAGTGCCGGAAATTGATGTCAAAAAATCTTTGGTTGAATTCATGCTTCAGAAAAATGCAGTGATCCGGGCAAATAAAACTTATCAGGAGAATATCAATAACCTGAAGATGATAGTAGATTTGCCCATGGAAGAAATTGTTACTATTCGGGAGTTTCCCCTGAACAAAATCCACCTGGATAGCCTGGATCAATATCAGCAGGTGGCAACGAGCAATAATCTGGAATTAAAAATGCTGAAGATGGATCTCACCCGATTCCAAATTCAGAAAACATCTTCATTATTGCAGCATTTACCCACAGCGAATGTTGGATTTCTCTATGGCTGGGATACCAATGATTTACTCCGGGGGAATACCCGTGGCTGGCAGGCCTATATCAACTTAAGTATTCCACTCTGGCAATGGGGTGGTCTGGCGGTGAATCATCAGATAGCAGAATTGCAGTATCAACAGACCCAAAGCCGGATAGATCAACTGCAAAAGCAAATATTCCAGCAAGTTCAGGTGGCATATAACGAGTGCGTGATTCAGAAACAGCAGATGGAAGCCATGGAGCAGAGCCGGGATGCCGCAGAAGAAGCATTGAAGATGGCCCAGGTTGGGTACCGGGAAGGAACCCTGACCAATCTCGATCTGATCACTACTCAAAAACTTCTCACCGAAACCCAGATAAATTATTCAAATGCAATTTATGATTTCTATATCGCTAAAGCCCAACTATTCCTTACCATGGGAAAAATGAAGGAGGATTTTGAATGGGTCGAAAACTGATAGTGGTTAGCGGACTGATGTTATTTCTTTATGAAATTGTCTTCGGCCAGACCATTGCCCCGGTAAAGGTGGAGAATACCAGAGTCACACCGATTTATGCCACAGTACAAGGTTATGGGACAATTGAACCGCTTCCGGAAGACAATATTCCACTCAGCGCGGATGCACCCATGCGCATCCTGGAGATAACTGTAAAACCGGGTGACCAGGTCAAAAAGGGCGAGTTGGTTGTTAAATTGCAACGGGATCACTCGCTTGATGTTGCCGTAAGTAAGGCAAAAATTACTATGCAGAAAGACAGCCTGGATTATAAACGGGCTGTTACCCTTTACGACAGCGGGGTGATTCCAAGAGTGAAGCTGGAAAATGCCAAGAACGATTACGATATCTCCCGCGCGGATTATGAATTGCAGAAAAAACAACTGGATTATGCCATCCAGAACAGTGAACTCCGTTCACCCATAAACGGAATTGTCACCATTATAAACGGGGTGGTTGGTCAGATTACCGATCCCACTCAGCCCATTTTGCGCATTGTGAATCTACAGGAGATGATGGCAATCATTGGGATTGAGATTGAAGATATCTCCAGTATCCGGATCGATCAAATGGCCGATATTACCATTCCCAATTTACCCGATGGCCGGGTTTTTAAGGGAACCGTGAGTAAACTAAATCATGAAATTGATCCCGCCACGCAATTAATCAATATTTGGGTAAGAATCAAAAATCCCACAGAATTTCTTCAGCCGGGAATGTTTGCGGAAGCCAAAATTATCGTAAAGGAAGACCTTAATGCCCTTACCGTTCCCAAGTCAGCTGTACTTGAGGACACAGATGGACCGTATATTTTTATTGTACGGGACAGCACTGCTTATAAAACCCAGATAAAAACCGGTATAGAAAACGACTCTCTGGTTCAGGTCTTAAAAGGAGTGCAAAAGGGAGTACCGGTGGTTTACCAGGGGAATTACGAATTGGAAGACAGTATGAAAGTACGGATAGAAAATCAATAGGATTCAAGATTGGATTTGAACAGGTATTAATCAGAAAGAAAGGGCATAAAACTGAAATGCAACAGAAATAGGGAGAATTAGTATTGAATTCAGAAAATGAAGAAGGAAGCAATGGACATCAATAAACTTATGCGAACTCATACCAAGGCGATTTTGTTTGTTGTTATTGTGCTGGTTTTAGCTGGCACATTCAGCGGTTTTAAGCTTCCGGTATCCCTTTTTCCCAATATTGCTTTCCCCAGAATCGTGGTGAGTGCCGATGCCGGAGACATGCCGGCGGATCAGATGATGATCACTGTTACCCGGAAACTGGAGCAGGCGGTAAATTCAATTTTGGGTGTAGTCAATGTTCGCTCGGTGACCAGCCGCGGCAATACCGAACTATCAATAAATTTCCACTGGAACCTGGATATGATCCAGGCGGAACTGATGGTTAATAATGCTATTAATCAAATCAGGAATGAACTTCCACCGAATATTCAGTTTGAAGTTCGCCGGATGAATCCTACGGTATATCCTACCATTGGTTATAGCCTTACCTCGACCAGCATCAGCCAGGTAAAATTGCGGAAATTTGCCGAACTTGTCCTCAGCCCGGTCTTGACCAGCATCGATGGCGTGGCGAAAGCAAGTGTGATTGGCGGGCAGATAAAAGAGTACCAGATTATTGTCAATCCCGAGCGACTTCGTTCCTATAATCTTTCCATGACCGATCTGGTAGATGCTATCAGAAAAACAAATATTATTGGTTCGGTGGGAAAAATTGAGCAGGATTATCAGCTTTACCTGACTCTGCTGGATGGGCAATACCGTTCCCTGGAAGATATCGGTCATACCGAAATAAAGATCCGGAATCAACTGCCAGTTTTTTTGGATGATGTAGCGGTTATCAAAGAGTCTGTGCGTCCACAATGGACCCGGGTTACCAGTAACGGGCAGGAGGCAGTCCTGGTAAATGTCTATCAGCAACCAGGTGCCAATACCGTACAGATTGATAACATCATCAAATCCACGCTCGATGGATTAAAAGACCGCATCCCTGCTGGAATTACCCTATCAAAATTTTATGATCAATCCGATCTTATCGTGGAGAGCATGAAAAATGTCCGGGACAGTATTCTGATTGGTGTATTATTGGCAGTCTTGATTTTATATATATTTTTAAGAAATAGTAAAATTACCCTTATCGCATCGCTGGATGTGCCTATTACCATCGCGATTACAATCCTGCTCATGTCCCTTCTGGGAATGAGCTTTAACATAATGACCCTGGGTGGAATTGCCGCTGCCATTGGCCTTATAATCGATGATGCGATTGTGGTGGTGGAAAATATTATCCGGCACCTTGCCCTAAAGCGGGAAACTCATAAGGGTGCCGTCTCGTCTTCTTTAAAAGAAATCCTGCATCCGATTTTTGGTTCATCCTTCAGCACCATTGTGGTTTTTGCCCCGCTCGCTTTTCTCACCGGGGTAACCGGTGCCTTTTTTAAATCGCTATCGCTAACCATTGCGGCAAGTTTGCTGGTATCCATGCTGTTATCCATGCTTTTTATTCCCATCTTCTCCCAACGCTGGATATCAAAACGGGATGCTGAAAAGCAGGAGCATGAAGGTGCGGTATTCCGGTTCCTCCATCACTATTATGAAATTACCTTAACCGTCCTGTTGAAGCGAAAATATATCCCTCTGGTCATCGGTTTTTTATTAATTGTTTCCGGATATTTTCTTTATAAATCATTACCTACCGGTTTTTTACCCTATATGGATGAAGGAACATTTATCCTGGATTATCGCACGCCGGCTGGTACATCGCTTGAGGAAACTAACCGGATTATTCTGCAGATTGAGGATATTCTGACCAAAATTCCCGAGGTCGCCAGTTATTCACGCCGCACCGGCCTTCAGCTGGGTGGTGGCCTAACCGAAGCCAATATGGGTGATTTTCTGATCCGGCTCAAGAAGAGTCGCCATCGAAATATTCAGGAAATTATTGATGATGTCCGGGGTAAAGTTCTTCACTTTGTACCGGGAGTAGAGGTGGAATTTGCCCAATTGATGGGGGACCTTATCGGTGATTTAACCGCAGTTCCGCAACCAATAGAAATTAAAGTGTTCGGCAATGAGTATTCCCAGATCCATCGTATTTCCCAAAAAATAGTTCAGGAAATTGAAAAGGTGAGGGGAGTGGTGGATATTTACGATGGGGTTACTATTGCCGGTTCCAGCATTCTGTTAAGAGTGGATAAGTTAAAAGCAGGAATGTATGGATTGTCTGCTGAGAAAATACAGCAGGAACTTGCAGCGTCCATTGGTGGTACTGTGGCTTCGGAAATTCCTGATCAACAGTATATGGTGGGAATACGGGTATGGTATCCGAAGAGCGAACGTGCCGACATTGAGAAAATAAAACGGATCCGAATACTCACACCGACCGGCGATTATGTATCAGTGGTCTCCATTGCGGACATCAAAATAAAGGAAGGGCAGCCGGAATTAACCCGCGAAAATCAGAAGCAGATGATTGCGGTAACTGCCCGGATCAGTGGCCGGGACATGGGCAGCACCTTGAGAGATATTCAGGAACGATTGAAGAAAAATATACAGCTGCCCCAGAACGTTTTTATCCAGTATGGCGGGCTATACCGAGAACAACAAAAATCATTCCGGGATCTGTTGCTGGTTCTGCTCACTGCTATATTGCTCGTTTTTACTGTTCAACTGATCGAATTTGAATCTTTCAAGATTCCATTTATCATATTAATCGTGGACATTCTTTCTCTGTTCGGGGTATTTTTCCTTCTGAAAATAACCGGTGTTGCCCTCAACATATCTTCTATGATGGGTATGATTATGATTATTGGTATTGTGGCAGAAAATGCGATCTTTTTGATTCACTATATACAGATTTTTTCGCGACAGGAAAAATCCATGGTCCTGGCAGTCATCGAAGCAGGCAAGGTTCGTATGAGGCCAATTATTATGACCACCCTGGCTGCTGTTCTGGCTTTGATGCCATTGGCGATTGGGGTTGGCGCCGGTGCTCAAATGCAGCAGCCACTGGCCATTGCCGTCATCGGTGGATTTTCACTTTCTGCTTTTTTATTGCTGCTGTTTCTGCCGGTTGTATACCTTATTTTCTTTAATGAGAAAACAAAACATCTCACAGATCATGAAGGAGAAAAAAATGAATAAATTCCTCATAAGTTTTATAGTGTCTGTCTGCACCATTCAGATTTTATCTGCCCAGCCGGCACCGAGACCACTACCATCAGAAATATACTTTGTTGCTGAAAAGGCAGAAGATGTTATCGATTTTTATTTGCAGAATAATTGGTCCGCAGCTCAGGTGTTGATGGATAGTATTCGCGTATCTCAAAACAATATGGAAAAATATTTTCAGGAAAACAGGATGCCCCGGATGGTGCCAGATCTTTATGATTATCTGGTTTTTCAGCTCTCTCTCCTGACTGGCGAAAAACAGGAGCCGCTTCAAGCTGCCCTGGTCGCGAACCAGATAACCCGGATGATGATAGAACTGGAAGGCAATTATGTTCACTCTGCCCCCATGCAGATACCGCTGATGGATTATCTTGGCCGGGAACTGGTTATTCTGGCTAAAATGCCGGATGATTACGGGATGCTCCAGAAACGCGAAGATGAACTTGAAAAAGACTGGTCGAATCTGCGTCCCCAGATTATGCTGCGCAACGGACAGGCGTTGGCCATCAAAATAGACCAGACAATGGATCAGATCAAAGCAGCTGCCGATCATCAGAAAATAGTGCAGAAGGGGAAGGTTATCCTGGATCTGGTGGATGAGATCGAAAATTTGTTCAAATAAAATTTATCGATTTTTCAATAAACAGGAGATGACGACATCATGAAGATTATCAAATTTCCGGCTCCCTTCCAACATAAACATCCCCCTATTAAAAATGTCAATGAACTTTTAGAAGAAAAAGGTACAACCGGTCAACGATCTGCCGATTGGGTGGCCAGAAATATCGGGTCCTGGAAGTTTATCATTATCCAGTCAATATTGTTAACATTCTGGGTTATCCTGAATGTGACCGCTTTTATCTATCACTGGGATCCCTATCCATTTATCCTGATGAATCTGGTTTTATCGCTTCAGGCCGCCTACACCGCGCCAATCATCATGATGAGCCAGAACCGGCAATCCGAACGGGACCGGATTGAAGCCCATAATGATTACCAGACAAACCTGAAGTCGGAGGAGGAGATCAGAGCCATCCTGACACATCTGGCGGCACAGGATGAGGCATTGATCCAGATTCAGCAATTTCTGGTTGATTTGAAATCTGGTAGTGAAAAAATTGAGGTTGAGTAGAGAATTATCTCCGATGGCAGAAAATAGTTTATAGCTTAATGATAAATATTTAAATTTAGAAAGATGAGTAAAAAAGAGAACAGCGGCAAAGTTAGTGTGTTTGGTGCCATGGCCATTGGTATTGGGGGCATGGTAGGCGGCGGTATTTTTGCCGTTCTCGGAGAAGCGGTTTCGCTGGCCCATGGCGCGACTGCCATTGCCTTTCTGGTAGCAGGCGCTGTAGCTTTTATTACTTCCTACTCCTATACCAAATTATCGGTACACTTTCCCAGCCAGGGCGGAACGGTTGTTTTTATTGATCAAGCCTTTGGAGTGGATCTGGCTACCGGAGTGATCAATCTTATATTATGGCTCAGCTACCTGGTCACTCTAGCCCTCTATGCGGTTGCTTTCGGATCTTATGCGCTCACTTTTTTCACCACTTCTCCGGATCCCTGGTTACGGCATGCACTCATCAGTATGGGTATTATTCTGCCGGTAATCCTGAATTTATTCAATGCCCAGGTAGTCAGCAAATCGGAAGTAATAATCGTTTTTATCAAATTAATTTTACTCATCCTGATCATTGTGGCCGGTGCTGGTTATGTTGATGTGACCCGGTTCTCACCGGCCAGCTGGGGAAACTCTATTTCGATTGTTGGAGCGGGAATGGTTATTTTTGTGGCCTATGAGGGCTTTGAGTTAATTGCCAATTCAGCCCAGGAAGTGAAGAATCCGAAAAAAACCTTACCCCGCGCTTTCTATGGTTCCGTTCTCCTGGTTATTGCCTTATATGTTCTGGTGGCTTTGGTCACCGTAGGCACGGTTGCTCCGGATCGGATTGCCCAGGTAAAGGACTATGCACTGGCCGAATCAGCCAGACCTGCCCTGGGTACATTTGGATTCCGGATTGTTGCTGTGGCTGCATTACTGGCAACTTTGTCGGCAATTAACGCAACGGTATATGGAAATGCCCGGCTCGGTTTTACCCTGGCAAAAGATGGGGAATTACCATCAATTTTGGAGGAAAAAGCCTGGAAAGAGCCGGCATCCGGGGTATTAATAGTGGGTGCTTTGGCTCTCCTGATGGCCAATTTTATCGATCTAACCGGAATCGCCATTATCAGCAGTGCCGGATTTTTATTGATCTTTGCTGCAGTTAATGCGGCCGGGACCAAGCTGGCTTATAAAACTGGTGGAAAAAAATGGATATCTCTCTTAGGAAGCCTCGCCTGTTTACTGGCATTATTTACTTTGCTCTGGCATACTCATCAGGATAATCCCCATTCCCTGTTAATTTTTCTGGTTTTTATCGCTTTCGCATTTCTGTTTGAGATTAGTTATGGGACATTTGTTCGAAAACATCTCTCCCTTGATAAAAAACAATCGAGCAATCATTGAAAAGAGGAAGACATGATAGGTAAAATTAAAATTCATAGAATTTATGAGATTGATGAAAAAGTTAAAGGATACCGGATTCTGGTGGATCGGCTCTGGCCCCGCGGGATTTCCAAGGATAAAGCAAAAATTGATCTGTGGCTTAAAGAGATTGCTCCCTCGAATGATCTCCGCAAGTGGTTTCATAATGATCCGGAAAACCATCTGGAATTTAAAAAACGATATTTTCAGGAACTGGATCAAAACCCGGAAGCGGTTCAAACTCTCCATGATATTTTAGAAAAACAAAATGTGGTTCTGCTCTATGGCAGGAAAGATAAAGTGCATAATCAGGCTGTGGTACTGAAAGAATATATGGAAAATAAATTTGATTGATCTGAAAATTAGTTCAGGTAATATTCTTGCTGTCTGTTTCGATAGTTGAGCGGATAAATTTTATAAGAAAGCATAGAAATTGTTCAAACGGATTCCCCGGACGGTATTAGCCCTCGGCCTGGTAAGTCTTTTTATGGATATCTCCTCCGAGATGATCCACAGCCTTCTTCCCATATTTCTGGTCGCCGTTCTTCATTCCGATGCGCTTTTCGTCGGTTTAATTGAGGGTGTTGCCGAAGCAACTGCCCTAATTAGCAAAACTTTTTCCGGTGCTTTAAGCGATTGGCTGGGAAAGAGAAAAATATTGGTTGTTCTGGGTTATGCGCTTGGAACAATTACCAAACCATTTTTTGCTCTGGCAAATTCTGTTGAAGTTGTGCTGGGTGCCAGATTTGTGGATCGGATTGGCAAGGGGATACGGGGTGCACCACGCGATGCACTGGTAGCGGACGTTACACCCCCTGCATCACGGGGCGCAGCTTTTGGCTTGAGACAGTCTCTGGATACGGTAGGTGCTTTCTTAGGGCCTGCGCTGGCAATGGTCCTCATGTTTGCCACAAGGAATGACTTCCGCACGGTTTTCTGGATCGCTGTTATTCCCGGCATCCTGGCTGTTACAATTCTGCTAATTGCCGTTAAAGAACCGGAGGGGCGGTATCAGCAGGCTGGTCACCGGGTTATCAGATTTCGGGAGATTATTTCCCTGGGTGGCCTCTACTGGCTGGTGGTCGGCTTCGGATTCCTTTTTTCCCTTGCCAGGTTCAGCGAAGCCTTTCTCCTGCTTCGGGCAGAATCGGTTGGGGTTTCCGACAGTTTAATCCCGGGCATCCTGATTATTATGAACATTGTCTATGCCCTCACCGCTTATCCGGCAGGCTACCTGTCAGATAAGCTTGGGCGAACTGGTCTACTGGCCATCGGCCTTGGTTTTCTGGTGATATCCGATCTGGTTCTGGCATTCTCTGTAAACGGATGGATTGTTTCGCTGGGGGCGTTGCTCTGGGGTTTACATCTGGGGTTCACCCAGGGTTTGTTATCCACCCTGGTGGCGGATACCGCCAGAGAAAATTTGCGAGCCACTGCATTTGGGATATTTAATCTGGCCAGCGGGCTTGCCCTTTTGATTGCCAATCTGATTGCCGGAGAACTGTGGGATTCCATTGGCGCTCCGTCCACTTTTATTACCGGCGCTTTCTTTGCATTTGTTGCCCTGATAATCTTTCGGATTATTCTTTATAAATTGAAAAATTCCAATGCCACCTCGTTATAGATAATGATAGAAGAGAATACTCTTTCTTATTTATCTTGAATTTTATTTTTCTCCTCCATAGATTCAAATAAAAACCGTGGCCCATAATACACTTAAATCAGGGTATTCCAGACTTGTAGACCGGTTAAACCGTTTTCCCCAGGGTGCGCCTCCGTCCCACTTACTGGATAAAATTCTGCAAATATTAATGAACGAGAAAGAGGCTCACTTGGTTTCTGTGCTGCCCATAAAACCATTCACTGCTAAAAAAGCCAGTAAAATCTGGAAAGTTAATCTATCCGAGGCTCAAAAAAGTCTGGAGGCGCTTGCCTCCCGGGCACTGCTGGTTGATATTGAAATAGACGGCGAATCTATTTATTCATTGCCACCACCCATGGCCGGGTTTTTCGAATTTTCCATGATGCGTATCCGCGATGATATCGATCAGCAGACATTAAGTGAGCTGTTCTATCAATATCTGAATGTGGAAGAGGATTTTATCCGGGCCCTTTTTGTGGATGGCGAAACCCAGCTTGGCCGGACATTTGTCCATGAGCCGGTATTATCCAATGAAAATGCCCTGCATGTTTTGGATTATGAAAGGGCCAGTGAAGTCATTAAAACTGCATCTCATCGCGCAGTTGGAATTTGCTATTGCCGGCATAAGATGCAGCATCTGGATAGGGCCTGTGATGCACCGATGGACATTTGTATGACCTTTAATAGCACCGCAGTCTCTTTGAGTAAACATGGTCATGCCCGTCTGATCGATACCACCGAATGCCTGGATTTATTACAAAGGGCTTACGACTGCAATCTGGTGCAGTTTGGCGAGAATGTCCGGGAAGGGGTTAATTTTATCTGCAACTGCTGTGGCTGCTGTTGCGAAGCCATGATCGCTGCCCGCAGATTTGCCCTGATGAATCCGGTTCATACCACTAATTTTATTCCCGAAATTAAAGTTGAAAATTGTACAGGTTGCGGAAAGTGTGCCGATGTTTGTCCGGTGGAGGCCATGACCTTGGTTTCTGCTAACAATCCGAAACACCCCAAAAGAAAACTGGCTCGGTTAAATGAAGAGATCTGCCTGGGATGCGGTTTATGCATCCGGGCCTGTAAGGAAAATGGTATAGCTCTGAAATCACGGTCTCAAAGAGTCATTACCCCTCCGAATGGTGTCCATCGGGCAGTGATAATGGCCATCGAGCGGGGAAAATTACAAAATCTTATTTTTGATAATCAGGTGCTATGGAGCCATCGGGCGCTGGCTGCGGTATTTGGAGCCATCTTAAAACTGCCACCAGTTAAACAAGTCATGGCTAGTGAACAGGTAAAATCCCGCTATTTGGAATACCTGATCTCTAAATTGTACAACTAATACCTGAATTATTTTTCGGAATAATTTTATATCTTTCCGAATAATGAAAGATATTCGGTATCTTTTCAGTGAATTATAGAGATTGATCAATTTGGGTGAGGTCTAATCGATCAACAATCTTTCGGCTTTATCCGGTGCATCAGGATCAAACCGGATCACTGCCAGCTCGGGACCCTCATGCGCGGCAGAGAAGCAATGCGTCCGTCCAATTTTGTCCTGCCATTTGCCGGTTATTCTGGCTGATTCATGGACATGTCCATGCAGGGTGATGAGCGGCTGCCTGCTTTCGATAAAGCGTTTTATGGCAATACTGCCGATGTGCACATCCAATGGACAATGATCGATCTCCATACCATCCAGAGCCGCCCGGTCCAATGTGGTCTGATAGGGTGGGGCATGGAAGAGAAAAATGGATCGACCCAGATCACGATCTTTAGTCAATTGAGCTAAATCATTTTCAATGGTGGCATATTTAATCTCCTCCTGGGCAACCGGTATCGTGAACTGCCCATCCTCCAGCGCCACACAACCCGGATCCACGAATCTGGAAACATCATAGCGTTCCCAATCCTTTAATAAGAACGGACTGGGGGGTATATTGGCGTAGCCATAGAAATCGAAATTATCGATTTGCACCCGCCGGTTGTGAAGATAAACCCATATGCCATGCGCAGCCAAAGAAAGTACCGAAGCCTCTTCGAAGCGGGCATCATCATTACCCAGGATTATGAATATTGTAGGGTAGTCTGCACCAAGTTTATCCCTTAAACTGGAAAAGTTTTTGAATAAGAAATTTCCGATGAAATCCCGGTGGGCGATATCCACAGTCTTTCGTACCAGATGTTCATGGGGCAGCAGATCTCCTCCCAGGAAAACATATTTTGGACGCTCTTTCTGGATGATATTAAACAGAAGTTCATATTTTCTGAGGTTTCCGTGAAGGTCTGAAACAAAAATGCTGGTAGTCACCGGGACAAATTTTCCTTTTTAGCTGACTAAAATGAAACTAGCTCGGTTTAAAGATTATTCCCTGTGAAGTACGGCCATCAATTTTGACAATAATTGGTTTTGCGAAACGGAGTTGGCGAAGATGGTTGGTCTTTTGATAAGGTTTCTGGGTTTTGAGCCAGTCCCAGCTAATGTAGTCCGCATGTGGTCCGGATTTGATGTAAAAATATCCTAACCGAAGTGAGACCAGGTTATGAAAGAAATGGCTTCCCAGGGAAGGTTCCACTTTAAAATTTTCCAGATGGGATTCAATGATAACCTTGGCCTTGGAAACCTGGTACCATTCCACCGGAATACCCAGCCAGGGATCGGATGTACCCCAGCGGCCAAAGCCGAGAACGATATAGTGCCGGTCTTCTTCAATAAAAGACTGATTAATTTCCTCAATCTCCGCGGCAATCTGATCACTTTTGGCTGGATCAAAATGGTCCGGATCAACAAACACGATATCGTATAGATCCCGAAACACACCGTTTCCGATAACATGAAAAGAGGAGATGAGTGAATCCTTATGATCATTTTCATCGATGGTTACATCCACATGTCCACCACCAGCCACCATTGGTCGGATCTGCAGGATGTAAAATTCCGGCTTTTTTCTGGAATCTTTGTAGAGATTCAAGGCAAATTCAATTTCAACATGAGTTCCAAAGGCATTCTGACCGACCTTAAGCAATTCGGTAATCAAGTCCGGTAAGGGAAATATCTCATATTTCAGTACATTGGCAAAAGAAACAATCCTGGGGCCGTCTTGCGAGAGCGTATCCTTAATGGATTGATTTGTCGGATCGTATGTGCTGCCAACAAAGAAAAGTGAACCATCCGTTTCTGCCTGTTTTAATGGCAATTTACGCAGGCTAAAGTTATCATCCCGGCTAACCTTTACTGATTTATTGGACAGATTGAGGGCGAAGAAATAATTCTGGGTGCTATTGAGCATTTCAGTTGGGGAGTTGTAGGGTAGATTCATTTTTGGATATTTTGGTGAAAATTGAAAGATTCTTTCACCATCGGCAATAATTTTTCCCAGACCCAGGGCCAGGTGCACCACACCTTCCTCCGGTTTCATCGGATATACCGGATAATAATTGAAGGATTGAGCCACACCGGAGATAACCGGATAATAATATTTATCATATTTAATACCCGCGTACTGCTGAATGACCACGGCCATTTTTTCTTCTTCGATCCGGTAATCGGTATTTTTAACGTATTCTTTGGGTTCCCGGAAAAAAACCGAGGCGTAAACCGTTTTAATCGCGTCAACCAGCTGCTGCAACCGGATTTTCAGATCGGCGTGGTTATTTGGTAGCATCAAAGTTTTATACATACCGGCAAAAGGGAGCAGCTGAGAATCTTCCAGCAGGCTTGAGGAACGCACCGCCAGCGGATGTTTAATTTTTACCAGCAGGGTTTCCAACTGGGTATAAACATTATCCGGAAAACGAGCCTGCAGGAATCGCTCAACAATTTGTTGTTCATCATTCGTTTGAATGGCAAATTCCTGGAGGTTATTCTGTTCAACAAAATCCTCATATACTTCAGTGCCAAGAACGAAGGTTTGAGGCGTTTTTATATCGATATCTTTAAAATCGGAAAAATAACTATTGGTTGCCAGCATGGCATTTACAAAAGCCAGACCACGTCCTTTACCACCCAGTGAGCCGCTGCCTATTCTGATAAATGAATTTTCCATGTACAGTTGGGTGGACAAGAAATCCTTTATTACCCCCTGCTGCATTCCCCGGAGTAACTTCATAATCGCTTCATAGATATAAAGACGTAATTCTTCGATATTCTTAAAGTCAGAAATCTTCTTGGGTCTAATCTCATCGGCGATTTCAAATTCAGTCCTGGCCCGAAGCCAGATGGAAATATGATTTCGCTGGGCGTGAAATTCCAGACTTTCCGCGGGGATCTCCAGCAGTCTATCAGCAAACTCACTCAAGCCCGGTGCCCGGCAGATTTCATGACCATTGGGATAGCGAAAGACAAAATCGCCAAAACCAAAATGAGACATAATGAATGATCTCAATTCCAATAACAGGTTGGGAGAATTTTTGTCCAGGAAAGAGGCCAGATGTTCTTCTGCTCTGCTTCTTTTTTCCGGCTCGGCCGACTGAATCAAAATGGGAAGATCGGGCACTTCCTTCTTCAATTTTCTGGCCAGGATAAATCCGGCTTCCGGATCAAGCCTTCCCTTATGGGGAAATTTTAAATCGGAGATGATCCCCAACAGATTATGTTTATAGGTTTCAAAAATTTGTATACTTTCTTCAAAGCTTTCTGCCATTAATATTTTAGGGCGGGCCCTCATCCTTAACATCCGGTGCAGATCGTTCACGGCGGTGGAAATGAGCTTCCGGGTCTGTTGCATAATTTCAGTATAAACGATAGGGAGAAACATGGAATAATATTTAGGAGAGTCCTCAACAATCAGGATTACCTGCACGCCAGCCGAAACGTCTTCCGGAGCATTTTTCAGGTCTTCCACATATTTTATGATTGCCAGCATCAGTTTGGATTCACCGTACCAGTAAAAAACCTTATCAATGCTTTTAACCTGACGTATTTTTTTTAGCAAAACAGGATCAATCGGATCATAGGAAAGAAGGACCACAACTTTTTCAGGATCCAGCTCTTTTACTTTTTTACCAAATTCCACAGGATTCATATCGGAAATTCGGGCCATGGTAATTACCAGGTCGAAGGATTGAATTTGCAGGGCGGCCAGGGCAGCCTCTGCACTAGATACTTTGGTAATACGGGGAATAAAGTGAAGGTTTAAATCGACATATTCGCTAAAAATCCGTTCGGCCAATCGGCCATCTTCTTCCAGAACAAAGGCGTCATACAGACTGGAAACCAGCAAAATTTCGCGGACCCGAAATTTTATCAGATCGTGAAATCCACTGAATTTCGATTTAATTTCGGTAATATTTCGTTCTGTCAAGATTTAAAACTCAATATAATAAATTTTGACAAAGTTAATTGTCGGCTGAAATGAATGCAATAATCACTTATTTAATGGGGAAAAAACAGATATAGAAACAAGGCGGCGTTTTCGGCGCCGCCTCGAAGAATCAGGCATATAAACCTCTTAACTCGGCTGCTTTTGTAACCCGATCGATAGACAGCATGAAAGCGGCAATTCGCATATTCACTTTGTTTTTTTTGGCCGTATCGTAAACCTGATCAAAGGCTTTAGTCATTATTTTTTCAAGATCTTCATTCACCCGATCTTTGGACCAGTAATAACCCATTCGGTTTTGCACCCACTCCAGGTAAGAAACTGTCACACCTCCGGCATTGCATAATACATCAGGGATAATAAAAATTTTCTTTTTCTCAAGAATATCATCGGCATCAGGCGTCACCGGGCCATTCGCACACTCTGCTATAATTTTAGCTTTAATATTTGGTGCATTCTCCTCGGTGATCTGATTTTCCAGGGCTGCCGGAATTAATATATCGACTTCCAATTCCAGCAATTTCATCGGATCATTTAGTTTCTCACATTTGGTATTTTTTTCCAGTCCTTTTAATAACCAGGTTTTATTATTTTTGCAGGTGTTTAAAGCTGCATTCACATCAATACCTGCCGGATTATAATAGGCACCGGTCACATCCGATATGGCGACAATTTTTGCACCATCATCATGCAATAATTTTGCAGCAAAGGAACCTGCATTACCAAATCCCTGAATAGCAACAGTTGCTTTTTTAAGATTTATATTCAGATGTTCACAGGCATCTCTCACGGTAAAAACCATCCCCTGAGCCGTGGCTTCGGATCTTCCTTCGGAACCACCTAATTCCAGGGGTTTGCCGGTAATAACAGCCGGCAGATACTGCTTCTTGTGCATGGAATAGGTATCAAACATCCAGCACATAATTTGCGGATTAGTATTAACATCCGGCGCCGGTACGTCGGCATCCGGACCAAACAGATCCGACATTTCGGCAAAATATCGTCTCGATAAACTCTCTAATTCGTTTCGGCTAAGAAGCGTAGGATCGACCACAACTCCGCCTTTTCCGCCGCCAAATGGAACTCCCACTACTGCGCATTTATAGGTCATCCAGAAAGCGAGTGCTTTTACTTCATCCACCGTTACATTCGGATGGAAGCGAATACCGCCCTTTGCGGGACCACGAACAACACTATGTTGCACCCTGAATCCCTTGAAGATCTGAATCGATCCATTATCCATGCGTACCGGTAAATTCACCTCTGTAATTCGTCGTGGCTCCTTGACCATTGCAATTTGACTTTCACTTAACTTGAGCACAGAAGCAGCCTTATCGAATTGAATTAAGGCACTTTCGAACGGATTAATTTGCTTTAAGAAACTCATGAAAGACCTCCGATTTTATGTTTATTCATCTGAATCAAGATGTGACACTGCAGGATTAGAGTGGAAAATAAAAGTAAGATTGATTTTTGCATTTTTTTACAAACATCCCATGCTATCATTAAAATAAATATAATAAAAAATTAAGATTTTTGATCGGTTAAAATTATTAGAAAACTCATGGTAGAAATATAATTATTTTAGTCTGATCTTTATCAACAAGCATTATGTTTAAGAATTCACTTTTTGTTTAAACCCTTGACAAAGATTTTCCGAAAAAGTAAATTCTTTTGTGAAATTTATTATATAATATTTGGTAAATTCCAGACGTTAAGAATGGCAGTTTAGCTTGAAGAATATTTTCCACTTTTTAGAACTACTTAATGACCACCGGAGAATTAATTTTAATATAAATAAACTAACTCGTCTAAGAACAGATTAAAAACCTAATGGAGGATTTATATGGTTCAGGGTAATCATTATTCATCAGTTGAAGATTTTATGGAAATGGTCATCAGCAAAAATCAGGGTGAGAAAGAATTTCATCAGGCCGTGCAGGAAGTTGTTGAATCTTTGTGGGATTTCCTGCAGGAAAATCCGCGGTATATGCATGCAAAAATAATGGAAAGAATTGTGGAACCGGAAAGAGTGATAATGTTCCGGATTCCCTGGCGGGATGATCGAGGTGATGTTCAGATAAATAAAGGATATCGGGTAGAATTTAATTCCGCCATTGGTCCCTATAAAGGTGGGCTGCGTTTTCACCCGTCGGTTAATTTAGGTATTTTGAAATTTTTAGGATTTGAACAGGTATTTAAAAACAGTCTGACAACACTGCCCATGGGTGGTGGAAAGGGTGGATCGGATTTTGATCCAAAAGGTAAATCTGATAATGAAGTGATGAGTTTTTGCCAGTCTTTTATGACTGAATTATTCCGCCATATTGGACCAAATACGGATGTGCCAGCCGGGGATATTGGGGTAGGGGGAAGAGAAATTGGTTTCCTGTACGGACAATATAAAAGATTGAGAAACGAATTCACCGGTGTACTGACCGGAAAAGGTATTAATTGGGGTGGTAGTTTGATTCGACCGGAAGCTACCGGATATGGTTGTGTTTACTTTGCTGAAGAGATGCTTAAAACAAAAGGTGGGAGTTTTAAAGGAAAAACCGTGGCTATCTCCGGATCGGGGAATGTTGCCCAGTATGCCACTGAAAAGGTAAATCAACTTGGCGGTAAGGTAGTCACTTTATCCGATTCGAACGGTACCATCTATGATCCAAATGGAATTGATAATAAAAAATTGGACTTCATCCTCGAACTAAAAAATGTTAAAAGAGGCCGCATTAAGGAATATGCCGACAAGTACAAAGTAGAGTATTGGGAAGGCGAACGTCCCTGGAAAGCAAAATGTGATGTTGCTTTACCATGTGCCACCCAAAATGAGATCAGTGAAAAGGACGCCGAGACGTTGGTGAAGAATGGGTGTATTTGCGTGTCGGAAGGAGCCAATATGCCTTCCGAACCGGGAGCAATTGATGTTTACTTGAAAAGTAAAGTTCTTTATGGTCCGGGAAAAGCGGCTAATGCAGGTGGGGTAGCTGTTTCGGGATTAGAAATGAGCCAGAATAGTATGAGGTTATCCTGGAGCCGCGAAGAGGTTGATCAGAAATTACATGGTATCATGAAGGATATCCACAGTACCTGCGTCAAATATGGTAAAGAGGGCAACTTTATCAACTATGTTAAAGGCGCCAATATTGGTGGTTTTATTAAAGTTGCCGATGCAATGCTGGATCAAGGCGTCGTATAATAACAAAGTTTATACCTTTGTATTCAGGGAGGCTATTGCCTCCCTTTTTTATTTCCGGGATTAATTAAAGTTGTGGGACATGGAAACCGATGATATAGACCAGGGAGTAAGATCGAAAGATTATAGCTTCCTCATAGGCCTCCTCCAATAATTACTGCCTTTCAGATCCATATCTGGAAGGCAGTATTTTTTTATAAAGCTGTAATTCTTACCCGATGTTACATGATTTCAGATTATTAGAATTGCAGATAATGTGTAATTATTTTACAACTAATTTGTGGGATAAGATCTGATTTCTAAATGAATATGCGATGATTTATTGGGTGATCCAACGATTATTGTGCTGTAAATTTATTGTTCTAATAACTTCGGAACCGTTTCAAGATTATACGTTTTATCAGATTGAAATTCGGTGTCTTTTAGTTTCTCCTGTTCGGCATTAAACAGATTAATTAAATATTTAGTGTTTCTGGTATAAAAATCCGCATCCTCAGTTGAATTTGGCGTAATGGTACTGGCATTGGATAAACGACTTGTGAAATAAATCAGGCGGCTATAAATATCATTCATTTCAGCCAGAATACCTATCACATAATCTTTGGCCTTAAGCCTACTCTCATACTCCGATTCTGCGGTGCTGGCAGCCGATTCTTTATTACTTATTGTTTTTTCCAATTGAGCTATCTTGTCTTTGTATTCTGATCTCTGGCCGGCAAATTGTACCTGTGCAAAACTATACAGAAGAATTGCTCCGGCAACAAAACCGATGATGGTGGTAATAATGGGAAAAATAATGTGGGAATGTTCTTTATACCATAACTTGCGTTTTACCTGTTTATTTATATTACTGGAATCCTGGGAAATGTACATTTCCTTTAGAATATCAAACTCCAAAGATTTTTTACAGTTCGGACAAACTTTTGCATCTTCGGAAATTGACTCTGCACAATATGGACAATATCTCATTTTGACCTCTTAAACTTTTCTTAAATGACTTCTATAATAATCGAACATAATTATAAAGATTTTAATTTAGTTTCACCACAATTAATATTACTGAAATTACTGCAAAAAAGAAAAATAATATTTGTGAAATTTAGACATTCTTGAAAGAATGAGTCGATAAATCAAGAGAAACAAAAAAGCAATCATTATGCCTAAAAAAAATATAAAAATCACACAGGTAAAATTTAATAATCATATAATTAGATGCAATTAATTTTCTTGGTTATTTAAATTACACTACAGATCAGGCCCTTCAGGTAAAGACCTTCCGGAAAGTTCAGAGCGGTTGGATGATCAGTAGCTTGATGTAACCATTTTATGATCTGTGCTTCCCGGCCAGCATCCAGTGCAGCGTCGGCGACTATTTTTTGGAACAACTCAGGCGATAACAGTCCGGAGCAGGAGAAAGTAAACAGGATACCTCCGGGGCGTAGCAATCTAAACGCTGAAAGATTAATATCTTTATACCCCCGGGTCGCCCTCTTTAAATGTTGGCGGGAGTCTACAAACTTGGGTGGATCGAGAATAATTAAATCAAATTGCTTTTCTTCATTGTTTAGGTCTCTTAGAACCTGAAAAACATCTCCCCTCATGTTCGCCATTCTATCCGGTTTAAATCCATTCAGGATTAGGTTTTTTTTAGCAAGGGATAATGATTCCTGGGAAGAGTCAATGTTCACGACTTTTTTTGCTCCGTTTTTTAGCGCATAAAGTGAGAATCCTCCAGTATAAGAAAAACAGTTTAACACTCTAGCATTCTGCGAATACTTGGCGATTTCCATCCGGTTTTCTCTCTGATCCAAATAAAATCCGGTTTTCTGGCCATTTTTAATATCCACCAGAAATTTAATGGCGTTTTCCTCTATCTCAATTTCATCGGGCGGTTCTGATCCCCATAAAGTCCCGGTTTGTTTTTTTAAACCTTCTTTACTTCTGATGTCGACATCCGATCTTTCGTAGATTCCCCTGGGATTGAATAGTTCGGTAATTAACTCGGTTATTCTAGATTTCCATCTTTCCACACCAGCGCTTAAATATTGGGAAACGATATAAGCACCATATTTGTCTATAATTAGTCCCGGAAGACCATCGGATTCTGCGTTCACCAAACGAGAAGCTATTTTATCAGTAGTTCCGGATTCGAGCAAATTCTTTCGTTGATCATAAGCAGTTAGCAATTTGTGGTGAAAAAAGTTATCTGTAATATCTTCTTCAAGATCAAAGGTCCACATACGAACTGCGATTTGTGAATGTGGGGAATAAGCACCTTTTCCCAACGATTCACCGGAATAAGATAAAATATTAACCGTATCCCCGGATTGAGGCGATCCATCTATTTGAGAGATTGCACCGGAAAATATCCGGGGGTGTTTTCGTCGCAGTGATGCATCTCTACCTTTTTTCAAAATTATTGCAGGCATACAAATATGAAATCAATCTTCTTAAAGTTATCAAAGTTAATATACAAAATATATGATGAGGCATTTATTTCATTTAATAATATGATTGTTTTTTTATTTTTTCATCAAATTTCATAAACAGAAAAAGTCCCGATTATTGGACTTTGGTCTGTGCATGTCTCCGATCTTTATAATGACTGAATTTTTTCTATTAAAATGTTATTTTTGGACGATTATGTTATCCAATGGCTGGAACAAAAATCCAATTAATATGATAAAATCCTGTTTTTCGTATAGATTTTAAAGGTTTAAAAAATTGTATTGTGATAAGATTCTAATCGCAATTGGACGAGATTAAAATGGATAACTACCTGATTGAAATTTTAAAAGAGCATAAAAGAGGCAAGTCTGTAGGAATATATTCAGTCTGTTCATCCAATCAATTTGTTCTTGAAGCAGCCATGTTGCAGGCAAAACAAGAAAACACCTCTTTGCTCATCGAGTGCTCCGCAAATCAGGTAAATCAATTTGGTGGTTATTCAGGAATGGATCCGGAAAGGTTTGTGTCATATGTAAAAGAGTGTTGTGAGAGAATAATTTTTCCTTTTGAAATGATTTTGCTTGGGGGAGACCACCTGGGTCCGGAAGTTTGGCAGGATAGACCATCAGATCAAGCTATGGCATTTGCAGCAGATCAGGTGAAATCTTATGTCCAAGCCGGTTTTTCAAAAATTCACCTGGATGCCAGCGCCCGCTGTCTGGATGATACGGATGGTGCCCATAGGTCTCTAAATCCCTCGTTAATTGCGGAACGTACTGCTTTTCTATGCAAAATCGCTGAAGAATTCGCCGACAGGAATGAATCAGGACCTCATTATGTTATTGGAAAAGAAGCACTGGTGCCGGGTTGGGCACGCCATAAAAGTGATGAGATCAAGCTCACTTCTGTTTCAGATCTGCAAGAAACCATAGATCTTACACGGAAAGCATTTTTTAAATACAATCTTCAGGAAGCCTGGGACCGAGTAATTGCAGTTGTAGTCCAGCCGGGAATAGAATTCAACGATACAATTATTCATCAATACCAAAGAGAAAATGCAGCTGAATTAAAAAAATATATAGAAAACTATGAATTGCTGGTTTTTGAGGCTAACCGCACTGATTATCAGAAGCTTGATTCACTGAGGCACTTAATTGCCGATCATTTTGCCATCCTAAAAGTTGGGCCGGCACTTACCTTTGCTTTTCGTGAGGTCATTTTTGCTCTGGCTTGGATTGAAAAACGACTACTCCCTTTTAACCGGACGATTTCAGGTTCTAATATTTTGGAAATTATCGAATCGGTCATGAAAGCGAATCCGAAACATTGGAAACGATATTATCCCGGAAATGAAGCGAGGCAATCGTTCTCAAGAATATTTAGCTTATATGATCGAATAAGATATTACTGGCACGAACCAGATATAAGAATTGCATTAGAAAGGATGTTTCAAAATCTTAGTGAAATTGAGATACCCCTCAGTTTAATCAGCCAGTTTCTGCCCGAACAATATCATGCACTCACCACTGGCGAAATTGAATATACGCTCTCCGATTTAATTTATCACAGGATTTTAAAGGTGCTTAAAAATTATTCTTCAGCCACAAATGTTAAGGAATTTAGGATCTTTAAGCAGCTTTCGGAAGAATTTCATTAAATTTTACCCTTCTGTAATATTCTTATCACATAAGCAATTTAAAAAATATTCTCAAAAAAATACTTGATACTAAACCGACCAGTTGGTATATTATGGCCATGAAAAATAGTAACACAAAAGATTTGATCATTGAAAATGCTTATGCAATTATTCTCGATAGGGGATATCCGGCCGCAACAGTGGATGAAATATGTAGAGTTACCAAAGTTAGCAAAGGAAGTTTTTTCCATTATTTTAAAACTAAAGAGGCATTGGGTCTTGAGGTTCTTGATTGGTATTATAAAAAAGCTATTCAGCTTATTGGAAACGGAAAGTATGCGCTGGAAGCAGATCCGGTTAAAAGGATATATCTTTTTCTTGATCATCTGAATGCTGTATCATATGAACTTTGGAGTAAAGGATGCTTGCTGGGAAGCTTTGCCAGTTACCTGGCCGCCGCTGGAAAACCGATCGCTGAACGGGTTTCGAAGTTATTTGATGGCCTGGTTCAAAATCTTTCTCTATTGTTTGAACCTGTTCTTGTCAAATTAAAAAACTATAAAGGGCCTTCAGCTCCAGAGCTTGCCGAACAATTACTTCAAATTATTGAGGGTTCGATAGTTATGGCCCGGGCTTATGATGACTGGAAACATGTTCCTAAAGCCATTGAGAATTTTCGCAAGTATTTACAATTACTTATTCATTAAAAGAAAAAAATTTGAACTGTAAATAAACCAACTGGTTGGTATAATAAATATGGATCTATACTTCTTAAATGGATTCTTTAATCATAGAATCATTCTTAAACTATGGAGGTAAAAAATGAAACGATTTTTTGTTTTTATATATGGACTGATGGGTTATGTATTCTTTTTTGCGGTTTTTTTATATTGGATCGGATTTATGATAAATTTGTGGGTGCCCAAATCAATTGACTCAGGGCAATCATCTTCTATTATACAGGCTTTTATAATAGATCTGTTGCTCATCTCTTTGTTTGGCTTGCAACATAGCATCATGGCTCGCCACTCATTTAAGAATTGGCTGGGTAAATTTATCCCAAAATCAATGGTACGCAGTACTTTTGTGATAATATCCAGTGCCATACTGGCCTTGATCTTTTGGCAATGGCAGCCGATATCAATAGCCATATGGCATATAGATGGCGAAATTGGTCGCAATCTTATTTTTGGATTATTTGGCTTTGGATGGGTAATTCTGGTGCTATCGACTTATTTGATAAATCATTTCGAGTTGTTCGGACTTCAGCAGGTTTACAGTAACTTAAGAAAAAAGGAGTTCCGTGAGCCGCATTTTCAGACACCTTTATTATACAAAATCATTCGCCATCCGATGATGGCCGGAGTTATAGTTGCGATATTTGCTACTCCTGAGATGACTGTGGGTCATCTGCTTTTTGCATTGGGAATGACATCGTATATACTTATCGGCGTCAATTTTGAAGAAAGGGATCTGGTACGTTCATTTGGAAATCGGTATCGAAAGTATCAGAGCGAGGTGCCAAAATTCGGGCCGGTTTTGGGACGAAAAGATAAAACTGGCGAAGCAATTGAAGTCCAGTAATTTAATAATGCTGATTTAAGCATCGAGGAAAACTGAATTGGCGATGTGCCAATATCCTATTCTAGGGCAAGGTAGTAAGTTATAAAATGGTCCGGTGTATCTGAAATAGGTTCACCGGATAATAAAGCAGCAGTTGAGATTAAATGGCATGAATATCTTTCAATTTTATCGGAGGCTATAAAATGTTAAAAAAAATTATTTTTCGGACATATAGATTTATTTTTCAAATTACAGAAATAATCTTTCCAAAATTGGCTGCCCGCTGGGCTTTCCGCATTTTCTGTACCGTAAGAAAATCTAAGAAATCAAGTTCATCAAACTTTACTTTACCGCCTATTACAGAGCAAAAAATTTCTTTTCTCAGTCATTACAGAATGGAAAAGATCCAATGCTCGTATATGAAGTACAGTTTTGGAAAGGGTAAAAAGATATTACTCATTCATGGTTGGGAAAGTAGGGCTATCCAGATGAATCAATTTATTGAGCCGCTAGTCAATGCCGGTTTTGAAGTATGGGCGATAGATCTTCCGGCACATGGAAATTCAACGGGAAGACTGACAAATTTGCCTGAAATGGTCGAGGCTATTCTTCATCTGGCAAAAAATATCAGAAACTTTCATACGATTATCACCCATTCACTTGGTAGTGTGATAGCCGTTAATGCCATAAAAGCAGGGGTAAAGACAGAAAACCTGGTAACTATAGGTTCGCCGGCTTCAATGGAATTTATTCTATCGGATTTTAAGGATAAGATAAAAGCTTCGGATAAATTTATGGTCCATTTTCAGGAATTTGCTGAACAGCTGATTCAAAGGAAGTTTGAAGATTTTTCTCCCGATAGAATTTTGCCCGAATTATTGATCGGTGGATTAATTGTTCACGATCGGGATGACAAGGAAGTGGATTACCGGCAGGCAATTGAATTGCATGAAAAATGGCCAGAAAATAAACTGATCATAACACGTGGTTTAGGTCATCGCCGCATCTTAAGAAACAGGAAAATGATCTCTCAAATCATTGAATTTGTTCAGGAATCGCATAAACAGTCTCAAAAACAAGCCGTGGCTTAATCTGAATATGTTCCACGCACATTATTACTATACATAGTAATGATAAATCGATTCATAATACATAATTGAATTTTATAAAAGGGAAAATAAATCTGTGCAGATTAGTCCGACCAGAATTATGGATTAAGCGCTCTGGCAGGGATTCTGATGCCTTAGTAGATAACTCAGTCGAAAATAATAGTGCAAACTCGACAGGAAAAGTGCCAGCCCAATTGTTATATAAATAGTGGCAAGATATTGTCGCGGCAATGAGGAGTGACGCAGGAAGATACCCAGCGGTGCCATCACCGAAATGATCAGATAGCTTTTCCATTCCTGAAAGGCAAAAAAGCAAACCTTATCGGGATACTGGCAAACCCGGTTGATATTTTTCCGGGCAATCTTTGAGAATCCGAATTGATACACCGCGCCAGCCAGAACCACACCGACCAGAGCAAATAACAGTGATCCCCGGTTGACCATAGTCCGGAGCCAGTGAGCAGCCAGCAGACATAGGAAAAGTCCGACGGCAGTCCAAAGTATCCCAGCGGTAAATAACAACATATTGCGGGATACGGCAGGTTTATATTTTAAAATTCTCATTTTGTATGGCTTCCCCAATTTGTTTTACGACTTTTTTTTAATAATTTCTACTTGAAAAACGCCATTAATATTTTCATTAATCGACAATTGATAAGTACTAATTAAATTAGATTGACTCCGGTCTATTTTACAATATAATTTATTTTAAGAACTTTCTGGAGTTCCGTGTTAAATATTTCCTTTTATTCAAGAATTGAAACACTATCTAAACCGATTGAAAAAATATAAATCAAATCCTTCAATTATAACTGAATCCCAACAATTTCTTCATCGAATATTCATCTATTCTATATAAAATTTAATGATTTGTTTAATAGTATTAATATGGTTTTTATGATGAGTGTATTTAAAAATTCTAGACTTTGCTTTAATAATCACTTATTCAATTAATTTTGTCCATATGGAGGAAGCCATGGAACGAACAATGAAGTTGGTAGCAGCTATTTTTCTTTTTATAGGATTTGGCATAAATTTAAATGCTCAAAAATGGGAGTATCCGGTAATAAAAGGTTATGGTCTGGCAGTGTTTTTGCCAAATGCGGCGGTACAACCCGATAAATCCCTGGAATATAAAATTCTGTTCGATATTTCCAAGCCTTCGGCCAGTAATGACAAAGTAAATCCAGGTCTGGATCATGTGGCTCGGTTGATCAATGTTTTTGCGACGGCTGGCATGATGCCGGATCAGATGAAACTGGTTGTAATCATTCACGGTCCTGCAGCCCCGATCGTACTTAAAAACGATCAGTATAAATCCAAATATGGAATAGATAATCCCAACATCCAATTGTTGAGCGAACTCAAGAAAGCCGGTGTTGTCCTGTATGTCTGCGGTCAAACGTTGGCAGATGATGGATTTAAGGAAGAATGGGTAAATTCTGATATTACTCTGGCTTTATCTGCGCTTACCGTAATACCAACCTATCAGCTGATGGGATATGCTTTAATGCCGTGGTAAGACGTAGTTGATTCATATAAATTGGAGTTGGTTTTGGGAGAATGTATAATTTATCAAAGGAGAAATGTTATGTCTAAACCTTTGTCTCCCGACATGCTCAAAAAAATGAATGCCTATTGGCGGGCAGCAAATTATCTGTCTGTCGGGCAGATCTACCTCTATGATAATCCACTATTGAAAGCACCGCTGAAACTGGAACATATCAAGCCGCGGTTGCTGGGTCATTGGGGAACGACCCCCGGTTTAAATTTTATCTATGTCCATTTGAACCGTGTGATTCAACAATACGATCTGAACATGATTTATGTCACCGGACCCGGTCATGGTGGACCGGGACTGGTGGCTAATACTTATCTGGAAGGTACTTACAGTGAATTTTATCCCAATATCTCTCAGGACGAAATCGGGATGAAGAAATTGTTCAAGCAGTTTTCTTTTCCAGGCGGTATTCCCAGTCATGTGGCGCCGGAGACGCCCGGATCTATCAATGAGGGCGGGGAGCTCGGTTATTCGTTAGCTCACGCCTATGGAGCTGCATTCGATAATCCGGATCTGATTGTCGCCTGCGTGGTTGGGGATGGGGAGGCAGAGACCGGTGCATTAGCTACCGGTTGGCACTCCAATAAATTTCTGAATCCGGTACATGATGGGGCAGTGCTTCCCATTCTGCATCTTAATGGATATAAAATTGCCAATCCCACTGTGCTAGCCCGGATTCCCGCCGAAGAACTGGAGAAACTCCTGCAGGGATATGGATATCACCCTTATCTGGTGGAGGGAGATGAACCGGAAAAGGTCCATCAGTTAATGGCTGCCACCCTGGATACGGTAATCCAGGAAATAATAGAGATTCAGATAGATAGTCGGAAAAACGGTTTTAAAAAACGACCAACATGGCCAATGATTGTCCTGCGCACACCAAAAGGGTGGACCGGTCCGAAGGAAGTTGATGGAAAACCGGTGGAAGGCACCTTCCGCGCGCACCAGGTGCCCCTGGCTGAACTGGCTACCAATCCGAAACATGTGAAGATGCTGGAACAATGGATGAAAAGTTATAAAGCTGAAGAACTTTTTGATAAAAGTGGTAAGCTGATTCCGGAGCTGGCAGCGCTTGCCCCGAAAGGGGAGAGACGCATGGGAGCAAATCCCCATGCCAATGGTGGAATCTATTTGCACGATTTACGCATGCCCGATTTCCGTGATTACGCAGTTAAGGTTAATCAACCAGGTACTACCGAAGCTGAAGCTACCCGGATCATGGGTGAGTTTCTGCGGGATGTGATGAAACTGAATTGGGACAGCCGAAACTTCCGGGTGTTTGGTCCGGATGAGACCGCTTCCAACCGCTTGACCCATCTTTTTGATGTCACTGACCGGGTATCTACCGCCGAAATCAAAAAGACCGACGATCATGTATCGCCGAATGGACGGGTTATGGAAGTGTTAAGCGAACACCAGTGTCAGGGATGGCTGGAAGGTTATTTGCTCACCGGACGGCATGGATTGTTTTCCTGCTATGAGGCTTTTATCCACATTGTGGATTCCATGTTCAACCAGCATGCCAAATGGCTTAAGGTGACCAAAGAGATTCCCTGGCGGCGGCCTATTTCTTCCCTCAATTATTTGCTCACTTCCCATGTCTGGCGGCAGGATCATAACGGATTCAGCCATCAGGACCCTGGATTTATCGACCACGTGGTGAATAAAAAGGCTGACATTATCCGGGTCTATCTGCCACCGGATGTCAATACCCTACTTTCGGTAACTGACCATTGTTTGCGAAGCCGCGATTATGTGAATGTTATTGTGGCCGGCAAACAGCCGGAATTGCAGTGGCTGGATATGGATGCGGCGGTTAAGCATTGTACCGCCGGACTGGGTATCTGGGAATGGGCCAGCAATGATGAAGATGGCGATCCGGATGTGGTGATGGCCTGTGCCGGCGATGTACCTACCCTGGAAACTCTGGCAGCGGTTCAGATGCTGCGAACTCATTTTCCGGAATTGAAAATCCGGGTAATCAATGTGGTGGATTTAATGACCCTGCAGCCTAAAAGCGAACATCCCCACGGGTTGAGCGATAAGGATTTTGATATTCTGTTCACCAAGGATAAACCGATTATTTTTGCCTATCATGGATATCCCTGGTTGATTCACCGCTTAACCTATCGCCGGACTAATCATAAAAATTTGCATGTGCGCGGTTACAAAGAGGAGGGAACCACCACTACACCTTTTGACATGGTGGTTATAAATGAGCTGGATCGCTTTCATCTAGTGGGTGATGTGATTGACCGATTGGAGAAACTGGGATCCCGAGCGGCTTATACCCGGCAATTTATCCGGGATAAACTGTTGGATCATAAAAATTATATAGACAAACATGGTATTGACATGCCAGAGATCCGAAATTGGACATGGAGTCTGGGTACCAAAACAAAGAAACCGCAGAAAAAATCCACGCCCAGAAAAAGCGAAAAAAGCAAAAGTCAGAAAAAATCAAAGTAAAGGTATGATATTATAATTTTAAAAATAGGGAATTTTATCATCTATTTTGAATTTTATTAAGTATGATTATTGCTTTAGCACGAAATTTAAGTGGGCTGTCATTGCGAGCGAAGCGAAGCAATCTCATTTTTTTTCAACTCAAAGCCGAGATTGCTTCGTCGTTTTCCTGCCGGATGCTGGCAGGCACTCCTCGCAATGACTCGCTACTGAATAGGTCGATTAAGGTAAAAATGAGATACAAAATGAATAATTGAAAAAAACCGGAAAAGGAGGATAAATCATGGAAAAAAGAAAATTAGGAAAGCAAGGTTTAACCGTATCGGCAATTGGTCTTGGTTGTATGGGTATGTCCGAATTCTACGGACAGGTAGACGAAAAAAAATCGATTGAGACAATCCATCAGGCATTGGACCTGGGCATTACCTTTCTTGATACTGCGGATATGTATGGTCCCTACAAAAATGAGAAGCTGGTTGGGAAGGCTATTGCCGCAAAACGGGACAAGATTATTCTGGCTACAAAATTCGGGATTGTCCGGACTGGAGATCCGGGCGTTCGTGGTGTAAATGGCAAACCGGAGTATGTCAAATCGGCCTGCGATGCTTCCCTGCAGAGACTGGGTGTGGATCATATCGATCTGTATTATCAGCACCGGGTGGATCCTGAGGTACCGATTGAGGATACAGTGGGAGCCATGGCTGCCCTGGTTCAGGCCGGTAAAGTGCGTTTTCTGGGGCTTTCCGAAGCCGGTCCGCAGACGATACGCCGAGCTCATCATGTACATCCGATCAGCGCTTTGCAAACAGAATATTCCCTCTGGACGCGGGATCCGGAAGATGAAATTTTGGAAACTATCCGGGATCTGGGAATCGGTTTTGTCGCCTACAGTCCATTGGGTCGGGGATTCCTTACCGGGAGATTCCAAAAATTCGAAGACATTCCCGAGGATGATTACCGCCGCCATTCTCCGCGCTTTCAGGGCGAGAATTTCCAAAAGAATTTGGATCTGGTTAAAAAAGTCAGCGAAATTGCCAAACAGAAAGGAGTTAAACCCGGACAGCTGGCACTGGCCTGGGTGCTGGCTCAGGGTAAGGATATCGCGCCAATTCCCGGCACCACAATACCGGAACATTTGAAAGAAAATGTTGAGGCCTTAACTATTAAACTGTCGGATGAAGACCTGGCTGAGATTAACCAGGTTATGCCGGAGGGCATTGCCAGCGGTTTGCGTTATCCCGAATCGATGATGCATTTGGTGAATGGGTAGCAGGGTTTTCTCATGGGAATCACAAAAAACGGCCGATTGAGAGATTGGTATTTTTCCAAATTATAGACGTAATCGCAAAAAGTCATTTTTATAGATTAGTTTGGATTAATAAAAAGGAAAATAATGCCTGCTATTATAGCGAAAAAAGAAATCCATTTTGCTCTCGCATTGAACATTCTTCTCAACTCATCCACTTTCTCATCCGACATTCCTTTGCCATAAAATCTAAGATTTATATCCGTACTTTTTTCTTTCAGCAGATAAGTTAAAATGCCAAGTAAAATAAAAAATAATCCCAATATTTTAAATATCATATGCTCTGTCTTGACTTGGTGTTGCATAAAATTAATTAAGTATAACCATGAAG
>CAYVKM010000040.1:0-32465 GCA_964452045.1 uncultured Calditrichaceae bacterium
GAAGAAATTTTTCTGCAGTTTCCTGGCATATTTGGCATACCTTCGGGGACTTTCGTCAATTGCCTCGGCCAGAAATCCACCAACCTTAAGGGTATTATACCAGAGTACATTGAGTACTAAATTTTGTCGAAGAGGAAAATACATTTCATGATCATACTTCTCTTCCAGATCGGACGACCGGTATTGCCTTTCCAAAAGTTTCTTTCGACCACATCTATAATAGGGCAATTGATTTTTCAGAATGATATTCAGGACTTCCTGCACAATTTTATAGGAGGACGAAAAAGGTCTTAGTTTACCAAACTGATTATGAAAGCTATAGAGAAATAATGGTATGTAAAAGGGAGAAGCGAGGTTCACCAAAATATCACTTTTCATGCCACTGAATATCTCAGCCAGATTTTTATTCTCCATCAGGAATAAAATATCATCATATAAATTTTGAGCCAATTGAGAGTCGCCTTGACTCTGGAGCAGGCGCCTCGCCATAAAACAATGGGTAGAGAGATTTAATTTGGGGATAAACGGTTCGGAATTAAAATAGGCATGTTGTTTGTCGTAAAGCACCTGAAACTTGTTTATCTTATCCGCCAAATAGGGAATTACTTCATCTTTGTCTCCGAACATTTTTAAATTCGGCTTGCGCCGTTGGATCTCCTTCTGATGGAGTTCCCTAATTTCTTTGGTGTTGGAAGTTCCAAGTCCAAACGACAGATAGAACTCCTGGCTGGCCGATAGGGGGATATCAAAAAATCCCAGATTAAGTAAATCTTCTTTTTTATATCCAGTCTTGGGGTCTGCTCGAAAATAAAAATTGTGATACCAAACCGGTGCATTAATAAATTGACCTTCGGAATAAAAGATAAAAATTTCCGGTGCATCCTGGAAAGGGAGATACCTAATCTGCCGGTCGGAAAAAAATGTCTCCATATTTTTAAACAATTCCGGATCGCTGATCGAATCTGCCGGACGGAATCCAAAAAATGGGCGGATGACAATGCGACACCCTAAATAGATTTTCCCGGAAAGTTTATAATATACAATCAAACGATTGGACTGATCCGCCAGAAAAACCGATTTTTTCAGTTTCAGTTCATCAAGCTGGTAGGTAAATGTTGGAAAGGGATCGAGTGAAAATTCAGTTTGCAATCGGGCTCCATGGAACTCCTGATTGGATTCATATTCTGTGTTATGCAGGGAATATTCCTTATCCCCCTGATATAGTTCTTCCTGCAGATGGGATAATACCATAAAATTAGGTGCAAGGCTATTTTCCCGGAGAACAAAAAGACCCTGCCGTTTGCTGGTGTTTAAACCCAAAATTGTGGAATAGGAGTAATTGCCCAGAGTATCGGTTTCAATCCATTCATAAGAAAGGGCTTGATCGATATTCTCGAATGTGGGTCTCTTAAATGCTATTTCCATTCTATCCGTCTGCAATTGCCTGTCTGAATTAACTGTTCTCTCCTCCCTCATTCGAGAAGACTTAAATCGCCTAAAAGGCGTTTCAAGACTGTTTATGTTAATTTATTAACATTAAAAGATCGTTATCGAGCTCACAAATTTCAAAATGACTTTATAATTTGAATGGACCAATGAATCAGTTGAGTCTACTGCCAATTGAAAATCTGGTAGAGAAAAAATTCAATGGCTTTGGGAATGATTTCCTCCGGAACATCAAATAAACTGGTATGTAATCCGGGTGCTTTACCCTTTGTTGCTATGCCAAACCTTACCAGGGCACCGGGAACCTGCTGGACATACCAGCCAAAATCATCTCCTCCCATAGATCGAAAATTTGTCACAATCTGAAATCGTTTTGCAGCAGAAGATTCCAGGACAGAAACAAATTTCTTTACGACGATATCGTCATTTATCACCGGTAGTGCCCCGGCAATACTGGAATAATTAATGCCAACATGATAATCCTGTTCAATCTGCTGATTTATTTTTTCAACTTTTTGGAGATACTGATCTCTCTTCTTTATATCTGTAATACGGAGTGTGCCGCTGATTTCTGCCTGGTCCGGGATGGCATTATAGGCACTTTTACTATCCACTGCGGTAAAAGCAAAGATTGAATTCGTTCTCGGCATTTTATCGAAATACTGGTTAATTTGCTGGATTAACCTGCTGCTAGCACGAATGGGATCTATTGCCTGATCCGGTCTGGCCGAATGTCCACCCTTCCCAACAATATTCCAGTTTAACCGGATGCTCTGGGCATTCACCCAGCCGCTGGGCAGGCTTACCGTACCCAGCGGTAAGCCGGGTTCAACATGCATGGCCCAAATGGTTTCAAGATTGGAGAGGATACCCCGGGAGATCATTTCCGGAGCACCGCTGGGAATTGGTTCTTCCGCCGGTTGAAAAATGATCCGAACATTCAGCGGAAGCCGACTCTTAAATTTATGGAGAATAACCGCGATTCCTGCCATGACCGTGGTATGCACATCATGGCCGCAAGCATGTGAAATTCCCGATTGCTGTGAAGCATAGCTTACTTTTTTCAGGTCAGGAATGTCCAGGGCGTCAATATCCGCCCTAAGTCCCAAAAATCGAGAAGATTTATGAATAATAATTTCGGTAACTAAACCGGTTTTCAGAGGCCGATAAATTTTGTCCGGTTTATGCTCGGTTAAAAATTGTTCAATTTTTTCGGTGGTCTTGAATTCCTGCCAGGCTAATTCCGGTTCCCGGTGTAAAGATCTTCTTAACTTTATCAATGCCGGAGAAATTTGGTCAAGTGTTTCTCTGACCTCTGAGGGAAGCAAATTATTGTCTTGTACTTTTTTAGTCATCACTCATTCGGAAATTTAATAAAGTATAATCTTACCAATTCAACTAATCAAGGGTAATTTTTCAAGCTGTTGATTATGATATATGACCCGGATTTCATAAATTGGGGTGAATAACAAATAATTAACACCTTTCGTATAAAAGATGATAATCATTATAAAATCATGGAAACAGATAAGAAAATAATCTGATTCTTCATATGCAACAATCTTATCTACAAACCGTCTAATAAGTCATATAAAATTTTGGAGAATAATCGTGAGAAAACTTCTGCACTATTCGCCTATAATTGTTATAATACTTGCACTACTTGCGCTGGGAATTGCCTGCGAGTCCACCAGTGTTAACCGGTCCATCCATATTAATGATGGTGAACATATTACTTCCGGTCTGCGGTCAGTTAATGGCTCCATATTGGTGGGCGACAATTGTAAAATTGATGGAGACTGCCAGTCGGTCAATGGTGAAATTGAAATTGGTGAGGGATCTCGGGTGGAAAGTATCCGGAGTGTGAACGGAATCATCTATGTTCGCGGAAATGCACGCGTTCAGGGAGATATTACCAGTGTAAACGGATCGGTTAGCATTCAGGAGGACAGCAAAGTAAAAGGGGACATCAATACCATTAATGGCGGAATATATTTAGAGCGGGTTGAAGTGGACAACGATCTCAGCACCATAAACGGCAAAATTACCCTGGATAAGGAATCCCATGTTTACGGGGATATCATTATCAGAGAGAACAAAAGAGAGTCCCGAAAACCATTGTCGATCGAAATTTTGAATGGATCTGTACTGCAAGGCGATATTATCGTTAAAGACAAGAAAAGACCGGTTAAAGTCCATATATCTGGCGACAGTAAAGTAGAAGGTAAAATTGAAAATGCGGAAGTTATTCGGGAATGACGTCGGTCTAAAAGTTGTTGATTAAACGAAAATGGATCTTCCCCTCACTAAATGATATTCCCCGGGCCAGCCCATAGTCTACCTGCAAATCCCCCAGAGGACCGGGAAAGCGAAATCCAAGACCATATCCTAAGAGATATTCTTCTTTGAATTGTGGAACCTTTCGGCTGTAATAGGCCCCGTCGGTAAATACAAAAAAACGGGATCTGGGGCCAACCAAAAACCGATATTCGGTATTCAGCCAGGTCACCCGGTCGCCATAGAATTGATTTTCCCGGAACCCCCTCACGGTTGTCGCTCCCCCAAACCAAAACATATCCGGTATTTGCACCTTTTGTCCCTGATAACCAATTAACACAGCATGGAAATCCAGGGCCAGCACCTGTCGTTTAAAGAACTGAAGAAAGACTGCCAGTCGGCTGGTAAGCTTTGTTACATTTGTCTTCTCGACCAGAGAGTCCTCTTTAATCAAATAGGCCGGACCCACATTCCGCTGGGTACCATAATCAAACAGGGTGGACAATAAAAAACCACTAGTGGGATTATACAAGCGGTTCCTGGTATCCCAGTCAAAACCGATTACCGTATGCACTGCTTTCGTCTGGGGAAATCTTTGGATGGCACTGGCCAGGGAATCCGGATAAACCTGCCGGGTATAAAACCGTGCCAGTCCGGTTAAATTTTCATTCAGGGGAATTTCACTGTTCAATACGTATTCCCATTCGATGTAAGTTGTGTCCCGAATCAACCGGTGAAGTTCACCTCCGGCATGGAAAGGCAGACCGAATACGAATGGCTCCCGGTATTTAACCCGGAATTCTTCTGAATATCGATCCGGTTTTTGCCAGAAAACATCCATTCTTCGTCCGGTTCCGAAAAGATTTCGTAGTCCGATGTTAAATAAGCCGGTAAAATAGCCATTAATTTCCGGTTGGTTTACCGGTGGCGGAATATATCCTACCACTCCATCAAATGCGGTGGAGGGATTTTCTTCGAAATCCAGCTTTAGAAAATATAGGCTGTCATTTTCGACCACAACCTGAGGTGCAATGGTAGATTTTATAAAATCCTGTTTTG
This sequence comes from uncultured Calditrichaceae bacterium, assembly GCA_964452045.1. Classification (GTDB taxonomy): domain Bacteria; phylum Calditrichota; class Calditrichia; order RBG-13-44-9; family RBG-13-44-9; genus CAYVKM01. The sequence continues at coordinate 4,783 of CAYVKM010000040.1, forward strand.
AGAGAAGTCTTTCGTATCTTTCAATTCGTGTTTTCCGATAAATCTCTCCCGATTTGAACCCAAAGGTTCGTTCCAGAAACCGGGTACTGATATCTGTCTTCGGGGGTAATTTTAAGCCGGTAAGATTTATTTCGTCTTCAGGTACTATCCGGATATTCAGAACAAACCCTTTCAGTTCATGATCCAAAGAATCCAGATTAAAACCGGTCGTTTCGATCCGGCAAAGCGGATAGCCGTTATCTTCAAACACAGTCAGGATGCGCTGGAACATTTGTTTCTGAGAATTTTCGGTATATGGCTTCCCATAATAATCGTGTACAATATCCGCTATCGATTCCTGAAATTGTGATTTGAGCGAATCGTTCAGAATCCAGTCTATCCGACTCAGGGTAAATCGTGAACCGGGATTCAGGTAGACATTCAAAACCGCTTTTGTCTCATCCGACAAAATCTGAATCGATGTGGAATCCACCCTGGATAGGTAATAGGCCTCCTGGTGAAGCTGTTTGATCATTTCATTTTCAATCGCTTTGATGGTCCGGTCATCAAGTTTACGATACCGAAATTGTTTTATCGGATTGCTGATCTTAACCCGGGGTTTCTCGGTGTAATGAAGCCGGATGGATTCCAGAGCCTGGACATTTTGCCTGGAATTTTGCTGGGAGAATAAGAATATCCCAAATGCTCCCATCAAAATTAAAACTAATCCGTATAGAACTATGTTACGAAAATGACTCATTTGTCTGAATCCATCCTGTTAAAAAAATGCCCTTATTTCCGCCTGCCCCAGGTGAATTATGCGATCAAATCCGGCATCCAACCGCCCGGTATAATTAATGGTCGAAGTAATATTGGTGCTGATAAAGTATTCAAAACGGAAATTCCACAAATAGGAATTACCCGATTTCTTTCCTTTTCCCATTTCAAACGGGATCGGTTTCCCAAGTGGGTTATTGGTAACGTCCACCCGGAGATACGTCAGATATGCCAGGGCGCGGGCTTTTCCTCGCACCGAATAATTCACCTGGGGTCGGATTTCCAGATAGCGAACATCCAGCTTATTCAATTCCGCTTTATCCTTCTGAAATCCGGTTTCGGTATTCAGCTCAATCTGCCAGGCATAAACCGGTCGGTAATTTAATTTAAATCGGACGATATGGGTAAAAATATCCCGGTCCCGGGAGGGAACATCACTTACCGAGCGATAATCGATATTCTGTCCGTAGGCCAGCTCCTGGGAGAGAATTTTACGATAAATCCTCTGGCGCCATGTACCTGACCGATCCCAGTTTCGGCGCGTCTCATTATATCCACTTTCAATAAATTGATTCGATAGATTATCCCGGTAACGGCTGCTCAGGTTGATCCCAAAGTCCGGATTTCTTTCAAAAAAATATATTTCCTGATTAAGGGTATAGGTTCCCTGCAGGGTGGTCGATTTATTGTGATATTTGCTTAAGTTCAAGATATAAAGTTGCCAGATATTTGATTCCTGACTTTTTTCGTCCACTTTAAGCAGCGAAAAGAAAGAGATATTTCGGGCGATGCGGCTGAAACCCCGGTACTTTTTATCCGCTACTGGCGGCCGGTAGCGAAACTGCCAGGATGCTTCGATATTGGTTATCGGTTTAAAATCACCGGTTGGGACAATTACCAGCAGATAATTTCCCTGTGGATCGGGAACGTACTCCTGTAAATCCTGGTCGAAGCGATAATTGCCGCGATTCTCCCCTACTTCCAGAAAAACTTTTTCCTGTAAGGCCTGCAATTCACTTGCAACCCGGTAATCCCAGCGGCTGTCAATTGTCCGCCGGCTGTTCTGATACTGCAATTCCAGCCTGGCCAGATGTGTCTGACGATCCACCCAACTGGTATCCTGGAACTGCGGATCCGGCTGATACCGGGCGATGCTATCCCGGGGTAGACTTTCAAAAAAAGGTTTATAGTCTTTATCCCGGTATTGCAACGATAGCCTACCCTGCCAGCGTCGGTTTTCCAGAATAGCCACGCTTAAGGATTGGGTGAAAGAATTAGCCAATTTCAACCTCTCACCAAAATTGTCGGGATCATAAAGATAATCAGTACGGAATCGGCTATCCGTCTGCCACCGGGTTCCAAAGAACGGATAAAATTTCAAACCAAAAAATCCTTCATCATACCTGAAGCCGGTCAGAAGTGAATCCTCTCGATTGACCTGCCGGTCCTCCTGGCGAATTCCGGCCAATGGAATAAACTTGCCAATCCGCCGGCTCAATTCAGCCCCTTTCCTGTTCCAATCACTTTTTTGGAAAGGATCTTTACTGCTTACGATTTCCCAGTACAAATTTGGATTTACGATAGTGGTATCCGAAGAAACCAGTTGCGCCCTGCCCCGCCGGGAGGAAATACTATTCCCCCGATCCAGCAAACCACCTTCCAGATTCAACAAAAAAAATCGACCCGGATGATAAAACAGAGTAGATTCCAGCAGATTTTCATCAGAGATTAAATCTGCAGTAGAGAGATTCCACTTATAGGTATATTCCGGTTGATATGGCCGGTCCAGCGGGGTAAATCGTCTTCCCTGTCTCTTCCAGTTTATTTGCCAGTTAACGGATCCGATTCCCTTGCCGGCCAGCTTCGTTTTATCATTATAGTAATTTGATGAAATTGTATATGCCTGGCCAAGATTGTCCCGATCGTCCTGCTTTGAAAAAACATTCCGGTCATACAAGGATATCCCCGATTCAGCATTTATCATGAAATGTTTACCAAAACGATAGGTCATTATCAGATTGGCCAGTTTATTATCTCCGGCCAGGGGAATGAGTCTTATCGGCAGGTACTCACCCAGACCTGGTCCGACAAATTGGTAAACACCGATTCTCTTTTTGATATAACTCCCGTTTCCTCTGCCCACGCTGCTGAACCGGACCAGATAATTTCCGTTTCCACTGCCGCTGTAGAGATAATACCGATAGCTGACATTATTCAGCAAGGTGTCCCGTTTCACATAGTTACCGGATCCAAATCCGACCGAATCCGCCCCGGACACACTGGCAGCCAGCGGATTATCCCCTGCTTTTTCCAGGGCCTTTTTTTCCTCTTCGGTCAAAGGAGAGCTGTCTTCCAGCAGATTATTGGTGTCATCCCATTCCCGGAATAAACGAAGGTCATAACTAAAACCGGAACCCAAAGTTTGTCGGGCAGAGGAGAGACCGATAAAACTTTTTCCATACCGCTGATAATTATTGGCATATTCAAAGTCCACCTCAATCCTATCTTCGCTGCTAATCAGGCGATTATTGGAAAAAGTGATCTGACCCAGGCTGTAATCTATCACATAGGCATTATTTTCGCCCCTGATCTGCAATTCACCATTGATAAAAACCCTTTCAGTCCCGGCCAGGACGATGATCTCTCTCTCGCCATTTTTGCCCACCAGTTGATAGGGACCCTGATTCCCCTCCTGACCTAAAAACTGGTTGGTGTGAAAAGTACCCCGGGAAGTGGCATAAGTAATCTGCTGATGATAATCGGAAAAATCACCATTTGCGGTAATCCCCTGCAGTTTACGATTTAGATTGCCGAATTGGGAATTTTTATAGGAAATGTTAAAATCACCCAGCGTTCCACCTAAATGGGGGCTATTGATCTTCACGAAAACCTTATCCACTTCCTGCAAAGTTTGGGTGTTTCCTTCCGGCTGAATGGGTGTACTCTCATCGGTCAGGGCAGCCACCAGCTGGACGTCGGGTGTTACATATCCGGAAAGCTGCAGATTAAGTCCGGAGTTCAGGGTCAGATCCCGGCCACTACCAATTTCCACACCCCGGACAATACTGCCACTGCTTTCCAGGTTGCTGCTGTAATTGTCAAAATCCTCGATAAAACGACTGCTCATTAAACCTGTATAGGATTTTGCTTTTTTCGCGGTAGTGTCTGGTCCGCTCACTTTTTCCAACACATGATGATAATAGGATGGTATTAGAGGAAATGGATATTTTTGGTAAATCACCGTGATGCTGTCACCAACCTGTGGTGGTTGAAGAAATACCACGACTCCTGGCACATCTTCCAATTGGTAATTAATTCCCCGCAATAACCTGAAAGAATTTTGAAATATCTTTTCGGAGCGTGGAATAATAAATGCATCCGGGAGTTTTAAGGAATCGACCAGAGAATCGATACGCGTAATAAAGGTGTCCGGAGGAACATCCAAAAAAAGCCGATTGGTGGTATTGTCCTGGGAAAAACCGGAGGATCCAAGGAGCAGAACAACATAAACCACACTGAGAATAATGTGTTTTTTGAAATATCTTTTCTTCACGATAATCGAATGACAAACACTTGGTCTGGTATCAGTTGATTTCTGCCACGCTCCTCTTCTCTGTGTAGATTTAAAATAAAGAGATTTAACCCAAAATAAAAACGGATTTTAACCCGCTATTCTTTAGCAATATTTTTATAAAATTGTATGGGAATGGTTTCAATCTACCTGCTTCTTACCAGAAGCCAGAGGAAGAAAGGACCACCCAGGATGGCGGTAATAATTCCAACCGGAATGTCGATGGGAGCAAGTATAGTGCGGGCAATTGTATCGCAAAGCACCAGAAAGGAGCCGCCAAATATGATGGCAGCTGGAATGATATATCGATGATCCACCCCCAAAAAGAGTCTCAGAAAATGCGGTACAATTAAACCCACAAATCCGATGGGCCCGCTGATGGCTACCACCAGTCCGGTGATGAGCGAAGCAAATACAAAGATGATTCTTCGGACCCGGTCCACTTCAACACCTTTACTGAATGCGGTCTCCTCCGACGTGCTGATCAGATTTAAGGTTCGTGAATTCAGAAAGAGAACTATAAATCCAATCAACAGAAATGGGGTGGTACGAATAATCTGAGACATGTCCACCACATCGAGACCACCCATCATCCAGCGGATCATTTGCCGGGTTTCGGTAAAATCTGCCAGAAAATGAAGCATAAGGATGAGGGCACTGAAGAAGTAACTGATGGTGACTCCGGCTAATATCATAGTGTTAACTGAAATCCTGCCGGTTTTTCGGGAGAGAAAATATACCAGAATAATGGTAAGCAAACTTCCCACAAAAGCGGATAATTGAATTGTAGTAAATCCCAGAACCGAAAAGACCAAACCCAATTTAATCATAGTTACCGCACCCAGGGCACCACCAGCCGAAACACCCATCGTATAAGGAGTCGCCAGTGGATTTCGGAGCAGAGCCTGAAAAACCACACCCGCCAGGGAGAGTGATGCACCGGTAATCAGGGCTAAAAAAATGCGGGGAAGCCGAAGGCGAAAAAAAATGATTCCGTCAGGAGTCTGCACCTTGCTCAGGTGGGCAACCACTTGATGATAATTCAGCGATTGTGATCCAATAAATGGCGTCACGAATACTACCAGGAAAAAGAAAACCACCAGGATAAGGAAATAAAGTTTTTTTTTAGTATCCGCTTGCATCAATCGGTTTTTCTATGCTCTGTTTTTGAGTTCCGGCAATATAACCGGCAAATGACTGTTTGGGTGCTGAACGATTTCCAGGGGCGTATCGTATACACCCTGGAGTGTTTCCTTATTCAGGACATCACTCGTTTTCCCGTCTGCCAGGATTTGCCCATTTTTCATTACAATTATTCTCTGGCAGAACTGCGCTGCCAGATTCACATCGTGGGTAACGGTAAGGATGGTCATCCCCCGCTCATGATTTAATTTGCTTAATATTTCATAAAAATGTAGCTGGTGCTTCAAATCCAAAGCATTGGTCGGCTCGTCCAAAAGTAAAATTTCCGGCTCCTGGGCCAGGGCGGAGGAAAGAACTATACGTTGACGCTCCCCGCCACTTAAGGTATTAAACTCACGCTGTTGTAGATAATCACAGTCGGTTAAATTCATTACCCGCCGGGCTATTTCAAGGTCCTGGGCAGAATCGAAGGAAAAAGATTTTTGATAAGGAAACCGCCCCATCAAAACAATATCCAGGGCGCTGAAATTAAAAGCGCTGCTGAAATCCTGCTGGACAAAACCCATTATCCGGGCCAATTCCTTACGGCTATACTGATTCAATACTTTTCCATTCAGTTCAATTGATCCGTGTTGAGGAAGGAGGATTCGATCCAGCAATTTTAGCAGGGTGGATTTACCGGCCCCGTTTGGCCCGATAATGCCAACGAACTCACCAGCTTTGATGGTAAAAGACAGCTCCCGTATTACCGGAATATCATCGTAGGCAAAACTGATTTGTTTTACCAGTATCATTCAGACTCTTCATTTATTTGTTTTATGACCTTGGAAAACTCCAGGGCAATTTGGGTTATCCGGGGTCCGGGAATCAAGTAGAAATCTTCATCAAAAATATAGATGTTTCCCTTCTTTACTGCCGGTAAATTTGAAAAAACATTCCAGACATTTTTTTCTATCTGCATTTCCTTTGAGTCCAGGTTCCATCCCCGATGAAATTCCAGAATAACCCCAATCCTGTTTTTAATCAGATCCTCCTTGCTTATGGCAAAATAACGGACATCGACCTCATCAAAGGCCAATGCGCCACCGCACATTTCCCAGATTTCCCCAAGATAGGTGGATTTCCCCGCAGCATATAAGCCCCGCAGGCTCTGACGTTCCCGTCCCACCAACAGCAGGGCGGTCGGCACACCAGAAAATTTTCCCCCTTTTTGCTGAACCATTTTCAGGGTATCATTAATGCCACTCCACACTTCTCGGGCCCGGTCTTCAAGCCCCAGGATCTTCCCGAGTTTTAAAATGCTGTTTAGAATCTGATCGATGGTTTCGTTGGGAATTTCTTCCACCCGAATACCCAGTGACTCAATTTTTTGTTTATTTTCCTCGTTTGGAAACTGCAAAACCCGATCCGGTTTCAGCGACACCAGTTTTTCAAAATCAATATTCAGATAGCCGCCAATAGTTTCGATGTGCTTCGCCTCTGAAGGATAATTACAAAAATCCGTTCGGCCAATTAAACGATCTCCCGCACCCAGTTTAAAAACCATCTCGGTTATATGGGGAGCCAGGGAAACTATGCGCTTCGGATATTCTTTAGCTTCAGATCCGCAGGCTATATTTCCGGTAAGAATGATGAATAAAATAATGAATTTGTATTTTAACACTTAAAAAATTATCCCGGATTTAATAGATAATATTACAATCTCCACAAATTGCAAACCAGGCTTTGACAATTTAACAGAAATTTATGAATCTAAACTGATTGAGCTTGTTTCAGTTTCGAATTTCAAAAAAATTTTACGTTTACTTATCTTATGATAAACAATCTGTCTTTCCCGGTCGTCCATTTGCGACCAGGAAGCAATTTCCTCAAGGGTGCGAAAACAACCTTGACAAAATCCGGTGTGTCTATCCAAAGAACAGACTTTAATACAGGGTGAATCAATTCTATTCTTACTCACATCTTCCTCTTTTCACAAAAAAACTATCTGTCATCGAAGCAAATACATTTTCCGGTTCAAGATTGAATTAGCACTTCTTAGGCGATAAAAATAGGTCCCCGATGATACCGGCAATCCCTTTACATTTAATCCATCCCAGTAATAACGATGGGAACCTGCAGACAGATACCCATCGTAAATGGTTGTAACTCTTTGTCCCAATAGATTGAATATTTCCAGCGAAATCTTCCCCGGTGTATTCAGTTCAAAATCAATATTCGTCCCGGGATTGAAGGGATTCGGGTAGTTTTGATAGAGTTTGATCTCTTCCGGAACTGCTTCAGAAATGTCAGTAATATTTGTGAAGGCCGGATCGGATACCGCAACAAAATTTGGTCCGATACTGACCAGATAGTTGTGTAACTGCTGATGTGTTGAAGAATAGACACGAAGCCGTCCTGCACTAAGTCCGGTACCAAAATCGGTAATATAAGCATTACTACTGGCATCAAATGCTACGCCCGGTCCACCGATGAGCGGATTTTGTTCATCGACCTCAAAATCCTGTGTGTTTAGGTTATAGACCAGCACCCCCTGACCATAGGTCGCCAGATAGGCCTTATTCTCCGGACTCAGCCGAACCCCGGTGATAAATGAATTCAAATTAATGGATATAGAAACCGTATCTATGGTGGTATCAATAATTTGCAGTTTACTATTTATTGAGGAATAATTGCCGGTACAGGCGACCAGGAGGTTTCCATTGGCATCAATATCAAGATCCTGCGGATTTATGCTCACACCAATGGAATTAATTACAGAGAATGTCTGGGCATCCAAAACAGTGATGCTGCCGGGTGCATATGGTTGGCCCACATTAATAAATCCGGAATTTGCCACATATACTTTATTGTTATAATATTTTACCGCCTCCGGACTAGTGCCAACATTTACTGTATTCAGAATGCTGTTGGTATTTACATTCAGGAAGGCCACCTGATCCGTTTGATAAAAACTCACTACACAAACGGAGTCGTCAACAAAATCCATTGCCCAGGGATTTACCCCGTTGGGTAAGGGAATATGTTTTATCTCCTGAAGTGTGCCAATATCGAATACCATGATATCATTGATACCCGAATCGATCACATAACCTTTTCCATTCTTTATTCTCAGGTAATTGGGTATACTGTTTGGCCCAGGTGAGAGCGTATCAATAATCATACTCTGACTATCAATGTTTAAAACAGAAAGGGTATTTGCTACCGTGTTCACCACAAAAGCTCTCTTGGGAATTGACTGTCCCAGCAAAGAACCTACAACGGTATTAAAGACCAGGAAAAAAATTAAAAGCAGATATTTTCTGCACAACATGATCACCCTTTAAAATAAAATTATGGATTAATCCCCATGGCCAGGGTTAGTTGATACTCTGTACCGGGCATAGGATAACCAAATATTAACTGGTATTCGTCATTAAAAAAGTTTTTTACCACAAATCCAATCTCAAAATCTAATTTTTTAAAGGGAACTTCATACCCAAGCATCACATCCCAGATCTGGTAGGGTGAAATTTGTGTTCCTTTAGAATTCGCCGAAACAGTTTCCCGCTGTGATACATAGCGAAAATTAATTTGCCCTTGCCAGCGCCTATAATCAGCAGCCAGCGATGCATTAAATGTGTGCTCCGGGATAAACACTATTTTCTTATTATACAAAACCGGATCATCCTTTTTATTAATCGCTTTCACCCAACTGTAACTCGCCTGTAATTTTAAGAATTGTTTTATCAAATTCTGCTCCACCTGTAAATCGAACCCCTTTTTCTGAACCAGATCCTCGTTTCGCGGCGTCCATTCGCCATTAAAATTTCTGTGCCAGAAAATCAGATCATAGATTTTTTCATGAAAATAAAAAATGCTTATTCGGGGATAATACAGTCCAGAGTGATGAAAAATCAGATTGTAATTCCAGCTAACTTTTCTCTCTGGTTTCAGGTCTGGGTTTCCATGAGCCCTGGTATCCCCCTTCCAGAAAAGACTGTTGAAATCAGGGTATCGAACAGCCTTTCCCCAGTTCACTCCAAAGGACAAAGATTTTAGACCAGCAATCCGGGTATTCAAACCCAGTAAGGGATACCATCCGGAAATATCGTAAAAAATCTTCTGATAACCGAGATTTGATCGAAGCTGAGTCGCATTTAAGACAGCAAAAAGACTCGGTAATGTGTAATCAACATTGGCAAACCCGGCAATCGATTCTCTATTCTTTCTACCAATACTGCCCTCCGGATATAAAAGATTTTGTTGATCCAGCGATTCTTTCAGATAAGATATATTCAGTTGATAACCAAGATGGTTGTTCTGCTCCACATTTAATCGAATGTCACCTTCCAGAACATCGTTTGTTTGCCGGTTGTTATACTGCTGTTTGCCGGGTGCTGCCAAATTCCTGTAGTTCTGTTGTAATTTGTTTTGGGCAACTTGAGTTTCCAGGTAAATCTTGTGTGAGAACAACAAACGGTACTGAAGTTGTAGAGCAGCCAATTTTTCATTGAGTTTGGCATTAAAGGAGGGAAATTCATCAAAATAGGTCGACGGGAGACCACGATTCTCTGTCCTCATATTATATATCAGCGAAAACTGATGTTGGTTAAGATCAAGCTTGACTTTTCCAAAAACACGCTGATTGCGATACCAATTATTCTCCCGGACAATTTCCCTGCCTTCATAGTTATAGTCAAAATTTTGTAAGGAATAATCCTGGTAATAGTTTCCCAGAACAGTGAAGAACTTCTTCCTAGAACCAAAGGAAATGTTGCCGGCAGATGTTTGAAACGTTCCAAATCGACTGTTTAGCCGGGCATATCCGTTTGCTAAACGATCTCTGGTGTAGAATGCAATCGTCCCGGCAAAAGCACCAGCTCCATAGGCAGCAGCATTTCCCTGCCGGACAATTTCGATTCGCTCAATTTCGCTTAGAGGAATCGAATTTAAATCTACTTCGCCGGTTTGAGGATTATTGAGCCGCTGACCATCCAACAATACAAGCACCTCTCTGGGTTTGCTGCCATGAATACTCAGATAGGAAACACCTCCTGAACCTCCCTGGGATTCCACCTGAACCCCGGCAACTTGTTGAAGCAGATGTTGTAAACCAAATTTTTCAAATTTTTTGATGTCCTGGGAAGATAGAATTACCTTGTTTTCAATGGTAGTTTCGCTTGTTGGAAGGTCACCACCATAAACAAAAACAGAATCGCCCGGAATGGGAAAAGGAATCATCGCGATGTATATTTTGGAAGAAAAACCTTCATGCACCCGCACATTCTTGAGATGCTTATCCCGATAACCCAGATATGAAACGGAGATATCATATTCCCCGGCAGAGATATTTTCAAGCACAAAATTTCCATCTTCATTGGTTGCGCTCTGAATAGTTGTTTTATCGAGATAAACATTAGCTCCCACCAGCGGATTACCATTATTTTCATCATATACAAATCCGGTAATATTACCATAATCCTGGGCAGACAAGTCCAGAGAGAGGAATAATATCAAAAGAAAACCCGGAAATATACCGAACCAAATCCGTGCAATTCCAAATATTCCGGATTTATTAATTTCCGGCTTGAAGATGTTATTAATCAAAATTTTCATATTTATTTAATTTACCATAACTGGGCTGAACAAAATAAAAAAGCCCTGATCTCTGCACGGAAGACCAGGGCTAAAATTTTCAGACTTCGAAATTCTCTTATTAACCCAACCTTCCCGCGAAGGTACATCCGGTTAAAATGTTCTGGCCGGTCTCCTGACTCAGGCATCATCCTACTCACTCACCTTCCCATCCCTTCAATAGGACAGTGGTTAATTGAGTTTTCGTCCACCTTTACAGTTGCGGGGCAGTGGCGGATTTACACCGCTCTTCCCGTCACCAAAACAAATATTATCTTATTTAATTAGACCAAAACTTAAATAATATAGAAATCTTTGTTGACAAAAACAATTCTATTTTATATGCTATAGCAGCAATTATTTGCAATATTATAACCGGGATCAGACGTAAATTGAAGGGACATCCAAATTATGAAGGTAACACCTACTAAAATTAAAGATGTTTTGCTTATTGAGCCGACGGTATTTGAAGACGATCGTGGATTTTTTTATGAAAGCTATAACCAAAAGGTATATGAAAAAATGGGAATTACCGCCCGTTTTGTTCAGGACAACCATTCCCGTTCACAAAAAGGGTCGCTCCGGGGATTACATTACCAAATTAATCCCGGCCAGGCAAAACTGGTCCGCGTCATTCAGGGTGAAGTGTTCGATGTCGCGGTTGATATCCGCTTCGGTTCCCCAACCTTTGGCCAGTGGGTCGGATATTATCTGAATGCAAAAAATAAATATCAAATGTTTATTCCCATTGGATTGGCACACGGATTCTGCGTTACCAGTGAGTTTGCAGAATTCGAATATAAATGCAGTGAATTCTATTCCCCAAGAGACGAAAGAGGCATTATCTGGAACGATTCCGATTTGGCAATTGATTGGCCGGTAAAAAATCCTATTTTGTCTGGGAAGGATAAAAAGAATTCTCCCTTTAAAAACATTGAGAAAGATTTTATATATTAGCTTGACATTTTTAATTATTTCAATAAAATTTTTAATCGTTTGAAAAAATGCTATAACGCAAATTCTGAAATAAAGGAGAAATGATGGTCGACCTATCCACTGAATATCTGGGGCTGCAGTTAAAGAATCCAATTCTGATCAGTAGCAGCACACTTGTACAAAATATGGATGGCATTCACCAGGCTGAGGCGGCAGGAGCTGGCGCCATTGTGTTGCGTTCATTATTCGAAGAGCTCGTCCGGGACCAGACGGATAAAGAGAGTCAGGTATACAGCGGCCATCCCGAGGAATACGATTATATTCTCTCTGAACTGGAACTGCAGTATGGACCAAGGAATTATCTTGACCTTATACACCAGGCAAAATCCGAGTGTAAAATCCCAATTATTGCCAGTATCAATTGTACAACTCCCAAGTGGTGGATAAACTATGCCAAACAGATTGAAGCAGCTGGTGCTGACGCAATTGAATTAAATCTATCAATGATGCCCACCGATCCTGCCAAGACTTCTCTGGATATTGAGCAGGAATTCTTAACCGTAATCCGCACAGCCAGGGAAAATATCAAACTACCGCTTGCAGTTAAACTGGGTCCTTATTTTACCGGATTCTCCCGCTTTGCTAATGAAATCTGTGGAACAGGGATTGATGCCCTGGTTTTATTCAACCGATTTTATCAATTTGATATCGATATAAATTCATGTGCAATTACCGGTGCAAACTGGTATAGTTCAGCAAATGAAATGAGCCTCTCTTTGAGATGGATTTCTATTTTATTTAACCATGTTAATTGTACACTTGCAGCTACAACCGGTATTCATGATGGACCCGGGGTAATAAAACAAATTCTGGCCGGTGCTACCGTGGTTGAAGTGGCTTCAACCATTTATTTAAATGGTTTTGAGGTTATTAATAAAATTATTGCAGAGTTAGAGGCCTGGATGGGCAGAAAAAACTATCAGACATTGGAGGATTTCAGAGGTAGACTAAGCTTGAGTCAGCAAAAGGATACAGAAATTTACGAACGATTACAATACATTAAAGCGCTAACCGGAATAGAAAAATAAATCCTGCTCAATAATCTTTTTCATTCTCAACCCCTGTCAACTGTCAGGGGTTTTTCTTTGCCATGCTAAAATAAAGATAGAAATTCAAATCGGGTAGAAAATAAAAATGGCGAATCTTTAGTTGTAGAGATTTGTTAAGATAACGGTTACTTATGTTTAAACAAATTTAAACATAAATGATAAATGAAATAATTAATTAAATCGCTGTTTTTCGGTTGCTTGGGCAAATTTTTATTTCGCTTGAAAAAAATAGATGGTTTTTTTATTTTGATTTCGGCAATAACTGAAGTAATAACGGAGCTGATATCAAAGTTATAATTTTAGTGAATGAATTAACGAAATAAATGAGGAAAATCATGGGAGAAAAAGTTCTTGATGATAACCTGACTGTCATAAATCCTGAAATCTGTAAGGGTTGTGGACTTTGCATTGCCGCGTGTCCTCAGGATGTTCTCAAATTTCATGAGAAATTTAATTCTAAGGGTTATCATTATGCTTATTACATCGGCGAAGGTTGTACCGGATGTAATGTTTGTTTTTATGCGTGTCCTGAACCTGAAGCTGTTGAGGTTTACAAGAAAGGACATGTTCTCATCGAAAATTAGGAGATAAATAGAAATGGCTAAAGAATTACTTAAAGGAAATTACGCAGTTGTAAAGGGTGCAATTTTGGCTGGTTGCCGGCTATATTTTGGCTATCCCATTACACCTGCTTCAGAAATTGCCGAAGCAGCTGCTTATTATCTCCCTTTAATTGGAGGCACTTTTATCCAGGCCGAAAGTGAGGTCGCTGCGGTTAATATGCTGTATGGGGCAGTGAGTGGTGGAATCCGGGCGATGACCGCGTCTTCCAGCCCAGGAATGAGCCTGAAACAGGAAGGTATTTCCTATGCTGCCGGCGCGGAGCTTCCTATTGTTGCGGTGGATGTGGTTCGTGGTGGTCCGGGCTTGGGTAATATCGCACCAGAACAGAGCGATTACAATCAGATGGTTAAAGGTGGCGGCCATGGAAATTATAAAAATATTGTTCTGGCACCCAACAGTGCGCAGGAAATGTGCGACTTAACTATGGATGCATTTGATCTGGCTTTTAAATATCGAAATCCAACGATAGTACTGACCGATGGCTTTATCGGTCAGATGATGGAACCGGTCGAATATATTGAACCCCGGACTAAATTTGCCCGGGAAGACTGGGCAGTGTATGGTGATGCCGAAAGCAAATTAAATTTAATCAGTTCCATATTTTTGGATCCGGATGAACTGGAAGAGCACAACCGAAAACTGCAGCAAAAATATCAGAGACTTCAAGAAAAAGAGGTCCGATATGAAGACTATTATCTTGACGATGCCAAATTTGTAATAGTTGCTTATGGGATTGTTTCGAGAATGGTTCGATCTGCAGTCGAACAATTAAGAAATGAAGGTCTGAAAGTTGGAATGCTCCGGCCAATTACATTATTTCCTTTTCCCAAAAATCAAGTCAAAGAATTAGCAGACAGGGGAGCCGCTTTTTTGGTAACGGAAATGAGCAACGGTCAATTAATTGACGATATCCGGTTATCCAGCGAAATGAAAGTCCCGGTATATTTTTATAACCGAATGGGCGGCAACGTACCCAGTACCGAAGAACTGGTGGAACAAATAAAAATACATTATCAAAAATCTTGAAGTGTTTGAAAGAGGTGACTAATGGCTAAAACAGCATGGGTAAAATCATCTGCATTTTATGATGAATATTTTCGTAATCCGAACCCAGATAAAAAAAGTACACATTATTGTCCGGGATGCGGACACGGTAACATACATAAATTTTTGGCTGAGGCATTGGAAGACTTCGGTGTAATAGACCAATCCATCGTCATAAGTCCGGTAGGCTGCAGCGTGTTTGCATACTATTATTTTGACACTGGCAACATACAAGCTGCCCATGGGCGGGCAGCCGCAGTTGCAACTGGTATCAAGCGTGCTCATCCGCATAGCATTGTGGTCAGTTACCAAGGTGACGGAGATCTGGCAGCAATTGGTACGGCGGAACTTATTCATTCCGCAAACCGGGGAGAAAATATTACCGTAATTTTTGTAAATAATGCTATCTATGGTATGACAGGTGGTCAGATGGCTCCCACGACCCTTATCGGTCAAAAAACGACAACTTCACCCCGGGGTCGGGACACTTTTAATGAGGGAAATCCGATAAAGGTATGTGAACTATTAAATAGTTTGGATGCCCCGGTATATCTGGAACGTGTCTCTGTCCATGATGTCAAACACCGCGCCAAAGCGAGAATGGCCATCAGAAAAGCAATTAAGAATCAAATTGATGGTAAAGGTTACTCATTAATCGAAATACTATCACCCTGCCCTTCCGGCTGGAAAATGGATCCGATTGATTCCTTGAAATGGATCGAAGAAGCCATGACCAAAGTTTTTCCACTCGGTGTGTTTA
Source organism: uncultured Calditrichaceae bacterium (assembly GCA_964452045.1). Taxonomy (GTDB): domain Bacteria; phylum Calditrichota; class Calditrichia; order RBG-13-44-9; family RBG-13-44-9; genus CAYVKM01. The sequence continues at coordinate 20,342 of CAYVKM010000040.1, forward strand.
GAGATCGGTCGAATGAAGTGGAACCTCATCCAGTCAAAAAAATGATTACTGACAAAAGTGAAATCAAAGGGCAACTAGGCATCGCACATCTTGAGGATAAACTCTTTGCCAAAACAAAACCCGATAATCGGTACCAAAATCCTTCTATAAAAGCAGCCGGTTTTGGCGGTCAGGGGATCTTATTACTGGGAGTCGGTCTGGCTCAAGCCGGAATGATGGAAGGTTATAATGTTTCCTGGATCCCATCCTATGGACCTGAAATGCGTGGTGGAACAGCTAATTGTCATGTTCATATTTCTGAGAAACCAGTTGGTTCGCCGGTTGTCTCCTTTCCTTCAGTCCTGGTGGCAATGAACCGACCATCCCTGGAGAAATTTGAGAATGATGTCCAGGAGGGTGGATTAATTATATACGATTCCTCTTTGATTGATATTAAACCATCCCGGTCGGATGTTGAAATTATTGATATACCTGCAACGAAAATTGCCGACGAATTGGGGAATACGCGAATTGCCAACATGGTAATTTTAGGCGCACTTGTGGGACATACCAATATCCTGAACAAAGACACTCTAATTGCGACCCTGAACCATATCATCTCACGAAAACGATTAATTGATATTAATAAAAAAGCAATAGAAAAAGGATATGAATTTGGCGAGATGTTAGCCAAGAAGAAGATGAAAACAAAAAACTAAGTGCAAATAAAAAACAGAAGGTATTCTACCATATCTACTGTTTTTTTTATTCAACAATAATTACCTCTTTCAAGATTCTGCTCAAATCGCAAATTTTATTAGCAAACCAATCCCCACTGCAATAAGAATAACCGGCAGAATTACTGCAATACTCAAAGCTGCAGGGATTATGAGAATGGGAACTAAAAGGGCAAATATTAAACCAAAAACGACTCCCAGTACTATTTTAATAGGTAAAGTAATCAGAAAAAATCCGGCTTTAGCAACCCAAATGATTATCTTTAATGCAACAATTCCAAGTAGAATGAGTAAAATTCCGGCAAGGATTTCCATGGTCTCTCCTTTTTTTCGATTCTACGAAAAAAAGTTGGCGTTGTTTCGAAATTCTTGGTTAACTTGAGATGAATAAGATTTAGATTATTCTAACGATATTAAAGCTTTTTAATTAGTTATTCATGAATAAAAGGAGAACCAGAATGAATATTCCTATGGAAAAATTATTGAAAAGATTTGAATCCTACGTAAAATTTGATACCCAATCCGACGAAAATTCGGAAACCTATCCAAGTACAGAAAAACAGAAAGACTTATCAAAATATCTTTTCCGGGAATTGAAGGGATTAGGACTTTCTGAGGTTGAAATAAATGATTACGGTTATGTGTTTGGCACTCTTCCTGCTAATTTGGATCATCAATCCAACGATGAAATTCCAACTATTGGATTTATCGCACATGTGGATACATCTCCGGAGGTAAGTGGTGCAAATGTAAAACCCATCCGGCACAAAAATTATCAGGGGGGAGAAATAGTCTTACCGGGGGATAAAACCCAGGTTTTAAAATTGGAGACAGATCCTGAGCTAAAAAATTGCGTCGGGAATGATATTATTACTTCTGACGGTACCACGCTTCTGGGTGCAGATAACAAAGCCGGCATTGCGGAAATAATTACTGCCATTGAATATCTCAAAAACAATAAAGATTTAAACTATGGAAAAATCAGGATTGCCTTTACTGTGGATGAAGAAGTCGGCCAGGGAACAAAATATTTTGATATAAAAAAATTGGGGGCCAAATATGCTTATACCATCGATGGCGAAACGGCCGGCGAAATTGAAGATGAAACATTTTGCGCAGATACGGTGACCATCACCATTAATGGGGTGAATATGCACCCCGGCTATGCAAAGAATAAACTGGTGAATGCAGTTAAGATTGCCAGCCAATTTATTTCGCAATTACCCAGAGACTCAATGTCCCCGGAAACCACCGAAAAGAGAGAAGGCTATATTCATGTGCACGCCATAAATGGAGGAGTGGAAACAACAGTAATTAAATTCCTCATCCGGGACTTTACCGAGGATGGCCTGAAAGAAAAAGAAAAGTATTTAAAAGATCTTTTGGATAAGGTTATGAAAAATTATCCGAAAGCCAATGCCGATTTTAAGATTGAAGAATCCTATCGCAATATGAAATATATCCTGGACAAGTACCCGAATGTAATGAATTATGCGATGGAGGCGGTCGAACGAAGCGGCTTGAAACCTCACAAAAATCTGATTCGCGGAGGTACAGATGGAGCACGGCTATCATTTCAAGGATTACCGACTCCCAACGTTTTCACCGGCGGTCATAATTTCCATAGTAAAAGAGAATGGATTTCACTCCAGCATATGGGCAAAGCAGTTGAAACAATTATCCATATTGCTCAAATCTGGGCAGAAAAAGGTGAAAAATAATTTTGAGGGAAAGCAGAAAAGATAAATACAGACTTCTCATTTTAAAAAGAAAAGGCTTCCAGGAATAAATCTTGGAAGCCTTTTCTTTAACATTATTCAATAATTATAATTGTTTTTGTACGTGTTGAACCACTAGATTGATTATTGATTTTAAAGTATCAAATACTCCGGTCCCTTTGATAGCAACACCCTCAAATTGAGGAACGTTAAAGAAATTTAATTTCTTCTGCAATACCGCAATGGATTCGGCATTAGGCAAATCGCGTTTGTTATACTGCACGACCCAGGGGAAGGTCTCCAGCGAAAAACCCGAGGCCATCAAATTATTTTCCAGGTCGAGTAGAGTTTCAATGTTACCTTCCATTCTATCCCGTTGTGAATCGGCCACAAAAACAATCCCATCTACCCCGTTCAAAATAATTTTCCGGCTCGAGGCGTAATAAACCTGTCCGGGAACCGTATATAAATTAAATTTGGGCTTTTTCCCCTTGATTCGTCCTACCTCAATCTGCATAAAGTCAAAAAATATTGTTCTATCTTCTTTGGTTTTAAGAGTTACCAGTTCGCCGGTTAATGAAGGATCCAATTTCGAATGAATGTATTCCAAATTTGTAGTTTTTCCGCTCATTCCCGGACCATAATACACAATTTTAAGATTAATTTCCTGCAATGCCCAGTTTATAAACATCCCATTTCCTCACAGATTTAATTGCCAATTATCAATTTTCAGTACTATTTAAACGAGTCATCAAGCATATCGCCGAGCATACTCGAAAAATCTTTATCAATTATCTTACCCGCATCCTCCCCTTGTTCACTCTCTTCAAAAATCTTCAACAAACCATGAATCGCCTTTTTGGTATATATCCGAACCAGACCAAGCGTTACACTTACATCAAAAACCACCACCAGGAAAAAGTTATCCCCGATGTTTGACAGATAAACATTCCGCTTTTCACCTTCATGAAAGAGTAATTTAAACTTCGCATCCTCACCTACCAGTTTTGCCATTTCAGAAGTTGCGGCAAAATCACTTGCGGCTAAGGCACTCAGAATCGCGGTATTAATATCTTCGGTATTACCTCGCTGTGTTATCAATTGCCCGCTTATATCTGCCAGAAGGATTGTAGACGCTTTGGTTTTTGCAGCTAACTCAGACAGGACTTTGGTAATTTCATCAAATTGCTGTGCGGTTAAAATAACCTGGCGACTACCGTCCTTTAATTTCTTAACCTGAACCATCTGGCCTCTCCTTCAATTTAAAACTAAAAATATTAAGCTCTATTTGTTTGCTAATCGATCCAGAGCGGATTTGAGACTTACCCGCATTCTTTCGATCGCTTCTGCTAAAATACCTATTTCATTTTTAACACTAACGCGAACCGTCTTATTAAAATCTCCCATACTGATTTTGTAGGCCATATCAGTTAAATGGGCAATCGGTCGGCTTATCTGTAATGTAACAACAAAAATTGCTAAAATGATAGCTAAAAAAATGCCGATCAAAAATACCAAACCTAAATATGTAATAGTTTCTTTTATTTTTTCGTCAACATATGATTTCCGCATACCGACCCGAACAAATCCCAGCAGACCCTCTTTCACCGGCTGCTTTATATCATAGGTCTGAATACCCATAGTATAGGTATTCACCAACTCAACCGTATATTGCCGGTCGTCGGTCGTCTCCTTCTGCGGATGACCCATGATAATTTCATTGGGAACATTCCCATTATAAGTATCAACCACAATTTCATCATTGAAATTCTCAATCAGGATATATTCTATATTTGAGTAATACTTGTATTTTTCAATGGTTGACCGGAGTGCCACCAAATCTTCTTCAATCAGTTTTTCTGCAGCAATCTCGGCAATATTGGCTGCCACAATGCTACCCTGTTCAATAAGCGAATCGGTTAGGGTCTTATTAATATAATTGTAGGTCAGAAATAAGGTAATTGACGTAAAGACAATTGTACCCAGCAGCAGAAAGAATACTATCCTGATACGCAGACTTAAAAAATTTGATCTTTTCATTTTTAAAATAAATATGATTTAACAGATTTATAAATACTTTTTTGAAATTCAATTTGCTTGATTGGATCATCAATCTGACTTGTGAGCATGTCAACCAGGGACGCCAGATATTTTTTTTCAAAATTATTTTTATCCTTTCGCATTACATCTAGCACATCGTTCATCACGATTCCCGCTACCGGACCTAGCAAATAAGTCATTTCATGATTCAGTTTTTCAAAAAATTCCGGAGAAATGGTTTGATCTTCATCAGAACGTTCAACGATTTCCAGCAAATTTTCCTGATTCAACTTCTTAAATATTTCGCGTATTTCTTTACCATTCAAAGCCAGATTCTCAGCAATTTGACCAACCGATTTCTCCCCATCAAGTTGAGTAATCACCGCCCATTCCAGTTGAAGCAGTTTCACTTCCTGTGGAGAACGATCCTTTTTTAAAGAAAAAACCATCTCTTCATTTATTTCGGTAACAGGTGTCATAATATTTCTATGAATGCTCCAACTGGCATTATCCAAAAACTACATATCTCTGCCAGACATTATCGGTACTAAGTAACAGAATTTTAATGATTTGTAATATTTTTGTAGTTTCAGGTCAACTTGATCTTTTTAAAATATGCCTGTTCTGTTTCATCCAGATAATTACGGGTCAAATAATTCCGGCCTTCCCTGGGCATTTTCTTTAAAATTTTTTGTAATTTTTTTGAATGAATCAGATCTAGTGCTACGACATTAACTGATAATCGTATAAATGCAGTATCCACCTTCATTCTTGCGATAACCAATAAAAACAGTTCCTGGAACTGACGGGTATAAATCTGACCCTTTTCGTGCTGTATAACCAGCTCATGATAATCGCGTTCCGATTTTTCCAAAACGCCAAAGATTTGATAATAATTGATTCCAATTTCGTTAAAAATCTTGGAATCAAAGTTTGGTGCTTCCCAGGAATCGATCATTCTGTTATCCTTACTTATCAGGGCAATTCCTTCCACACCATCGAGCTGAGTTAAATCTTTGAAAAATTCTTTAATCATATTTTTGAATTCGAATAATAAATACAAATTATTAATTAAAAGCTAATCACTAACATACCAATAACCACTTTTTGTTTTTTAGGAAATGCCTTTTAGTATTCTGCTTACATATCTAACAAAATCATTGACAAAGATTGATAAATCTGTTTCGATAATTATAACACTCGCCTGGAATTCGATGATAAACAGGTGACTCCAGTGATTCCGCAGATAGGCATAGCGAAAATTCTCGGTGTAAAATAGGGTGAGAATTTTTTTGATCTTATACCATACGAATGATAAAGAATGGGTATTTAATTCTTCTGATAATTTTCCTTCAATAAGTTTTCCGGAAAAATCCAGAACCCCGACATTTTTCACCCCTTTGTATTCAGAAAGTAAGGCGATAACCTGTTTTGGTATTGATGTTGATTGTAGATTCTTTTCATCAATTTCCCGCAAACTATCTAAGACAATCGAATTCCAGGGACGTTTGATGGTTAGTGTCGGCGCTTGAACACCAGCTTCCACTTTAAATTTACCATCTGCCAGGGAAAGCATTTCACGGACAGCCTTCTCACCGATGTATGGAGATATCTCGGCATGCACAATCTGGCCATCCGCGAAATACAAATAGCCCTGTCGATTGTGAGAGCTGACCGTGACTTTAGCGACATTCCGCTCGATGCAATTAATCTGAATAATGTTTGCCAGTCTTAAATCTTTTAAATTTCCAACAAGTACCATAATTTTTAACTAAGCAGATTAACCACTAAATCTCTAATCTCATGCAGATCGAATGGTTTTTCGATATACTTTTCTGCTCCTTTTTGATAAGCAAGTTCTTCCCGTTCATCTGATCCATAGGCGGTAATCAGAATCACTTTTGTCTCTGGCGTCCTGGATTTTATCATCGACAGGAGGTCAATTCCGTTCAAACCGGGCATGGCAATATCAGTAATCACCACATCGAAATGGCCTTCCTGCAAACGGGCAAGCGCCTCCTCACCCGATGAAGCAGTTAACACCTCGCATTCTACCGGAACATTTATAAACGTTTGATATAGACTAAACGTTAACGTTTCTTCATCATCGACAATCAATAATCTTTTTATATCTTCCATGCCTGCTCCATCGACTGGATTGTTTCTAATTATGTACAAAAGCGGGAAGGGCCAGTGAAAAGGTGGTCCCATTTCCCATTTCTGTATGTACATCGATCTTACCCCCGTTTTCCTGAGTAAGACGACTGCAGATTGATAATCCAAGACCAAGACCATCGGCCTTGGTAGTATAAAATGGATTAAAAATTTTTTCCAAATTTTTCTTTTCTATTCCCCTCCCTGAATCAATAATTTGCAAAATAACAAAATCCAGTTTCCCATTCGGATGGCCCAATGACCCCGGATCGTTTTCCAGAACACTAAGCTCCTTTTTAAAAACCTTGATCTTTAACTTGCCTCCTTCCAGCATCGCATCAATTCCATTCAGAAACAGATTAATGATTACTTGCTCAATCTGGGTATCATCGACAAATATTTTTGGAAGTCCAGTTTCATATTCAGTGACAAATTCAATATTTTTATTCTGGAAATTGGATTTAAGCAACAGATGAACACCTTCTATAATCAGCTCAATATCATGAAATTTTAAATTCGGACGGGTTGGTTTGGCAAATTTGAAAAATTCCTTTAGTAACCGATTCGCCTTATCCACTTCACGGACTATTCTATCGATAATCTGATTTTGAAGTTTGTCATTATCCACGCCATCCTGCAGAATCTGAGCCGAAGCTTTTATGCCGGCCAACGGATTACGAATTTCATGGGCAATTCCCGCAGACAATTCACCCAACAGTGCCAGCCGTTCCATCCTTTCCACCTGGAGCTTCAGCTCTCTGATCTCAGTGAGATCCCGGAATAACATGACAATACCGTCAAAATTATTATTTTCATCGTGAATGGAGGAAACATTTAAACCAACCAGAATGTTAGTGCTGTCTTTTTTCTTAAATTTGACCTCTTTATCATCAATCCTTTTTCCCGGTAAAAGTAAAAGTCGTAAACATTTTTGAGACTCGTCATCATTTGAAAAGAGGTCATCTATCTTTTTCTGAAGTAACTCCTCCCGGTTAAAACCAAGCATATTTCCCGCAGTTTGATTGACAAAGGTTATATCGCCTTCCAGATCCGCAGCAATTAAACCACTGTTCATATTTTGAATTATACTTTTATAAAAATTATAAACCTTATTAATCAATAAATTTTGCCCTGATATCCCTGAAGCAGCTTCCGATTTTTCGAAAGAAAAGGACTCACCAGGGTCGTTTGCCTCCAATAAATTGGAAAAACGATTATTCAGGAGTGAGAATATCTGCTTCTGTTTCTTAATTTTAGAGGTCATATTAAAACTCAGAAAATTGCACCAAATATAAAAAACTCAGTCTACAAAATCTAACAATTTTTATTCCCTTTACTTTCCATTATTAACCTGATTTCCTCTAAATTTTTGAACCAAATCAAAAACGTCAAAAAATAATTTTTCTTTATTTGTCAAAGAGTTGCTCACTCAGCTTATAGGGGGACAATTTCTGATTCAAAACATATGGTAATTGTTGTTCCAATAGTTCATTTTTTTCGCTGGTCCAAAATTCCTGCTCAAGTTTAAGTTTTATCAATTCTCTGATTTTTTCTTTGGTTCTCTGGGTACGCTTGTCTTTGAGAATACCCTTTTCTCGTAAAACACTTCGGTGTTTATCCACCATTTTTTTCAATTCTTCAATACCCTCGCCTTTATTAGCGATTGTCTTTATTATTGGCGGTGACCAATCTGGATTCGGCACTTTTAATTGTAGCATCATTTCCAACTCAATCTTCATTTTCTCGGCCCCGTCGCGATCGGATTTATTGAGTACAAATATATCTGCGATTTCCATCAGTCCGGCTTTCATCGCCTGTATACTGTCTCCGGATTCCGGCACCAGAACCACCAGAGTGGAATCGGTTGCTTTGGCCACATCCAGTTCTCCCTGACCCACGCCTACCGTCTCAAAGATAATAAGATTCATTCCCGCGGCATCCATTAAATCTGCGACATCCTGTGCCTTGTTAGATAATCCACCTAAGCTACCCCGGGTAGCCATACTTCGGATATATACACCCGGATCATTTATCAAATCAATCATCCGGATGCGATCACCCAGCAAAGCGCCACCGCTATAGGGACTGGTCGGGTCCACTGCAATAATACCAATTTTAATATCGTGCTGACGATAATTTTTAACCAGTTGGGAAACCAGGGTGCTTTTCCCCGCCCCCGGAGGGCCGGTTACCCCAATCCTATATGCCTTGCCGGTATATCGGAAGATCTCTTTTAATAATTTTTCCCCTGCGGGACTATCATTTTCAACCAGGCTGATTGCTCTCGCCAGATCACGAAAATTTTTGAAATGAACCTGGTTGTCTTTTACCGTATTCGAGGTCATTGATTTATGCTGAATTAGATTCCATCATTTGAATTAGAAAAATATACATTAAGTGCACCTAAATGTCATGGCTAAAATATTTTATTTCTCGTCAAAATTCAAATGATTATCGTGCTATAGAAAATAATTTTACCTTATTTTTTACGTTTTGAAAATCGCATTCTGGCAATCAATTGCATAATATTGTCAGGTTCAATTTTTTTCATGCAAATCATTAAAGGACATTCCCGGAGTCTGCAATAGACACAGGGAACACCCGCTAAAACAAAGGGATGATTCTTCTCATCTTTTAGATTCCAAAGATAAGGAAAATCAGTGGCAAAAAGGCTGATTGTTGGTGTTCCAACAGCTATAGCCATATGCTTGGCGCCATTATCATAAGAAATATGCAAGTCTACTTTTGAAAGAAAGGCAGCAAATCGGGTAAGAGACCACAAAGGTAAAATAAGAGGTTTATTCCTGGATAAGGCTGCTATTTCAGAAACAAAAGCTTTTTCCCCCGGAGCCCAGCTATAAAACACGGTGGCATGGTATTTCTCAACCAGTAAATCTACCAGTCGGGCAAATTTTGATGGCTCCCATTGTCTGGCGGGTCTTTTCCCTTTGGGTGAAATATTGATCAATAAATTTTCCGGATTAATCTGCTGCTCAGAAAAATATTCCTCAATGCATAATTTATCCGATTCCGGGATGTTGATCATTGTACGGGTCTCTATCTGCTGAATTCCTATCACCTCCAGTGCGTGACACTTCTGGACCGGGACATAGTTGTTTTCGCGATTTGCCTCGGAAAAAAGATTGTAGGCCCATTGTCGACGTTCCATTCTCCAGCCAAGTCGATATCTTGCCCTTGAGACTTTAGTGATAATTGCAGAACCCGGTGTTCCCTGGTAATCGATAACCAAATCAAATGATTGATCAACAATATTTTTATAAAAACGAAAAAATTCAAGCGGATTTGCTGTAGAATCCGGGTAGGTTATAACAGCATCTACGACTTTAAGGTTTTGTAACAGAAGGTGAATTCCCGGGGTGGTTAAGAAATATATTTTTGCATTCGGAAAACTTCCTCTGAGTACAGAGAGAACAGGCGTGGTGAGTATTACATCCCCAATTGCCCGAAGCTGGATAACCAGTATTTTTCTAATTTCCGATATTTCGGTGTGTTTATCCATTTACGTTCTGTAAAGCTTGAATTGACTTATTTAAGAATGTTCGGGTTTGGTCCGGATTCTTCAGTTCAAACGAAAAATGCCGTTTGCCATCATTATAGCCATATTGCATCATTTTGCTGGAAATAAAAATAGTTATGGTCGGCATATCCATCGCTACAGCCAGATGTGCTGGTCCGGTATCGGCTGAAATAACAAGATTCAAAATTGAAAAAAATGCCGCTGTTTTTACCAGGGAATCTTTCCAGATAATTACCTGCTGCGAAATCCAGTCAGGAACTTTTTTTAATATCTGAGAATCTTCAGGCCCGGCAGCAAAAATTACCGAATTATAAGAATTATTTTTCAATTCATCATGGATTAGTAGAATAGTTTCCACCGTCAATACTTTGTCGCCGGTTGCTCCCAACCAGATTAAAACAGGTTTTGAGTTGTTTTTGATCCCAATTTTCTCCAGAATTTGTTTTTTTATTTTATTTGGAATTTCAAACTTTGGCCAGCTAAGTTTTAATGCCCGCTTAAAATATCGCCATAAATCTAGTTGCGATTCGGCATAATGTTTCTCAGCACTCGAGAATATGGCAGCATCATAATATCTTGAACTGTTTTTAGATGAAAAACCAACCAGAAATTTGGGATGACAAATTCTTCCGAATATCGCCTGCGACACAGAAAAATTATCGGGATTGGTGCTGCTGATTACCAGGTCATATTTTTCCTGACGCAATTGATATATCCATTTTAAAAATGCAAAAGGATTTTTCAGCAATTCCTTCTGGCGATATGGCCAATATTTGTCCACCAAGCCAGGGATACAGGCATTAAACAGCTCAGCGATCGGATAATGAATATGGAGATGTAATTTAATTTCAGGTTCAGTCTGCCTTATGGCATTCAGAAGTGGTATGAGTAAGAGACCGTTACCTATTTTTTGATCAAGCCGAAAGATCAAAATCTTTTTAATGGAGTTGATTGAAAGACTTCTTGATTTTCTACTTCCAAATAATATCCGGAACAGAAAACTGACTAATTTTTTGCCACTTAATTCTAAATTTTTCAATGGATTGTATTTCATTAATCAAATCTAATAACGCCGGGAATATAAATCAATTATATTCAGCAATTTTCACTGTTATATTACTGTTAAAATAAAACTTTCTTTAATAATTAATAACTTAATCCGTCATTGGGAATGAAGAGAAAAGATAATTTCAAGTTAATCATAACCCTGGGTCCGACAAGCCGGAATAAGGATTTTCTCCACTTTTGCAGGAAGAATAATCTGGTCAATTTTCGCTTGAACTGTTCGCATCTCTCCCCTTCGGATGTGGATAAGTCAGTTGATTTCGTCAGAGAGATATTCGGTCGCCAAAACACTAATTTTTATTTGGATCTGAAAGGGCATAAGCATAGGATTGGTAAACTTGCAAAACCATTAAATTTAGAATCCGGACAACAAATCCGGATTCTCGTTCACCGACAATCCGGGAGGGATGTGATTTCTCTTCCATCTGCTGAAATATTTGATTTAATTGAACCTGGCGACCTACTCCTTCTGATGGACGGGAGCATCAGTCTCAAAATTATTACAAAGAACAATAATCAGGTCATTGGTAAGGTAATACAAGGAGGTATTTTACGCAGCCAGGCGGGTATCATCGTTCAAGACAAAGTTCTTCCGGAACAGGCGATCTTAAAGCTGGAAAGTGAATATCTAAATTTAGCGAAAAGGAAAAACATAGGACATATTGCTTTGTCTTATGTTTCCAAACCCCAAGATATTGAATCTGTTCGAAAATATTGTCAGCAAATTGACTACTCACCAGTGCTCACCGCTAAAATCGAACAACCGGATGCACTAAAAAATCTTAAGGGTATTTTAAAAGTTACCGATGAAATCTGGTATTGTCGTGGTGACCTGGGAACTTTCGTCCCTTTTGACCAACTAGCCATCTGGCAGGAAAAAGTGATTAAACAAG
>CAYVKM010000041.1:0-31793 GCA_964452045.1 uncultured Calditrichaceae bacterium
TTTACCGATTCATCCGAATCCGTGAATTTTATGCCAATGCATGCCGGCAACGGTCAGGTAACCGTTTCAGTATCCGATTCTTTCTTCTCCGATTTGGCCTCGGCAACGTTTCAGGTGGAGCCGATGGAAAACGGACTGAATTTTTTCGATTCGACTTCGGTGGATACTTTTGTTTCTTCGGTTACCAGTGTCTACCTAACGGATATTTTGGCACAGAATGGAAATGTCTACGTCTCAACCAACCGGAATAATTTCTATGTCCTGGATGGGGCCAACCAATACCAGGTGCTCGCTTCCTATGCCATCAATGATAGCAGATTTATTCTGCAGGACAGCATTCTTATTTCTTATGGTCCAAATCCGACCATCGATATTTATGAATTTGACAATACCGGTATGCTGGTTCACCGGAGCAGCATCTCCGAGGCCGAGAAAGGGGATATCCTGTTAAATTATCCCAATCTTTATATAATGGAAGCTGCCGGTATCTGCTTTCTCCGGGTGTACGATTTAAGTGATTTAAACAATCCCCAGAATATCAGCAGCCTGAACCTTGGTCCAGGAAATGTTGATATCGCGTTTTCGGGGGTATTTGCCGGTTACTACTCACTGCCTTATGGCGTCATCACGGTGGACATATCCGATCCCTTCCAGATAATTCCCCTGGATACCCTGGATATTGTCAGCGCAGAAACCAAGCAGATTGATTATATAGATGAACGGATTTATGTTTTAAATGGACGTGATCAGGGCACTGAAATTACCGTGATTGATGCCTCCCAGCCGGATAATTTACAGCAGGCAGCGGTAATTACCGTCCATACCATCATTCCGGGATATTCGGATAAACCGGTCTTTGCCATGAATGGTTATGGAAATCTGTTAGCTGTCTCTTGTGTTGATGGATTAAAGATCTACGATGTAACAGATCCTTTTAATCCATATGAACGGGTCAATTTTCATAACGGATTTAAATCCGCCGTCAGCGCCTGGAACTATCCGGATCTCTTTTCCAATTTCTTCACTGAAGAAAAGGTGGGGAATTCCCTGTACCGACTGGATTATGATTCTACCTGGGTGGGGATAAAAAACAATACCCCGGGAGTCCCAATTCCGGAGAATTTTCAGTTGCTGCAGAATTATCCCAATCCTTTCAATGCCGGCACCATGATCCGGTATGAGTTGCCCCAACCGACCAAAGTCCGGTTGGTGATCTACAATTTATTGGGGCAGCGGGTAAAGTCACTGGTTCAGGGACAACAATCCGCTGGGAAATATTCCATTCACTGGGATGGAACCAGCGATGCCGGGAGACCGGTAGCCAGTGGCATCTATATTTACCGGATAACCGTGGATAACTTCGTCCAGTCCCGTAAGATGATGTTACTTAAATAATAAATATATGTTAATGAGGAGTGTTTAAGAACAGGGAAAAGATACCATGAAACGATCCGTTATATTGATGATATGTATTATGGTGGGTTCGATCCTTTCCGGTGATAAGACCGGAAGGATAATTAATTCCGGCAAAATTGTTGGCGATCTGGTTCGCATGAATATCAACCGGATTGATATGCCGTTGGTAAATGATGGGTCTATCGGAGATGCTAGCTCATATTCCTTGACCTGGTATCCAACCGGGCAGACCATAATGCATGTGTTATACGATGGTGGTTTTGGCTTAACCGGACTGGTCAATGGCGATCTACGCGCTTCTTTTATCGCAGAGACAAATCTAATTCGGGAATGGCAGGCGGGCAAGTGGGGAATGGATCCCACCGATCCTCTGGCCAGGTTCTATGGGGTGAATTCTACGGACACGCTGGGCAGCCCGGCTTATATCAGATGGGCGGATGCGGTTAGCCTGGGGGCGGATTTTATTGATCTGGACCACAACGGTTATTATAATCCTTATATCGACAGTCCGCCGGTCATGGGAGACCGGATTTTCTGGACGGTATTTAATGACGGTACTTCCCTTGCCCAGCGGACGCCGCGGCTGGGAACGCGGCCGATGGGTCTGGAGGTATTTCAGACGGTCTGGGCCTATGAAAGTGAGGGGTCGCTGAACAATACCATTTTCTTCTGGTTTCGGATAATAAACGCTTCGGATACCACCATTCAGGATGCCTATTTCACGATTACCCAGGATCCGGACATTGGGAATGCGGATGACGATCTGGTGGGAATGGATACTTCCCTAAGTCTCGCCTATTCCTATAATGGTGGTGACGATCAAATCTATGGGAGTAATCCCCCGGCAATCGGGGTAAGGCTGCTGCAGGGTCCGCTTGCGGATGCTCCGGGAGATACCGCAATTGTATTCAATGGTCTTTTCTCCGGATTAGATACTCTGGTAAATACCAGGGCGCTTCCCTGGCGATCATTTCTGTCAACATTTTCTGCTAATAATTTAATTCCGGAGATATACTTTGCTCAGCAAGTAAGGTATTACCAAATTGGTGGTTTGGATGTGGATGGTGATCCAATTATACCTACCCAATGGGGGACGGGGGCTACTTCTTCAACTAATCCGAACTTTTTCTACAGCGGAGATCCTGTTACCGGCACCGGCTGGCGGGATATAACTCCCGACGATAAAAGGTCACTTGCCAGTACCGGTCCTTTTCAACTGGCTCCGGCAGATACCCAGGATATTATTTTTGCTTATGTGGTTGGCCAAGGCAACGATCCTTTAAGCAGTATTACCAGGATGCGGGAATATACTAATTTTATCGGGCAATTTTTCCCGCTTGGCCGTCTGTTGCGTATCTCGGTAAACGATTCGTTGATTTCGGTAGACTCCACTTACCAGTTTCAGACTCATCTGTTCCGGCTGGCAGAACCGGATAGTATTACCTCGATGACCTGGCAGGTGCTCTCTTATCCTACCGGCAGCACAGCCCAAATTATTCCGGGTCCGGACAATACTGCGGCACTGACCCCGGATATTCCCGGAGTATACCGGATCGTCGGCGAGGCACTGCTTAACAGCGGTACTGCTTTGTGGGATACCCTTACCGTGAGTGCTACCAGCAATAATCCACCGGCGGCGCAGCTTGCCATACAACCTCATGCCTTTATATTTGGAGAGAATGCCACAGCTAACGCTTCCGGTTCATCCGATCCGGATGGTGATCCTGTTTACTACCAATGGGACTTTCCCGCCTGGGTGAATGTGACCACTGCCGATACCAGTTTACTGGATTTTACTCCCCGGCATTTTGGAAAAGGGGAGGTGAGGGTGACGGTCACCGACTCGGTTTTTACCGATCTTGCCCTGGATACTTTTATGGTCAGGCCGCTTCAGCATGGCTTTTACCTGGGGGATTCCCTGATGATTTCTGGTAAGATTACTGATATCCAATACCAGGAGGAGCGGATATATCTGGCAACTGCTTCCGGTGTGTTGTATATAATTGGTGGCGATGAGCCGATGCAGGTTCTGGCCTCCCATCCGGTGAACGGGGATCATTTCATTGTTCAGGGCGATACATTAATCGTTTATAAAGAGCAGGTTGGCGGGGAAATTTATCTCCTTCATCCCCACCATCAGCTGGTCTACCAGGGCAATTTTAGCGCGGATATTTCCGACCGGGTTCATTTGCATTTTCCCTATCTGCTGGTTCCGGTGAACAGCTCGCAGGAACTGGCGGTTTATGACATTTCCGACCTGACAGCTCCGGCACCGGTATATGTTTACCAGATTTCTGCTGCACTGTCGCAGGTCAGCGATATTACCTTTTCCGGTTCCCTGGGTGTGTTTTATACCTACCCCGGTGTGGGCCTGGTAACCCTGGATATTTCCGATCCCTTGCAGATTGCCCGATTGGATACGGTTGTTTTACCCTTAAAGAACTGGATGCTGTCGTTTAACCGGCATCAGATACTGGCTCTGAACGGGCGAGAAGGTGGTAATGAGATAAAAATTTTCGCTGCCGGTAATCCCGCAAACCTTCAGGAGCTGGGCAGTGTAAGTCTTCCATCGGATATTCTCGGTTATAGCTCCCAGCCGGTTTTGAACACTTTGGGCGATGGGATCCGGCTTATTTTGGAAACCGTTGATGGGGTAAAGGTATTCGACATCTCCGATCCGGCACTGGGGGAGGAGAAGATTTATTATCATACCGGTTACCGGTGCCCGGTGGCGGCAGTGAATGGGTCCGAGCTTTATGCCGGCTGGTTAAGCGGTGTGGACAGTTTGAGCTGGCTGTACCGGTTGGAAATGGATACCACTCTGGTTGAGATAGCGGAAGAGCCCGGTGCGGTAATCGAAGAGGTTCACCTGTTTCAGAACTATCCGAATCCGTTCAATGCCGGGACAACCATCCGCTACCAGCTTCAGGAAAAGAGTATGGTAAAGCTTGTGGTTTATAATCTGTTGGGTCAGCAGGTGAGATGGCTGGTTCGGGAAGAACAGCCGGCCGGGGAATATACGGTCTGGTGGGACGGGGTAAATGCATTCGGCCAATCGGTATCCAGTGGTATCTACATTTACCGGATTACAGTGGATAACTATGTCCAGTCCCGTAAGATGATGCTGCTGAAGTAATAACCTTGTAAATTGACGTGAATTCAAATCGCAGTTGCAAATGTAGGCCAAATCAAGTCTGAATTCACATTCCAAATTTTTATATTGAAAGTTATATTTTGGAATACTATATTAATTGAGCTGTGTGAGAGAATCATAAAATCTATTCATCGATGTAATTCAGAAAAAACCATACAACAAAGGAGGAGCTATGCACAAATTTACTATCCTGTTTTTATGTTTGGGTCTGGTGGTAACGGTTTTTGCCGCGTCGACTCAACAGAATTCCGAAGCAGTCCCGGTGCCAACCGCTATCGAGACCGTTTGGGGTCCCGATGCCTTTGGCTATATTGCCCGGGACAGTAATGAACCCGGTGGTCCGCCGGTGGACTGGATTGATATTTCCGGAATTGGCACCGCGGTAACCGGACTGGGTGACGATAATATCGTTGGACCGTACGATGTCGGTTTCCCGTTCCGTTTTTATTGGTATGACGTGACGAATTTTTATATCGGGTCGAATGGCTATCTCAGGTTTTCCGGGACCGGTCAGTTAAGTTCGCCCTTTACCACCATACCAAATGCCACGCCCCCCAACGATCTGGTTTGTGTCTATGGAGCAGATTTTGATCCCTCCAGCGGTGGAACGGTGTATTATTGGACCAATAACACCGATACGGTGATTGTTTCTTTTGTGGGAGTACCGGCATGGAATACCCCAACGGTGACCGGATCATTTGATTTCCAGGTCGTTTTGTCTGCTGTTGA
Organism: uncultured Calditrichaceae bacterium; assembly: GCA_964452045.1. Classification (GTDB taxonomy): domain Bacteria; phylum Calditrichota; class Calditrichia; order RBG-13-44-9; family RBG-13-44-9; genus CAYVKM01. The sequence goes on from CAYVKM010000041.1 coordinate 5,300, forward strand.
TTCGTCAATTACCTTTAACTATGGTACACTTACCGGTCCATTTTATAATACCAATGGAATGGTAGGTATCGAAAACAATGCCGGCAATATTGGGATTTTTAACTATCCCACAAATGTTGTACCCCAAAATTACAGTATTAAATTTTATTATCCTTACCCCGTCACTTATGCAGTTGATGACATAGCAGTAACAAGGGTACAAAATAACAATAGCGGTGGTTTTTTTGTTCAAAACGGTGGTACTTTGCAGGCCAATGCAACTGTTAAGAATACCGGAAACCAGGACGAGACCAATTTTTATGTGGTTGCTGAGGTTCGTCAATACCCTGGCAATACTCTAGTATTTGATGATTCGATTCAGATCGCGGCCCTGAACCCCGGCCAGACAGAAGAGCTCACCTTCTCAGAAACCTGGACTCTAAATAATTCTGGTGACTATTACCTGAGGGTAAAATCACTCTTGTCTGGAGACTTGACACCCAGTAACGATCAGATTGATGTTGAACTCCACGTAGTAGATTTACCAGGTGAACTATCATTAGATGATGGGATAAATGATAACACCTGGTCTTGGGCGGGTGGTACTGGTGGTATGGGTATTTATTATCTTCCCCCAACTTACCCGGTAAAGGTGACTGAAATAAAGGGGTGGCTTGAACCAGGGACCAACCTTTTACCATCTCTTTTGGAACTTTATGATGATGATGGACCTAATGGAGAGCCGGGTACTCAATTAGCTAGTACTTCTATTAACCCGGCGACAGCAAACTGGTACACCTTTGATGTTTCTGGATTGGATATTACTATTAATGACGGAGGTGTATATGTTGTCTGGATGATGACCGGTGATGGATCAGCCGGACTGGGAATAGACAACAACTCGCTCGCTTCTCGCCAGACTTGGGAATACACAGGAGTATGGGCTAATTATCGAGATGCTGAAATATCAGATGCCATGCTGCGCCTTTCTGTAGAACAACAGGGACAGATAGTTTTTTCAGATGATTTTGAAAATGGTTTGGGCAACTGGACGGGTGATTGGGCATTGACCACTGCTACTTATAATTCTCCGACTAACTCCTATACCGATTCCCCGGGTGGCAATTATCCGACTAACGCAAATTTGATTGGTGCCATGGCTAGCGGAGTAGACTTAAGTTCATTTTTAGGTGCAACATTCGAATTTTATACCAAATATGAACTTGAGACGGGTTTTGATTATTGCTATCTGGAAGTGAGCACCGATGGTGGAACGAACTGGATTCGGGTCAAGACTTATAATGGTGAAGGTGTTGTCACGCAGTTTACCCAGGAAACCGTTGATATAGGTGCTTTTGCGGGTCAGTCTGATGTCCGCTTCCGATTCCGGTTGGTATCCGATGGTGGTTACGAAACCGATGGTATGTATGTTGATGATGTTAATATCATAGGTTCTTATATTGATAGTAGTCCGCCTTTATTACAATACACTCCACCGGCAAACTATGAGGGTGTTATTGATACCTTCCATTTTCAAATCATGATCACTGATCTGTCCGGGGTAAATTCAGCCACATTATCATATTGGGTGGACAATAATCTACCGGCAACAATCACCATAAATCCCACAAATGTCTCGAATGATATCTATTATTTCGATATTCCTACCGTAGAAAGTGGTTCTCTGGTGAAATTCTTCGTTTATGCGGAAGATGGTGCATCTCCGGCCAATTCCATAACCAGTGATACTATGGCATATATTGCTGGTAGCCCGGAAATTTATGATGATGGTGATCCGGAATATATTACCAATATTGCCGCGGGTGCAGGTTGTGCGGTTCGTTTCGATGCCCCACCGGCAAATACACCCAGATTAACCACTGGTTTGCTGCGCATTTATACGGATGTAAACCGCCCGATTGACTCGGTAACCGTTCATATCTGGGAGGATAATGGTGGTGTTCCGGGTGCGGATTTAATCACCCCATATAAAATTTATCCGTCATGTACACTGGCAGAGCCGCAAGCATGGACTATTGTGGATTTGCGTTCCTTTAATCTGGAACCAACGACCGGCTATTGGATCGGTTTTATAAACACATCTGGGATTGACATTTGGTATCTGTATGATTCCCCCGCGGTTAATAATCGGACCAGCACATATCTGTCTGGTGCATGGACAGCATTTGCCGGTGATTTTCATACTCGTGCTGTTTTGGGTTCTCCTGTGGTTGGTATAAATCCGGGTGGAATAGAATTGATACCCGAAGAATTTGCCTTGTTACAGAACTATCCCAATCCATTCAATCCGACGACAACCATAAAATACGGATTGAAGAATAGTGTTGATGTGAAGCTGACCATTTATAACCTGGTTGGTCAGGAAGTGCGGACGCTGGTGAATAACCGTCAGGATGCGGGCTATAAGACGGTGGTTTGGGATGGATTAAATAGCCGGGGCAGCCGGGTAGCGAGTGGTATTTACATTTACCGGTTGCAGGCGGGTGATTTTGTTCAGGCGCGGAAAATGATCCTGATGAAGTAAAAATATTTTCGGGATGATATTAAACTGAAAGGAATCGGACATTAAGCAAAGGGCGGCACATGTGCCGCCCTTTCTTTTTGTATTATGCTAACTCCTTGCCAAAATCGTAAAGCGGAAAAGCTTGACACATTTCCTTTACCTGATTTTTTACCTCTCCGTAGATTTTGTCATTGCCGATATTTTTTAATGTTTTGTCGATGAGACGGGCAACCTGCTGCATTTCTTTTTCTTTAAGACCACGGGTGGTAAGCGCTGGCGTTCCCAGACGGATCCCGCTGGTCACGAAGGGGCTGCGTTCATCAAACGGAACCATATTTTTATTTACCGTAATTCCGGCGGCGTGCAAGGCATCCTCTGCATCCCGTCCGGTAATACCTGTTTTGGTCAGATCTACCAGCATCACATGATTATCCGTACCACCGGAGACAATAAAGTAACCCAGTTCCATCAGTTCATTGGCCAGAGCCTGCGCATTTTTTACAATTTGTTTGGCATAGTTTTTAAATGTGGGTTGCAGTGCTTCCTTGAAAGCGACCGCTTTGGCTGCTATAACATGCATTAACGGCCCGCCCTGAATTCCCGGCATCACATTGCTGTCCATGATCTCGGAGATATTTTTTACCCGGCCGGATTTTGGCGCGACCAATCCCATATCATTCTCTTTATCCTTGCCGATCAGAATCATCCCGCCTCTTGGTCCGCGCAAAGTTTTATGTGTGGTAGTGGTTACCACATCGCAGTAGGGAATCGGGCTGGGATGAATTCCTGCTGCCACCAGACCTGCCGGGTGAGCGATGTCAGCAAGAAGGATGGCACCGATTTCATTGGCAATTTTCCGGAAATCCTCAAACGGGTAAAAACGGCTATAGGCACTCGCACCGATAATGATCATGCGTGGTTTGTGCTCCCGGGCTTTTTTGGCAACATCATCCAGATCGATATATCCGGTTTCCCGTTTTACGCCATAGGAGACTATATTGTACATTTTGCCGGAGAAGTTCACCGGACTACCGTGGGAAAGATGCCCACCATGCGCCAGGTCCATACCCATAACAGTGTCACCCGGTTTACAAAAAGTAAAGTAAACTGCCATATTGGCCTGGGTACCGGAATGGGGCTGGACATTGGCATATTCTGCGCCGAATAATTCCTTGGCCCTATCTCGGGCCAGATTTTCCGCAACATCCACCCATTCACACCCGCCATAATATCTTTTGCCGGGATAGCCCTCGGCGTATTTATTGGTCATCACGCAGCCAGCCGTTTGAAGCACCGCCTTGCTGACAAAATTTTCTGAGGCAATAAGTTCAAAGGTATTATTTTCCCGATTGATCTCACCTTTTATGGCATCGAAAACTTCCGGATCAGCTTGTTTTACGAATTCCAGCATGGGTATCTCCTTCAGGTTTGCATTTCTTATCTTGATTTTTTATAATTTTTACCGCAATAAAAATTGCCGCAGAATTGATTTCCACGGCAATTCGATTTTTTATTTAATAATAGAGAATCATCAGATCTCTTCCGGCACTATCCCTTCACAGGTTATTGGTTAATCCAGTTATAACACTTATCCGTGGTTGTCTTCCGATTCTTATGCATAAAATAGTCCTCTGTGGAAGGAACTAAATTGTCGTACTGGACCAGACGTTTCTGGGCATCAGAGCCATAAACCGGATCTTTGTTTGCCTTCCTGAGTTCGTCCTGCACATAACTGTAGACCAGTTTATCATCATAACTTAATTTTTTATCCGTCCTTTTTTCCGAACAATACTGGATGGCATTCTCATAAACCTCGGCCATGATCACGTGTGGTAAGCCACTTCCGGGATCGACCCGTTCGGCATTGTATACATATCGGCGTGCAGTCTCAAAATCGTTTAATCTGCCATACACCGATGCAGTCAGACAAAGCACGTTGACATTTTTGGGGTCAATCTGCAAAATATTTTTGTAATTGCTCAATGCCTTGGATAACTGGTTGAGACCCTCATAACACCTGCCGATATATTCCATAGCCGTGGTGTTTTTTGAATCCTGTTTCAGCACCTGTTCAAAAGGTTCAATAGCTTTTTGATAAAGTCCCCTTTCAAAAGCAGCCTTTCCATATCTCATGGCATTTTCGGCGTTTTTTGGATCTTTGTGATAAGTATCCTCAAGCGCCTTGATTGGGTCTTCACCACAGTGGACCATAATTTCTGCCAGCAATCGGGAAGCTTCGACATCATTCGGATCCAGATCCACAACTTTTTGCTGAGCCTGCACAGCTTTGCAATCATCTTCCTTGTAGTAAAGATAGGCTAACTTTGCCCAGTACGATTTCTCCTCTGGATTTTCTTTTACCAAGGCTTCATATTGGGGAATGGCACATTTGGTCTGACCTAATAGGTCGTGCAGATATCCGACCCAGTAATGGAGTCGGGTTTGATCCGGGGATCGTTCCAGACCCCGGTAACAGACGATAAAGACACTATCTGGTAGATTAAGGTTGTAATAACAGTCCGCCAGTTTTGAATAGGCAACTTTAAATTTGCCGGTCGTGTCATTTACCAGTACTTTCCAGTAGTAAGGGATGGCGCGCTTATAATTCTTATACTTAAATTCTTCTCTAGCCAGGCTATACCAGATGTTGATTTGTTGCTCGGAAATCGAATCCGAATTAAATCTGTCGTAATACGTGGTTAAGCTGTCCGGCATACATTTAACCTCGGCTTGTTCGCCAAGCGGTTCCAGTTCTTCCAGTTGGGCAAAAACAATTTGAAAAGCTGAAAGACTCATCAATACTGCTAAAGCAATAACTACACCGGGAGATAACCACTTTTTCGTTTTCATCTTCATCCTCCTCTCTTTTCCTACATGAGGAATGAGTTATACAGCTTTGAATTTAACGTAATTTCTGAAACCAAAGTTCACCCGCTGATAAAGAGATGAATATTTGAAAGAATTTCTCTTGTGCAAGATTTTTTTGTTTATCCCCCCGGATGCCCCCGATAAAAGCAAAATCTAATCTGGCTCTGTTCTGATAAAATGGAAATCCGAAACCCAAATGTCCGGCATATTCGTGAACCGGCTCATTGTTGAATAAATATCCGATTTGTCCGAGAGAAAATCCAGCCCTAATATCAATTTTATTAATAAATACTTTTGGTCTGTTATTGTTATGTGAATGTTCTATACCAAATCCCCATTTGTACCAGTCGGTTAAGTTTTGTGTGTTCAGGCCTGAAATATCAAGTCCCTCGGACCACTTTTGATTCGCATAATCCGAGGTCACAATCATTCTGGGACTCAGTTGATAACTTGCTCCGACACCCCAGAAAATTGGTAGTTTACCTTTTTCGGACGTTTTCTGCTGGGTAAAAGTTAGCGGAGAATTAATGACCCGGTCGAAATTTAGTTTCGGCTTGAAATCTATAAAACCACCCAGGTTAATTTTATTGATGATATTCCAGTCAAAACTGGTACTGAAGCCCGGACCTTTGAACCGGTATTCCACCACATAATTCGTATTATAATTTTCTGAGCTGGTAAAGGTTAATTTATACCTGTCTCGGATTCTGCCAAAATAATAGTTAAAACTAAACCCAAATCCGTAATTGGGATGGGGAGACCAGCTTAAATTCACCTGAGCCCGGGAAATGGAACCTTCGTAGAAGACATTTTCCTCATAAGAGCCGAGTTCGTTATTCAAATTCTGGGTAATACTATAATCGACGTTAGTATAGGGGGTAATCGAAAGGCCAAATCCAACCACGTTTTTTTTGATGGGGACGCCAAATTGGATGCCGCTAAATTTTCCGGTACTGGAGTTAAACGATTGTCCCGGGAAATCAGTCTGAACATAGTTGAGCCGCATCATCATATTTACCCGGGTGATATTCATATGGCGCCAGCTGGCGATATTATAGGCATTCAACGATACCGAGTCCGGTAATGCCAGTCCGGTAGAACCCATTCCTAAACCACGAACGTTTGGAATATACTGATGGTATCCGATCCCATCATTCGCGCTGGAAAAAAATGAAAGGGATTTACCTGAAACATACAAACTAAAAATTAAAATTATGGATATTAAGAATTTTTTCATGGTAAATCTTCCCTCACAGTCGAGGCGGGGGCGGAACCCAGTATTTAATGGTTAATCTCGGGCGTAATGCCAGATTGGGATCTTTAGCGGTATGGAAAGCTAAATAAGAATAGTAATCCCTTTCATTTGTAATAACTGCATTTTGATCCAAAACATCGATAATACTAATTACAAATCCGGAAGTAGAGTCAATATTGATCAATTGTAATTGTAAGTAGGAGGTCGCCAATCTTCTCCGGCTATCGCCCGATTTAATTTCTATATAACTACTATCCGGACCCCACTTACTGGTCTCCAGATATCTGCCTTTGGTTGAATCTACTTTTACAGTAGTTGCTGTTATTTTGTCAAGTTCTAAGGTCACGGTGTGGCTGATTCCCAGATTCTTATCAATCAGGCTGTTTTGTTTATCAATAAATAATTGCAGATTTGCAGAATTGAGTGAAACGTCCTGTGGCAGCCCATCCAAAAATGCCTTGAGATCGAACTGAAGCAGTGTGCTGTGAGGAAAGAGGGTGGCGACATAATCGCGATCAGGAATTTTGGCTACTTCTCCGGTATAGATGGTAGCGTCGAAATTGAAATCCAAAGTATCAGTGGTGATAGTGGTATCATTTGGGATAGAATATCTGACAATTAAAGCGGGATTTGATATCTTAGCTGAAGTAGTATCCAGTAGAGGATTGATCGCAAGAAAATATTGCAGAAAATTGGCGTTCTGAAAATCGAGAAGAAAACCGGTGTTTTCCGGTGAAATAGAATCCGTATCTGCCCAGTAAAGATTAAACCAGTTTACTATTTTATCCAACCCATCGGCGTTCAAATCGACTAATATGTCGGCTGTATCCTCTAAAGCAATATTGAAAGTGGCGTAAGAAATTGATGGATCGATATTTTGCTGATAGTTTTCCCAAACTTCATCGGTATTGGTTGTCCATTCATTTAATATCGGATGAATATTTACGGCCATCGGACTGGCCATTCCCATGGATGAACTTCCACTACGAACCAGACGAAATTTTGCATCGAGGATGGTAGCAGAATCGGGCACCCGGGCAAAACTCCAGATTCTGAATGCAGGTCGAGCCTCGAAACCTGTAACACTCCCCAGAATTACCCGGGAAGAAAATTGTGTGCTTAAAATAGATTCTGTCTGGTAGGAGGAATCATTGATAGCATATAAAACGGTATCTTTTAAAGTACCGAGTACATTTGAACCAACCAGATCCGGATTTAAATCAATAGGATTTTCGCTGCATTGATAAAAAATTAAACCAGTGAGGATGAGGAGAACCAAGAATAATTTCAGTTTAACCATTAAAAACCTTAACTATGTTAAAAACAGAACCAAAATATAAAGCACCGGATTTTCTAATTCAACAGCTTAATAAATTGAAAAACCAGATTATTCTCTTTTGATCAATACTTACCAAAGGCTTATAAAATACCGATATTTGGGGAGTTAAGTTCCACTAATTTAATTTTAGTTTCAAAATAAATCTTTGCATGTGAGGACAATTAATGCCGGTGAATGGCTTTGTGCATAATTTTCCTGGTCTCATGAAGCCGGTCATCTGCCGGCAGATCTATTAATGTCGCATTCATTTCCAGATCGTTCTCTTTCAGTAATAACTGCGCGATATAATCGATGATGCTCGGGGGAAAGATATCATCTCTTTCGTAGAGATCTCTCTTTTTCAGTAGTCTTCGGGCCGACTCTACGCAGCTACCGGGAAGGGCTGGTAATTTTTTCATCAACTTTTTATCTTTGAATATATTTCCGGTGATGTAAAGATTTTCTGCGATTTGCTTGGATTCCTTATGCGTCAAGCCCCATTCTGCCGCCATGGTCATCCCGGCCAGGAGCAGGTCAACCGCTGCGCTGCCGTCCGGACTCCGCAACTCTACTGTCTGGCGTCCCTCCGGGTCCTTATATCCTGCTGACTGTTGGGGATTTAACTTCTTAGCCAGGTTGGATTTTCCGGACCAACCTAACGGTACCCTGATCATGGCGCTTCGGTTCAAATCACTCCAGCAAATACGGGTTGGTGCTTCCTGATTAGGAACTAGGCGCAAGTAAGCGGAAGAGACAGTATTGCCAAAAGCGGTTAAAGTATCAGCATAATGGCAGAGACCCCCGATCAGTTTTTTTGCATCCCATGATAGTTTACCATTTTCACCGGTCATCATATTTTTGCCATTTTTCATGATCTCCACATGAACGTGCAAACCATTCCCGGCGATGCCCTCTTCCAGTTTTGGGGTAAAGGTGGCCACGCATCCGTGTTGATAAGCCACATTCCGGATAATCCATCTGCCCAGAATTAGATTATCACCGGTATCATCGACAGGGGTTGGAAGGTATTCAATTTCCATCTGTTCCGCCCGCTTACCCATTAATTCTTCCATATCACTCCTCACGCTGTTGACAAATCCAACTTCGCTGTGGGCATATTTAACCGAACCGGTAATCTGGGTGATATAGCGTACCATTTCATTCAGGATCTCGCCGCTTTTAATAAATGGTGCCGAATTTTGGTATCCCCGCTGTTTTTCTGCGGGAAAAATTTCGTCACGTGGAGAAGACAACAGAAAAAATTCCAGCTCACCTAAGGCATAGAGTTCCAGACCGGTGTTCTTCTTAAAAAGTTTATGAGATTTATACAGAATATTGTCCGGTGCAAACGGCGCTAATTCTCCGTCTTTGGTAAGATACCGGCAGACGAAATCCAGGCTGCCTTCATCGAACGGATTTAAAAAAGCAGATTTGTACACCGGAACGACATAAAGGTCTGAGAGCGTGGTATCGACCAATCCTTTGAACAGGGACGACCCATCCACCCGTTCGCCATCTGCCAGAATCCGTTCTGCCTGTTTGCGGGTACCCATGGGAAGTTTTAATTCTTTTAACTTTCCGTCGATGCCGAGATAATGAAATGTGATTCTTTCTATTTTTTTTTCTTCAATAATTTTCAGAAAATCATTTCTGTTAAAATCATTCTTATCTTTTTCCAGTATATTACAAAGTGGGTTGGTAAGTGCTAAAGTTTCCATCAAAGTGTGCTCCTTTTTTGGCTCGTAACGCACCAAATTTTGTGAAAAGGTTTATTTGTTGCAAGAATTTTCGAAAAATTATATACTGAATTCAAATTTACCCTTCTTTATTTTTTATGAATAACTGGATTTAAGCCGGGAAAATGCGCTAAAACATTCTTTTTAAAAAATCGGAGATTTGATGGTTTGTTTATTGATTTTTGTCCTTTCTTGTACTAAATTTTTTATTGTGAAGGCAGATCGGAAATTGTTATATCCTCTCATAGAAATATCCCCGATCCCGAAAGGGGGTGAAAGGGATTGATAGAACCTGAAAAGTTAAAATCTTCTGATTTCCAGGAAACATTTCAGGAGCTTGAAGAGCATTATATTGATGAACTTGAGAACAAGCTCTTAAACCTGCTGATTGAAAAGCGTTGTCTGAAGGTGCAGGGGGATCATGAAGAAACCATTGAATTTGCTGGAAAAACAAATTACAAAATTCGGGTTCGCCGGCCTCATAAGAATGTCTGGTCCATTTCTTTGAAAGATTTTCGGGAATCCATCCGCAAAGTCCTGAGACAGGGAATGTTAGATCCGATTAATCCCAAAAAGCTTGAATCAACCAGATTTGAAAGACCGGGAGAACTGCCTACCAATATGGTTCTTCATATATTATCCGACGATGAGTACGCCCGCAGAAGTTTTGTCGGAAATGCCGTGGAACATCCAACACTCGGTTCGGGAAAGGTCATGGCGATTTCGGATTCAGGTAATGTTGAGGTGAAATTCAGGGATCGAATTGCCACTTTAAAACCAAATTATGTGCATTTGAAGAAAAATTAACCAGGCTGGCACTTTTAAGTTTTTTGATTATCGATTGAAAAGAACGGCCCTGACCGGCGCACCATCACCAGATTTAATATTTAATGGCAGGCAAATCAGATGATAATTTCCGGCTGATACTTGCCGCAGGTCGAGCCCCTCTACTCCGATCACATTTTGCTGATACAACAATTGATGCACCGGTAAATCGGCTGCCGAGTATAAATCCAGTGATAAGTAATCGATACCAATCAACTCTATGCCACACTCAAGTAAATATTCCGCGGCATCTATGGTGAAAGCAGTAAAATCCCGATGAAATCTAAGAGGTGTTTCATCCCAGAAAGCTGAATTTCTGGTTTTGACCAGCAACCGCCTGCACCCTTGAATTTTAAAATTTCTTAAATGGTCTGCAGTTATTCCTCTAACTTCGGGAATTTCTATAATCCGAACCGGACCAATCAGCACATCCAGGGGGATTTTGTCTATCGTCCAGCCAGTTTCCACGATGTGATATGGCGCATCCAGATGCGTACCCCAGTGCAGGGAAGATTGGATCCGGCTGCTGTTATGTCCGTCCCCCCGGCTGATGCTGCTGACTTGTTCAATTACTGCATTTGGATCGCCCGGCCACACCGGGAGTTCCGAATCTAAAGGGAGGCTGATGTCGATGTATTGATTCTTCATTTTCTTAATCGTCCTTATTGATTTCTTATCTCATCTTCCCGGAACACTATTTTTTTCAAAAGCCGGTATTCCTTCTCAAAGTTGGGTGTGAATAAATCTCTTCCTAAATTCTGGTCGATTTCTTCCCGGGACCAGAAACGTGCTTCATCCATTTCCGCTGAATTGGGATAAAACGGCCCATTATCCTGAAGTAAAAATCCGTGAACCAGTTCACTCTCGATCTCATTTTTCATCACATAACGAAATAAGGGATGGAAAATCCCCAAAGATACCCCCAGTTCTTCTTCGGCTTCGCGCTTCAACGCACGTTCCACGGTTTCACCGCTTTTAATGTGACCACCGATGGCGGTGTCCCATTTTCCCGGTTGGATATCTTTGTTGCCCGATCGTTTCTGCAGATAAATCTGACCCTGTGAATTTATAATATGCATATGGACAACCGGATGAAGTAATTCCGGATTCCCGTGGACCGCACTGCGCGGTGCTCTGCCGGTGATTTGCCCGTCTGGTTTTACAATATCAAACCATTCTTCATCTTTATATTTCTTCTGAAATTTTATCTTTGCCCAGCGTGATTTTACATATTCGATAACAAAAATTAATCCCATCAGGATATAAAATAATCCACCGCTGATAAATGCCCAACTTTCTTTGCTAAGGTAAAATGCAGCATAGAAAATGAGCACAGTATGGGCAGAAAAAAGATAAAACATTCTCCGCATCATCTTCTGCATCACCGACATTTGATCGGGGGAAAATTCAATCCCTTTCATGTACCTGCCGGTCATCCGTATCAGTATCGGATTACTGGAAAAGGCGGTAATTCCCAGCAGAATGACCAGAATTAATTCAATGAGACCTGGTTTGATTTTGAAAAAAATATCGTTGTGCAGTACCAGCGAAACCAGGCCCAATATCAAAATCAGGGAGGTATCAAAAAGAATAAATTTATCCAGCCGCTTTTCTTTAAAGTAGGTAAAAATCGCCTGGAGAATACCAAAGGAAATCGCCACAATCAGACCAGCGGTCAGACCAAAAATCTCATCTGCAACAATAAAAATAAGCAGTGGAAGGAAACCAATGGTAAAATTTCGAATGAGTGTTTTTCGGTCTAACATGTTGAAATAAATATCACGGGTGAGTAAGAAGTACCGAAGCAGGTATACTTTGGTTTTGAAATAACCGGATTACTTTTTTCTTTATTATTGATTAAAAGTTGGATTTATGACATCCGGGCTTTGGCGCGTCCCATTATTTTTTGAATATCGATACCTTCGTCCTTGGCAATCTGGAGTGCTTCCTGGAGAAAATAATCGTCCATGGTTCGGTAATAGTCTTCCAAATAAAAGAGAACCAATTCTTCAGATGCTTCTTTATTCCAATTTAAATAATCATATAATTCTTTATTTGAGCCGTTACGCATATTTTCCATAAAACATAGGCCTCGTTCGGTTTAATACAATTTTTTCAATGCGTTCAATAATTCTATAAAATTATTAACCACCACATCAGCTTCTTTTAAATGTTGCGAGTTCAGGGTCGTTGTGATGGCTACTACAAGCATTCCCGCTATTTTACCGCTTCGGATTCCCAGCGGAGCATTTTCGATAACGATACAGTCTTTACCCTCAATCTCCAGTGCTTCGGCGGCCTTCAGGTAGGGTTGTGGACTCGGTTTGGTTTCGGTCACATCATCACTGGTAATAATGGCCTGGAAATAATCACCCAGTCCAAAACTATCCAGTGTTTCAATGATTCGACTTCGGTTACCACCGGTAACCACCGCCATCTTTAGTTCTTTTTCCCTTGCCCAATTTAAAACGTCGAGCAGGTTTGGATAAAATTTGATATCCTTAACCTGTTCATAATAGGCTTGTTTGGATTTAATGATTTCCGATGTTTCCTCTGCCGGAAGATTATATTTTCGGGTAAGTTGATGGGCAACTGCTTTTACTCCCTGTCCCTCCAAAAAATAGAGTTCTTCCGGACTCATGTCGATCCCGTATTTCATAAGAGCACGGCGCCAGCCTTCGTAGTGATCTTCCATGCTCTGGACCAGTACCCCATCAAAGTCAAAAAGTAAAGCCCGCATTCTACAAACATTTCCTTAAAATATTATTATCCATTTTATCCAGTATACAAATACGAGTTCCAATCTAACTTTTTCTTACGGAGATTCTGTGATTTAAAATGCATTTTGATATTTTTCTTCAAAAAACTTTTTTAATTTTATTCTTACAAGTTAATATTAACATAACTGATAATTAGAATGCAAGAGAGTAATTAATGAGTAGTGAAGATAAATCAAATGCCGGGGTAACATCCTCCCGCATAAAATTTTGTGATATGAATTGTGAACACGCCAGATTTCCCAGAGACGAGGACATTGATGGATCGCGCTCCTGTCAAACTTATTTGGCTATCTGGTGTCAGGAATTACAGCAATATGTCACGAAAAATTCTCCCTGTGCAGTTTTGTACGGGAAGCGAAGGCCCAAAAGTTCCTGGTAAATCATTCCTCTGGTTTAACATATTTTTCGTACAGGTCTTCCAGAATACTGCGGGAACGGAACCGATAAATTTTTATTTTCTTCTTTTTACATTTATCTAATAAATCTTGAAAACTTGGCAGTGAGCTTGAAAATTCCAGGTATGTCCGACCTTTACGGATATTTCTCTGTCTCATTTTCAGTTTTGGTAGTGACGTTAATATTTCTTCTATGGATGGGTCCGCTTCAATGCTGTATATCTCCTCTTCGACTTCAGATAGTTTCAAATCCTGCAGGAAACGGCCCTGCTGTAAAAAAATAACCCGATCGCAAAGCAGATCTATGTCCGATAAATTATGAGAGGCATATAAAAGGGTGTAATCTTTCAGTTCCTTAAGCAGCGAGCGTAAGTCCTCCTGACCTGATGGATCCAGGCCTGACATAGGTTCGTCCAGCAACAGTATCTTGGGCTCGTTTATAAGTGCAATTGCCAGTTGTAAACGCTGAATCATACCTTTACTAAAACTTCCCAGAAGTTCATTTCTATTTTTTTCCAGTTTCGTCCATATCAGCACCTCTGTGCGTTTCTGCCTAATCTTTTCCTTTCCCATTCCGGACATTCTCCCGGCATAATAAAGCAGTTCATCTGGGGTAAAGTTTTCCAATCCCTGTTGATGTTCGGGGACATAGCCAATTGAATATCTCTGATTGTCTTTAATTATCCCACCCGCAAATTCAATTTTCCCCCGATCGGGAATGAGCAGGTTGAGGACTAATTTAAACAAGGTGGTTTTTCCGGAACCGTTTGCCCCGACAATACCCACTTTTTCATTTTTGCTGAGCTCAAATGAAATATCATCCAGTGATGGGTGATTTTGATGTTGGTAGGTTTTCTGAAGGTGTTGAATTTTTAAAATCGTTTTTGTCATCTATACCCAGAAATAGTGATTCTGATTTTCGAGTATGAATAACTTAAGTTTTTGTCAATTTCTTTTCCACTTGTTTTAATTATTATAATTAATAAATTCCTCTTAATTGAACTTATTAAAATTGGAGGCCCAAATGAGTCTTGATATTAAAATACCGGAAACTACGGGAGAGGTTTTGGAAATGGCCCTTGAAATGGAAGATGAGGGATACCGGACCTATATCGATGGCGCCAAGACGATCAGGAATTCACTTGGCAAGCGGATGCTGGAAAGGCTGGCGAACGATGAACTGGATCATATGAAAAGGATCAAGGAAGTCTATGAGGCGATTGAGGGCAAAAGAGATTGGGACAAGGTGAAAGTAAAAGCGGATCAGGAATCGGTGACTTTCCAGAATATATTTGACCGGATAAAAAATGAAATTCGGCAATCCACGGAAGAGCTGGGTAGCCATGGTGTGGATGATGAAGAAATTATTGAAACTGCCATCAATCTGGAAAATCACGCCAAGTTCTTTTATGCGGAATCGGCAAAAAAAGCCACTGATAAAAAAGTAAAAGAATTTTTGGAGACCCTGGCAAAGGAAGAGGAGGGACATTATAAAGCGCTGCGAAACATAAACAGCTTTATAGCAGACCCGGCCAACTGGTTTGCCACCCAGGGGAAATTCTGATCGGTGTCTTATTTCAAAATTAAAAAGACTCTATCTTGCATTAACGATAGAGTCTTTTTTTAAATGCACATTGGGAAATCATTTAAGGCGTTAACATCGTCCATAATATTCCGGCTGCTATGGCAGAACCAATAACTCCGGCAACATTTGGTGCCATGGCATGCATCAGCAGGAAATTTGTTGGGTCTTCCTTCTGACCTACGATCTGTACGACCCGGGCAGAATCCGGCACGGCAGAAACACCGGCAGCCCCTACCAGAGGATTGATTTTTTCTTTCAGAAAGACGTTCATCAATTTGGCAAACAATAGTCCACTGGCCGTTGCCACGGCAAAACTGAACGCACCCAGAATAAAAATTCCGATGGATTTTGCTGTCAAAAATGTTTGTGCCTGGGTGCTGGCGCCAACGCATATTCCCAGCAGGATAGTCACAATATCGATCAGAGCATTGCGGGCGCTGTTGGCCAGTCTTTCAGTGACGCCACTTTCCTTTAGTAAATTCCCAAAAAATAACATTCCCAGCAATACAATGGCACCCGGGGCAATAAAAGCAGTAATAACAAAACTGACGATTGGGAATAGTATTTTTTCCAGCTTGCCTACCTGCCGGGACGGTTTCATCCGTATTTTCCTCTCAGAAGGGGAGGTGAGTAGTTTCATAATCGGTGGTTGAATAACTGGCACCAGCGCCATATACGAATAAGCGGCAATTGCTATTGCGCCCAACAGGTGTGGAGCTAACTGGGAGGACAGGAAAATAGCCGTAGGTCCATCCGCGCCGCCGATAATCCCAATTGAACCGGACTCGGCCGGACTGAAGCCAAGAATAAGTGCACCAATAAAAGTAAGAAAAATTCCCATCTGTGCAGCCGCACCCAATAACATCAATTTTGGATTGGAAAGCAGCGCGGAAAAATCGGTCATGGCGCCGATACCCAGGAAAATAAGCGGTGGATATATTCCCTTCATCACTCCAAAATAAAGATAATAAAGAATGCTGCCATCATCGTAGACGCCAAGTGGCATGCCGGCACCATAGGGAATATTACCAATAATAATACCGAATCCGATTGGAACTAGAAGCAGTGGCTCGTAATGCTTTCTGATGCCCAGATAGAGGAGAATTGCACCGGCAATGAGCATTAAAACATTGCCCCAGGTGATATTATAAAAGCCGGTGCTCTGGATGAAAGCAACTATCCGATCCATGCTAGTCTCCGATCACAATCAGGGGAGCATTTTCCAGAACCGCATCACCCACTTTTACCAGAACCTTCTTAACCACACCATCCCGGTCTGCTTTAATTTCATTCTCCATTTTCATAGCTTCCATTTTTATCAGGGTTTGGTTAGCTTTGATTTTATCACCCGCCTTGACCTGAACGGCGATGATTAAACCGGGTAATGGGGCAATGATTTCATTTCCTTTCAAGGATTGCATAGCTGCAGGACGATCCTGCTCCGCTTGATCCATCGGAGTACTTTTGCGGACGGGTTTGATATCCAGTGGTTCAATAGGATTTTTAATTTTGCGTTCAACACCTACTTCTATTTCCTTGCCATTCACTTCAACAATAGCTGTATCTGTCTGGATTTTTTTAATAATAATTCGATGTTCATGATCGTTGATGGTGATGATATACTCTTTCATGTCTTCCTCAATAAAATTTACAATCACGGGCGCCGCATGGACACTGGTCGGGAAGCCACCACCCAGGGTGACATCTCCTGTTCAATATGTCTTAAAGTGATAACTGAAACTTCATCTTCTTCCAATTCATAAGATATGGCCACGCCAATGGCCAGAGCGATTTCAGCAGAATTATCCATTTCCGATTCCTGTTCCATAATTTCAATATTATCATTAGCGGTCCTTTTTGACTGAGTTTTTCCTTCAATTTTTCGCACTATCTTTTGAAAATTTGAGGTAACCCCCCAGAGGATAATCAAACCAATAAATACGGCGATTACACCAATAAGTGTTACCAGGATTCCATGCCCACTATTGATCCGATCTGCTATGGTATTAGCGGAATTTAAAAAATTAATGTGTAGAATTGATTTTAAAATAGACACTTACAAATCCCTCAAATTTACAAAGGAATATTTCCATGCTTTTTCATAGGTAAACTATCCCTTTTGTTTTTTAACATTTCCAGTGCCTTGATAATTCGAAAACGGGTTCTCTTCGGTTCAATTACATCATCCACATAACCTCTTTTTGCGGCAACATAAGGATTAGCAAATTTTTCCTTGTAATCTTCTTCCAATTCTTTTGCCTTCAGACCGGGATCTTTGGATTCCGAAATCTCTTTGCTAAAAATAATCTCAACTGCACCGCTTGGTCCCATCACAGCAATTTCTGCGGTTGGCCAGGCATAATTGATATCGCCCCTGATGTGTTTTGAGCTCATGACGCAATAAGCACCTCCATAGGCTTTGCGGGTGATGATGGTTATTTTGGGAACGGTTGCTTCTGCGTAGGCATAAAGTAATTTTGCCCCATGCCGAATGATGCCGGAATGCTCCTGCGCTGTTCCTGGCCAAAATCCGGGAACATCCTCAAATGTTATCAGCGGGATATTGAAGGCATCACAAAAACGGACAAATCTCGCTCCTTTAACCGAAGCATTGATATCCAGTCCGCCTGCCAGATAATTGGGCTGATTTGCCACGATGCCCACCGTTCGGCCATTCATCCGGGCGAACCCGACCACAATATTCTGTGCCCAATGTTGATGAACCTCAAGAAATTCCTCGTTATCAACGACCCGGAGGATCACTTCCTTCATCTCATAGGGCCGGTTTGGGTCATCGGGAACAATAAAATTTAGCGCATCATCCATTCGATTAACCGGGTCATCGGAAGGCACAACTGGCGGGGATTCAATATTGTTTTGTGGTAAATAACTTAAAAGCTTGCGCAAGAGGAGCAGCGCCTCCTCATCATTTTCAGCCATAAAATGAGCCACCCCACTCTTTTTATTATGAACAGCTGCACCGCCAAGCTCCTCCACGGACACATTTTCTTTGGTTACTGCCTTCACGACCTTAGGTCCGGTTAAAAACATATAGCTGGTATTTTTTACCATAACAGTAAAGTCGGTTAAGGCCGGTGAATAAACGGCCCCACCGGCACACGGACCGAAAATGCCCGAGAGTTGCGGGACGACACCGGAATAAATTGTATTTAAAAGAAATATGTCAGCATACCCGGCTAAACTTTCAATGCCTTCCTGAATTCGGGCGCCACCGGAATCATTCAATCCAATAACTGGCGCTCCGTTTTTGAAGGCCATTTCCATAATTTTACAAATTTTTTTGGCAAAGGTCTCAGACAAGGACCCACCGAAAACGGTAAAATCCTGGGCGAAAATATAAACCAGGCGACCATCTATAGTTCCATATCCGGTGATAACGCCATCCCCCGGAATCTTTTTTTTCTCCATGCCAAAATCGATGCACCGGTGTTCCTTAAACATATCAAATTCTTCAAAACTATCTTTATCCAGCAGAATTTCAACTCGCTCTCTGGCTGTAAGCTTACCCTTTTTATGCATTTTCTCAATTTTATCCTCACCACCACCCAATTTCGCTTCATGGCGCATCTTAAATAAATTTTCTAATCTGCGCTCATTATCCATTGTTACCTCCTGAAAAAATAAAAGTTAATTTGTTCATTTAGCAAAATTAGTGCCCATAAAGTCTAAAGTTTTTTTCAATATTTCAAGATAAATATTTTAAATTAAAAATCACTAAAACGGACAAATATATCATTGTTTGATTAATATTGAAGAAATATTTTGCGCCAACTCTGCTCTCTAATAGCATTGATTTGAATATCTGTTAATTCCCGTTTTTGATAATCAATAATTTCTAATAACCTTTGATTTCGCAATAATAAGAATATGTTTATGGAAGTGAACTAGACTAAAATAGTTCATCGTTAGGTCAGGATTAAGTTTTGAATTTTATTATTCCATTGACTAAATTTGTGAAAAAAATTATATTTTTCTCGTGATGAATTTGAATAGTTATCCGGAGGATTAGATGAACTGGTTTAACAAATTGATAGCCTTATGTTTGCCATTTGTACCTAAACCAATCGTTGGTTTTTTTTCCCGACATTATATTGCCGGAGAGAAATTGGAAGATGCCGTTAACCTGGTTAAAGAGTTAAATTCACAAGGGATGGCTGCTACCATTGATGTGCTGGGTGAAGAAGTGAAAAAGAAGGAAGATTCACTGCATGCGGTAGAATTGTATAAGCAGGTTCTTGAGGCGATTGAAAAGGAAAAAATCGATGCTAACATTTCGGTAAAGCCTACTCATATGGGGCTAAAAATGGATAAGGATTTTTGTTTTAGTAATTTAAAAACCCTGGTTGAGGAGGCAAAAAAACGCAATAATTTTGTTCGGATTGATATGGAAGATGCGACTACCACTGATGATACAATCGACCTGTATTTAAAGTTAAAAGAAAAATATAATAACGTTGGCACGGTCTTTCAGTCTTACCTCCGTCGCTTCATTGATGATATCAATTATGTCTTGCCGCATAACCCGAATCTGCGCATTTGTAAGGGTATTTACAATGAGAAGAGAGAAATTGCCTATAAGGAAAAGTCGATTATAAATGATAATTTCAGTTATGGTGTTGAAAAGCTGCTCAGTAATGGTGCATATATCGGAATTGCTACCCATGATGAGAAATTAGTCTGGCATGGATTGAAATTGATTGATCAATTAAAATTAAAACCTGAACAATATGAGTTTCAGATGTTGTTGGGCGTGGATCATGAATTGCGACGGATAATTGTAAACAGTGGACATAAATTAAGGGTATATGTGCCTTTTGGAACCGATTGGTTCGGCTATTCCACCAGGCGGCTCAAAGAGAATCCTGCCATGGCCGGGCATATCATTAAGAATATTTTCCAGCGAATATTTGGAATAAAGCAGTAGGAGGGAGTATTGAAAGAAATTAGATACAAACTGAAATTTAGAAGATAGTACTGCGGTTCTTTCTAAATAAAAAAAGCGCCACAGAGGGCGCTTTTTTATTATTCACCATGTATTCTTTTCTTCTTTTCCATTAGTTGATCATGGGTTTCTTGGTGATTAGGATCGGGTACACAGGCATCGGTCGGACATACAGCAGCACACTGCGGCTCATCATAAAAACCGACACATTCGGTGCAAAGCTCGGGATTAATTAAGTATAAAGGATCACCTTCTGCAATCGCATCGTTCGGACACTCCGGACGGCAAGCATCACAAGCAATACAATCATCATTGATCAATATAGCCATTTTTTCCTCCGTATGTTAATTGCACAGGAAAGCTAAGAAAAATTAAAAATAATACAAGAGGAAATTTATTTTAATCAGGACAATATTCCTGTCCGAAATCTTTCTTTTAAATAAAAGTGACTTTAAAATTTGGGAAAATCTGAACAACTTTTTACTGAAGAATCAACAAGTATTTTTCAGAACATTTCATCTTTATTTCGTTTCTCGCGATTTTTCAAAAATCTCAGGAATGTACTTATTTAATATCTGGATTTCTGGGAGAAAGGGTTTAAGGAAAGATTCCTTTTTTAAAATAAATGAAACTCATAGTGAACCGAAATTGTATCACTGAAAAATAGCTTGATTTTATTTTTGATAAAATCTAAATTTATCGTCTGTTTGGGCCCATAGCTCAGTTGGTTAGAGCAGTCGACTCATAATCGACTGGTCCCAGGTTCAAGTCCTGGTGGGCCCACAAAAAAAGGAGAATATTTTTTGAGGGTATTGAGGAAACAGAAAATAGTACCCAAGTGTTTGAACACTGACGGAATAACAAATAAAAATGCACTCGATTTAACGGTTGAGTGCATTTTTTTTAAATTATTAGGAGGAAAAATTGAAAAAGGTCGTAAAACAGTTGGTCGATTTACAGGAAATTGATAGCCGGTTTGATGCACTGCAGTTACAAAAGGGTGATTTGCCAATGATAATCCAGGAAGCGGAGGAGGACCTGGAGAGTAAACTGGCGGATAAAAAAGACAATGAAGAATCAATAAAAAAAGGTGAAGCAGATCGGCGGATGTTTCAACTTGAGATTGAAGCAAGTAAAGCAAAATTGAAACAATATGAGGATCAGCTGTATAAAGTGCAGACCAATAAGGAATACGATGCCATCTCCCTGGAGATCGATACAAAAAAGATGGAAATAAAAGAACTTGAGAATAAAATTTTGCAGTCCCTGGAGGAAGAAGAAGAGTACAAAAAAAACATAGAAGAATCGGGAGAGGAAATCAAAAAGTTGGAAGACCAGCTGTCTGAATATAAAACTGAACTTGAAGAAATTATCCAGCATACCAAAGCAGAGGAAGCTCAACTGGAAAAACAGCGCGAGAAAATTCTTAGCGACATCGATAAACGGTATCAAAGACAGTATGAAAAAATTCGGAAGGCGAAGGGTGGCTTGGCTGTCGTACCAATTAAAAAAAATTCCTGTGGTGGATGTTTCTCTGCCGTACCGCCTCAGAAAATTGTAGAAATAAGGGAAATGAATCGGCTGTATACCTGTGAACACTGTGGGAGGATATTGGTCTGGACAGATAGTTCGATAGAAAATGAGAAGTAAATAATTAATATCCGGGATCACTCGGACGATCGCTCGTATCTTGATATACGGGAGGAAAGTCCGAACTCCTCGGGCAAAGTGCCTGAAGAAAATTCAGGAATTATCGGGTGCAAACCTGATAATATGGAAAGTGTCACAGAAACTAAACCGCCGTGCACTCAATTTTAAATGATTTAGAGGTGTTTCCCCAAATCATAACATACTCTTAAAATTGAGTGCTCGGTAAGGGTGAAATGGCGGGGTAAGAGCCCACCGGTCAGATCCTGCTGAGGGTGGTCTTGAAAAGGCCGTGGAGACACCTGAGCCGGACAAACCCCACTTGGAGCAAGGCCAAATAGGGAAGGATTCTCTTTTAGAGAGCGAAGTTGCCCGATTCGTGATTCCCGAAAGGGAAACAGACTTCCGGGTAGGCCGCATCAGATAAATGATCGTCGACCTTTTAAAGGTTACAGAATTCGGCTTATAGAGTGATTACGGATATTAATATTATTTAAAAAATTCAAATTCAATTCGCGAATTATTGTTTTCATTAACATCTCTCACCTTAATCATTTTATCCCCACTTAATTTTTTACCATAGGAAATTTTATCTTAAAAATGTATATTTCCTGATTAAATAGGATAGAAGTATTAATTTGGGATTTTACAGATTTAATATTTTTTTTGGTAATAGTGACAATTGAACATTTTTAGATCAATTGTGATTTATTTTTTAAAATCAGGATAATCTGAAGCTGAGTTGGATTCATAAGACGTTATAGTTTCTATGAGCTGGAAAGATAAAATTGATCAACTAACCGCGCTGCTGGAAAAGCTGCCCCACGCGCAGACCTTTGATACCGATAAGGGTGTTTACCAACCTTATTTTATACTCGAACTGCGCCCAATGAACTGGGAAGTTCTGTCCTATTCAGAGTATACCCGTCTGGATGGACTTTCCGGTAAGGAGGTTAAGTTAAATCTTCAGATCGTTGAGTCGCAAAAAGTAAATATTACCCAGGACGAGCTGAATATCCTGTCATACATTTATTCCTTCACCAACTATGATGCCAGACGTCTCTTTAATTATGGCCAACCGGTTGGATTCCTGCTCGATTGGTTGAGGGGAAGTCGGGTGTATATAAGAAAAGGTGAAAAAGAAAAACAGCAAATTCTTGAATTTGCGGAGGAAAATGGCACACTCTGTCTGGGAATCTTTAAAGAAACAGAGGATTATGTTTTTCGCCCTGCAATTGTTTTCCCAGATCGTACCTTAATACTGGAAGATAAGGTTGAAGTGCTTACTTCAAATCCGGCCTATTTATATTATCAAAATAAATTTTTTCGGGTTGATTCGAACATGTCCATGTTTTTCTGGATTAATTTTTTTCGGACCCAGCAGCAAATCAGAATACCGCTTTCTGAATTACGGGACTTTATCAATTCTGCAGTAAGTAAAATTTTACCTGCCCTGGATTGGAAAAGTCTGGAAGAACATCTGAAATTGTACGAATTACCACTGACGGCTTCAAAACTCTACCTCGGAGAAAGAGCCGGACAATTTTATCTCGATCTGAAATTTCAGTATCAAAAAATAGAATTTTCGGCACAGCCTATATCCGAGAAATCTCTGGCCTCCCAGGAAAATTATCTTTTTGTGGTTAAAAGAGATAAGGAAAAGGAAGCTGAAGTCCGGAAAATTTTGCAGGAGCATGGTGTTTTTTATCTACAGCATCACTGGCAGATCGATCCGCAATATTCGGTTTTGGATTGGTTAAGGATTGAGGCACCGCATTTGGAAAAAGCGGGAATTGAGGTCGTGGGTGAGTTGAACCTGAAAAAATACCGGCTTCAGAGAGGAATACCCAAATTACACCTGAAAATTCGAAGTCATAAAAATTGGCTGGATTTAAGCTTTGCTCTTTATCTGAATGGGACAAAATTAAATGTACCCGATTTAAAAGGGCAGCTTCTGAATGGTAAGAAGTATTTAAAGTTATCGGACGGCTCGACTGTTTATTTGGGGGAAGAGCTTTCAAATCGTTTGATCCGGTTTTATCAGCTATCAACCGATTCGCTTAAAACCGGCCACCTTAAAGTGCGGCCAACTGCCTATCCGCTGGTTGCTGATTTACTGAAACTTTCGGATGTAGTAAAGACAGATGAGCAATTTAAGCAGTGGGAATCTGATTATCAGCAGTTTGATACTATCGGGCCGGTTGAATTATCCCGATCTTTTAAGGGAAAACTTCGGGACTATCAGAAAGCAGGCTTGGATTGGCTGTATTTTTTAAACCGGTTTGGCTTTGGGGGCATTCTGGCGGACGATATGGGATTAGGTAAAACCGTGCAAGTCATCGCACTTTTGCAAAATCTAAAAAGTGAAAGCAAACTGTATCAGCCGGCATTGATTATTGTCCCTCTGACGGTTTTATTCAATTGGGAAAATGAAATACGGCATTTTGCACCGACACTTAAAATTTTGAAATATTATGGCCAAAAGTCTGACCGGGAAAAATTTGAACAGAGACTTAAAAATTATGATGTCGTTTTGTTAAGTTATGGCATCCTATTGCAGGATTTTAAAATTTTGCAGAAGCATCAATGGGAATACATTATTCTGGATGAATCTCAAAAGATTAAAAATCCATTAACCAAAACCTATAAAGCCATCCGTCAAATCCCGGGCAATAATCGTCTCTGTTTAACCGGTACGCCGGTTGAAAATTCGACCGTAGATCTTTGGGCCCAGCTCGATTTTTTAAATCCTGATATTCTCGGGAGTCTGCACGAGTTTGAAAATCGATTTGGCAAGAATGGAAAAGCAGTGGAGGAAAATCGGGAGCTTTTACAAAAAATAATTAAACCATTTCTGCTCCGACGAAAGAAAGAAGATGTCCTGAAAGAATTACCTGAACGGACTGAGATTACCCAGTATGTAGAAATGACCGATTTACAGAAGCAAAAATATATTGAGGGTTTAAATCTTTATCGTGACCAGATCCTGGAAAAAGTAGGGACAGGTGGTCTTGGTAAGGTCAGGATCAAGATTTTGGAAGCATTGACCTATCTTCGTCAAATTACCTGTCATCCGGCAATATTCGATGAATCATTGGGTTTGGAAGAGTCCGGAAAAATTCAATTACTGCAGGATATGCTGGAGGAAATCGTTCAGGAGGGGCATAAAGTTTTGGTCTATTCACAGTTTGTCCGATTCCTGAATATTGTGAAGCTTTTAGTAGAAAATATGGGCCTACCCTATGAATATCTGGATGGCAGCACCCGAAACCGGGAAAGTGTTGTTCGGAATTTTCAGGATAATAAGAATGTTAAAATATTTCTGCTGTCGCTAAAAGCGGGCGGTTTAGGCCTAAATCTTACTGCGGCGGATTATGTGATTCATCTCGATCCCTGGTGGAATCCTGCGGTGGAGCAACAGGCGGCGGATCGGGCGCATCGAATCGGTCAGGAGAATCATGTATTCGTTTATAAATTTATCACCCGGAATTCGGTGGAGGAAAAGATACTCAACCTGCAAAAAGAAAAGAAAATGCTGTTTGAGGATGTGGTGACTGCAGAAAAAAGTTTCCTGAAACAGCTCACCCGGGAAGATCTAAAATTTATTTTCGATGGATACAATTCCTCACCGACCGGATAAGCAGGATTTAATGCGATTCTGGATATTTACCTTCATCGACGGCCGTACACTAATAAATAGTATCCCCTCAAAATTTTTAATCAACCAATCCAATTCTTCCTCAAATCCCAGACCAAGTTCTTCCAGGGGTCCATATTCATCGAAGAAAACAACTTCTTTGTGCCGGCAAGTTCGGAGGACCTGGTTACCCCAGCTTATCGCTCCTCGGTTGAAGTAATAGGATCCATATCCGAATGAATTATCACCCTCTCTTTTTTTGGAGGCAAAAGGTTTTTGATTATCCGAGGCAACATCCATTAACGAATATGAATATTTGCTTTCGTTTTTCAGGTGGCCCAGACATAATAATCCGCCTGTTTCAAATTCTTTAAATCTGGCTCTGTTTACAATATTTTTCAGGTAACTGGTTTTACCTGAATTTTTGGAGCCAACCACCAGAACAATTTTACCGGCCATGGATTGATCTATATTTGTTTCAGACAGACCTACTCTGCCCCAACTTTGTTTTGAACAGATTTGCCGTGATAATCTTCGGCGAATTTCAATATTTTTATCAGTAAATGAACCACAAAATCAAATATCTCTCTAATGAAGTTTTTTGATTTCTCTTTCTTGCGAAATTCTCCGATACTACTTCGGGTAATTGTTTTGATTTCAGGCAATGTTTCCAACGAAATGGTAAGTGCTTCACCGAATTTCTTTAATTTTATTTTATGAAGAGCCGTTGAAAGCTGGACTAAAGATATCTTATTGGTGAAAATTTTTATAGCGCCCAGTATAATGATGCTCCGATAATACATGATTAAACTGATTTGAAACATGGCACTGGAATAAGGAATACGGAAAAAGTGAGCGTCCTTTTCACCCAATAAGAGCGGTGTCCCAAAAACGAGCAGCGCCAGGAAAAAAATAAACTTCAATCGCAGAAAAGGTCGGAAAGCCCTGTGGTCTATAATCAACATCGATATAACAGCGATTG
>CAYVKM010000042.1:0-31286 GCA_964452045.1 uncultured Calditrichaceae bacterium
TTGCATATCCATATCCAGACCGCTCAACTCATTTGCGGCTTGCAATTCGATATAATCCGAGTGCGCCGTTAGCTTTGCTCCGCAATTTTTTAGAATATCCAGTATCACCTTGTCGCCCTGGACAGAATCCGGATTTATATTTTTGCATTTTACCTTGCCTCCGGTAATAGCTGCACCCACCAGGAAATAACCGGCACTGGAAAAATCTCCCTCGACTTTTGTATTCATTGGCTGGTAAAACTGATTGCCGGAAAAAGATATTTCTTCCGGATTGATTTTCATCTTTATCCCGGCATGTTGCATCAGCGATAGGGTTAAATCCAGATAAGGTTTGCTCGCTATTTTACCGTGGTGCCGGATAGTAACCGCTTCCGGTAAAAGTGGTGATATCAGGGCAAGTGCCGATACAAACTGGGATGATTTTGATGCATCAATTTCAACAGATCCGCCATGCAGATTAGTTTTTTTCAAGGTAAGTGGTAAATGTCCATCACTATGGTCTATCGACGCCCCAAGTGATATCAGCGCATCAAGCAGCGGTTTCATCGGGCGCTGTCGCATCCGCTCGGATCCGTCGATAAGACAATTAACCCGGGAGATTGTGGCGGTTGCGGTCAGAAATCTGGCACTGGTACCGGAGTTGTTTACATTAACAGAAACCATCTCATCGGTGGGTATAACCCGACCGGAAAAAGTGGCTTTTTTTTCATTCAAATTTATCTGATATCCAAGCTTCCGGAGTCCTTCGGCCGTGACCATAGTATCTTCACTGACCAGCGGATGAACAAGAGTTGCGGATTTTTGGGACAGCGCATTGATCATCAGCAGGCGATGGGTCACGCTCTTGGAGGGTGGGATCGAAACCGTCCCTTCCAGGATAGCAGTTTTTATCTGTTTGTATTCCATGGCAACCCGATTTTTAATTTGCGTTTTCCCAACAATCCGGCTCTCTACCTGATACACTGGTAAAAAGTCTCTCTTAATTTGATCAGCTAAAATATAACATGTGAATCAGGCCGTTGCTTCAGAATATTGCTGATGGTTGATAAAGTAAGAAACTCTGCTCATAAGTCTCTGAAATTGTTGCGGACTCAATGTCTGATCGGCATCAGACCACGCTTTTTCCGGATTGGGGTGTACCTCAATCATCAACCCATCTGCACCCGCTGCCAGCGCGGCGATACTCATGGGCTCAACCAAATCTGTACGTCCTGTACCGTGACTGGGATCGACGATTATGGGTAAATGCGAGATTTTTTTGATGGCCGGGACTACATTCAGATCGAGAGTATTCCGGCAGTACTCCACAAAGGTGCGAATGCCCCTTTCGCATAAAATCACCTGGTCGTTACCTTCGGACATTATATATTCCGCGCTCATCAGGAATTCGGTGAGTTGAGCAGACATGCCTCTTTTCAGTAATACCGGTTTTTCCGTTTTGCCAACCGCTTTAAGAAGATTAAAATTCTGCATATTTCTGGCGCCGATTTGCAGGATGTCCACATATTCGGCAACCAGCTCTACCTGATTTGCCTCCATCACTTCGGTAATGATCGCCAGACCGGTCTCTTCCTTCGCTTTTCGTAACCAGCGTAATCCTTCTTCACCGTGTCCCTGGAAGCTGTAAGGACTGGTTCTGGGTTTGAAGGCGCCACCCCGCAGAATTTTGCCACCGGCTTCCCTGACAAGGTGAGCAGATGTCAGAATTTGCTCCTCACTCTCCACTGTACAAGGTCCGGCGATAATGACCGGTTCCCCTGAGCCGAATTTCACCCCATTAATTTTGATAATGGTATTGTCCTTCTTAAACTCCCGGCCAACCAGCTTGTATGGTTGTAATATTGTTACAACTGTTTCCACGCCTTCCAATGCCAGTAACTGTTCTTTTAGGATATTTCTCTTATCGCCGATAATCCCTACGATAGTCCGTTCTTCACCCCTCGATATATGAGTCCGGGCACCCAGCGCTTCCACATGGGCAACAACATTTTTTAAATTTTCAGAACTGGCATCCTTCTGCATCACGATAACCATGTTTTCCTCCTGTATCAAAAAAAAACCTCTCAAATATTTGAGAGGTCTGGTGTTCTGGATTGATTATATCTGAACTAGGCAGACCTCGGCTGTAAAAAGTAATAATAATAAAATTTTGTCCAGACGTTATTCAGCATAAATCTTCCTTTTGACAAAAGCTACATCACAATTTTAGATGAGGAATTGACTGAAATCAACATATTTGTTTATCATTTTATTTTAGATATCGCAGATCGAATCGAAAAAGATCCCCGATAATTCAAAAATTACCGGGGATTTATTTCGTTCTAATTTATGGCTTATTTTAGTAACATCATTCGTCTGGTCTGGGAAAATGATCCGGTCTGGATTTTGTAAAAGTAAAGACCGCTTCCCACCAGATTTCCCTGCTCATTTCTGCCATCCCATCTCACCACATGATAGCCGGCGTTTTGCTGTCGCCGGATAAGTGTTCTCACCAGTTGCCCACGGACATTATAGATATCCAGCTTAACCAGTTCGCTTCGGGGAATCTGGTATTGGATGGTGGTGGTTGGATTGAACGGATTGGGAAAGTTTTGCTCCAACCGGTAGCTGTTCGGGATGGGATCGGACGCTGAAATGACAGTGTATATGCTATCCACAACCATGTGAATGGGTATGGCGACCAGTCCTTCATCCGGATCATTACTTCTAATTTCCAGGCTGGCCCAAAATTCTCCCAGCGGAAAAGAAGTGGTTTTAAATTTGAGATCGAGGGCAGCACTACCACCCGGGGCAATTGTACCACCAACCGGATTCACACTCACCCAGCTTCGACGGCTGATCTGAACCGCCATTTGCTCATGTAAATAGGCTTCATTGTAGGCAATGGCAAAACCATCGCTGCCATCGGCATTCTGCATGCCGACAGTGTAGGCATTTTCCAGACCCTGTAATTCTTTGTATTGCATCATAATATTACCATTTTCATAAATGATCAACTGGAATGTATAAGGTCCGAAGCCGGTTGCGGTATAAACATTTTCCCATTGGATAATAAATCTGTCTGCTTCAGCCAGATAATAGACATGGCTGTCTGTCTGTAAATTCAGGTTGTCCCACAGCGGAGCAATCATGGATCTGGGTGCCAGCGTGCTGGGGAGTTGAGTATTATTGTAACTCACCGAAAATGTGTTGAAACTGATCCAGCCGTTATTGCATACCCGCAAATTGGTATAGGTATTCTGATAAAAAGGAACTTCAAAACCCAGGGTTATGGAGCTACTTGTACTATTCAGTCCGCTCAATGGAATTTCAATTCCAACACCGGCTCCCAATTCGATCCAATTGTATTGAGGTCCACCGGGTTCATCACTGTCGATCCAGATATGACCGAAACTGTCACTTCCTCCGGCACCCTCAATATTTCTCCCGGCAAGCGGATAATTTCCGATCTGAGTGGTAAAAGTGAGTTCACCCGGGCCAACATTATTTATGGTAACCGGAATAATAACCGAATCCGTTTGCAGCAATTGAGCACCAATACTGTCCGGTGTTACCTGGATATCCGGTGCCAGAATACCCTCTCCGCTCAAGGCAATGTAGTAGTCAAAATTTACCGGATCGCTGTTAGACAGACGAAGCGTATCAACATAGACAGTAGTATCGGTTGGTAAAAATTTGACCTGGATTGTCTGCTGTTGTCCGGCCGGGATAGCCAGTTGATTTTCATCCACCCAGAAATAAGAACTGGTGGTTGTGAATTGATTGATGAATAGCGTATCGGTTCCGGTATTGCTGATGAGAAGCTGATGTTGAGCGGTAAAATTTAGAAAGATATCGCCAAAGTCAATTGAGCCCGGATTTGTGGATATCCTTGCTCCTTTCAGGATGGTCAGTGTCAGTGGATGGGTCCAGCTGTATCCGCCATCTGCTATAATGGTAACATTTAGATTAATTTTTGTATTATGAGGCGTGGCAGGATCGATGGCAATGCGATAAGGTCCAACCATTCCCTGTTCACCGGAGGTTAAATTTCCATACCACAGGCTATCGTTCTGAATGCTTAAAAGCGGATTGCTGCAATCAATTTTAACCCGAACGTTTTGTGCCGGATCGACGCCCAGGTTTTGCAGCATCAGGGCAATATCCACAGTTTCCCCTGCTTCCAGCTTGCCGTTGTTATTGGTAAGCGTGTCGTAAACCATATAATCCGTAGCCATGACAAAGGGACCTGAGGTCGGGATTAACCGGCCCTCCACGGCATCCAGATCAAATCCGGCATCGGCGCCGGTGCCGGATCCAATACCATCATCTTCAATCCTGACAAAACGAAAATCCTGGAAACCGGTTGACGAAATATCAAAATCCTGGCTTCCCGAACCGGTTCCAACGCTATGCCAGGGGCCCTTCCAATCCTGTGCCACTTGCAGGCTATAGCCTTCAGCGGTGGCATCACCTTCGATGATCCTTAAATCATTTCCGGGAAAATCTATAATGGACTCTCCCATATCCAGTACAATATATCCATTTGTGCCAAGAGAATAATTTTGATTATCCGGTGAACCAAGAGACGCCGGGGTAAATCCTTCATCCCCATAATTATTATTGGGAATTCGGGTAAGGACAACCCGGTAGGCAAAGGTACCGAGTTGAGGTTGTAATTGTACACTCACAGAAGTAGTACCGGTATCAACCACCACCACATTATTAACCGTTGCCGTTTGATACCCATTAGCAGTAATTTTGAGATTATATGTTCCTGGAAGCAGAAATTTATGAAAATCTCCCACCTCGGGGTCACTGTACGCTGGCCAGTAATTATGGGTGGCGCTGCTAAACCAGATAGTGGCTGGAATTGGTTGTCCATTATTGGCGTTGGTTACCATTCCCTCAATTCCCCGGTCTGCCATTTCGATTAAATAGAGCATGGCTGGTTTGTTGTAATTGTAATAAAGCGGTATTTGAGAAGTCGGAGGTGTTTTATCGAAAGAAACTTCCTGCGTCCAGCCAACCGAGCCCATAAGACCATAAAAGGCATCTTTCGCGCTGCCGTTAATGGCATACATTGAGGAATAACCCTGGCCATAGGGAAGATTGGAATAACCAGAATTATTGGAATACCCGGCAGCCAGAAAATCGATGGGGGAATCGTCCAGGCAGGCGTCCGGACGGTAACTCCAGGGATAGGATATTTGTTCGGCCCCGCCATGATTTGTCTGACTGATCACAAACTGATTATCGTTAATCCAGTCGCATGCGGATTGTGTTTCCACCTGGGAAAATGGACTGGGACTGCCGCCCCAGGCATCCCACATATAACCCCAATCCCGATTGATATCAACGCCATTATTGTTATACCGAACCAGAGCCTGGCGGCCATCGGGATTGATAAACGGATAGATCCAGATTTCCCGGTTATTCACCAGATCGGTTATCTGGGGATTGATTCCATACTGAACGCACAGGTCCCGCATCAGTAGAATAATTACCTCGCTGCCCATAATCTCGTCCCCATGATGACAGCCATCGAAACTGATCTCGGGCTCGTTCTCATCGATCTGGGCATTATCGCTAATTCTTACCCCATACAATTCCCGACCGGACATGGAGTAACCATACGATTTTTTATAGATCAAATTTGGGAACTCCAATAACAGGCTGTCCACCAGTGACAGAGTGGAGTTATAATCGTGGAAGTTAGCGAATTCCAGACTCTCAAGGAGTTGCCGGGAATGCTCTTCCATACTGGGAATCACAACCTCCGGTTGAAAGCCCATCTGAACCAATCGGTCATATTCCTGTGGAGTGGCCAAAATGGTCATATCAGAACCAAGGACTTGATCGATAGTAAATTTTTTCTGTGCCAGGGTAATTTTTTTATTCGCGTCCAGGTTTTTAATCTTTACCAGCATCTCTCCGGGTCGCCATCCTGCCAGGGCGCCCTGGGTAAAAATGACAATCCCAAGAAGCAAATAGTACCAATTCCTTTTCATTTAAAACTCCTCTTTCAGATAATATGTTAATTCAATATAATATTTTTCCAATTTTTTTTTCAATCTTTAATTTTTTCTGAAGTTTTGTATGGGAAATGTATAATCTCTTGGTATGACACTATCTTGAGTTAGGGAAGCGGAGAATCCAAACCATAGACCTCAACCCGAAGTTTTAATAGTTCTTTAATTTCCAGGGGATCCAGGGAGATAAGTGGACTTACCCGGCTGGAAAGCCAGATAATTTTCGCGGTTTTCTCCAGAATTTCAGTTTTATAGAAAGCGTCTAAGAGGGATTTCCCATAAGTCAAACTACCGTGACGGTCCAGAATAACGATATCTGTTTTTTGAAGATATGGTTTAATACTTTTCGGAACCTGCGTGGTTGAAGGGCGGGCATATTTGGCAATCGGAACTTTTCCCAACATCAGGGCACTTTCTGGTAAATACTGTTTGTCAAAATTGTGGCCGGCCAGGGAGAGACTAATCACAAATTCCGGATGAGCATGGACAATGGCATTAATATCCGGTCTGTTTTTATAAACCTCCAGGTGCATTTTAAATTCGGTAGATGGTTTTAAATCAGATCCAATCGGATCTCCCACATGATTAACCAGTACTAGATCGTCTGAACTCATGTTGCCTTTACAGACGCCACTTCGGGTGGTTAAAATTTCTTCTTTGGAAATCCGAATGCTCAAATTTCCTTCGGTACCGGTAATATAATTTTTCTGATAAAGTAATTTTCCAACTTCGATCAGTTCATTCTTATATTGTTCCATTATGGATTCCTATATGATCACAATTTGCAATATAAATAACAGGATTCATTGATACAAATCTTTGGTTTTTCATTTTTACCGGTGGAACAAATTTATGCTTCTCAATTTAAAAGGTGATTGATAAATTTTAGTTTATTTTATAAATTGATTTATCTGGACTTTATCGAATTGAAAGCCGATGTTACTGGTACTGAGAAAAGATATTGTAAAAGCTGATTTAGAAGACCTGTTAAACGGTTTAGTTCAATCCGGTGCCGAATATCAACTGATTGATCAGGGAGATGTCCCAATTGTTCAGTTGAGCAGCGAAAATAATTCGCTATCCAGGGAAAGACTGGAAAACCTGCCCGGTGTATCCCACATTATTGATGAAGAATATCCTTATCGACTGGCAAGCCGGAAATACAAGTCGGATAACACAGTAGTAAAGGTTGGCGATTTGGAAATCGGCGGTATGAACCCGGTGGTAATCGCCGGCCCCTGTGCAGTGGAATACGAAAATCAACTTATGAAGACCGCACAACTGGTATATTCCAAAGGGATTCGCCTGATGCGCGGGGGCGCTTTTAAACCGCGTACCAGCCCTTACAGTTTTTCCGGACTAGGGGTGGAAGGTTTAAAATTATTAGCCAAAGCCCGGGAAGAGATCGGTGTCCGGATTATTACCGAGGTATTGGATGCCGGGGATGTGGATATTGTTTCGCAATATTCCGATGTGCTTCAGGTGGGTTCACGCAACATGCAGAATTATAAACTATTAAAGGCCGTGGGACGAATCCGGAAGCCAGTGATGTTGAAGCGGGGTATGTCCGCCCGGCTCGATGAATTTTTAGCCAGTGCCGAACATATTCTCAAGGAAGGAAATGAACAAATAATTCTTTGTGAAAGAGGAATAAGGACTTTCGTCGAATATTCCAGAAATACGCTGGATTTAAATATTGTACCCATGTTAAAGGAATTATCCCATTTGCCGGTGATAGTGGATCCCAGCCATGGAACCGGCAGAAGACAGCTGGTTGCTCCCATGAGTATGGCCGCACTGGCCGCCGGGGCGGATGGTATTATGATAGAAGTGCATCCTGAACCCGATAAAGCCTGGTCAGATGGCATGCAGGCATTGGGTCCGGAGGAATTTTCCCGGTTAATGGATAAAATCCACGATTATCTGGAATGGCAAAAAAGCTATGCAAACCCTGAACCTGCGACTTAAGACACCAGCCCGGGTAATTCCGATTTTTGTCGGCCAGAACTTATGGCAGCGCCTGCAGGAATTTTTCGCCGAGAAATTCCCAAGCCATCAAATCTTTGCGATTTCGGATGATATTATTATCCGGATCTATAGTAAACAGATCGAGAATTATCTCGGCAAATTGGAGCGCTGGGGTGGTATCATTTCCTTTCCAGCCGGAGAAGAGAGCAAGACGCGTCAGCAGAAAGCGAAACTGGAAAACCGTTTATTTGAGAAGCAAGCTGGTCGGGATTCTCTGATTGTTGCCATCGGTGGCGGTGTTACCGGAGATCTGGCGGGCTTTGTGGCGGCATCCCTGCATCGCGGGATTCCTTTGATTCAAGTTCCGACCAGTGTGTTGGCCCAGGTGGACAGCAGCATCGGGGGAAAAGTGGGGATCAACCATCCATCCGGAAAAAATTTACTGGGGAGTTTCCACCAACCCGAGGCCATTTTCTCGGATATTTCGCTGTTGGACACCTTACCGGACGAAGAATATTTTAACGGATTGGCAGAAGTCATAAAATATGCGGTGACTTTGGATAATCAGCTCTTCGATTTTCTTTTGACAAATGCCGGCAAAATAAAGAACCGTGATAAAACCGCCTTAAAAAATATCATTACCATCAGCATTGGTTTAAAAATAAAAGTAGTGGAAATGGATGAGCAGGAACAGTCCTATCGAACGATATTAAATTTTGGCCATACCCTGGGACATGCCATTGAGAAACTTACCAAATTTAAAATAAAGCATGGTTATGCTATTGCCGCAGGAATGGTTTATGCGGCCAGACTTTCCCATCAGAAATTTGGCTATCCCGCCAATAAAATAAAAAATTTAAGCGAGATCCTGGACACCTACCATTTAAACAGTGTTAATATCAAAAATTTTTCTGAAGATGAATTGTGGAAAACCACCTTTAGTGACAAAAAAGTACGACAGAACAAACCGCATTTTACCCTTCTGGATGAAAAAGAAAATGCCAGACTCCTGGTACCGGTAACCTTTGAGGAGTTCCAAAATGCCCTTCGTTCCGGTTAAAACCTGCTTAAGTTTCTTACCCGCTTCTCAAACAGAATTGAATGAGATTTTGAGTGGAAGTTATTCCGCCGATCTCATAGAACTTCGATTAGACCACCTTAAAGATATCCCTTTTTCTGATATCCGAAAATCCTTCAAACAGCCGGTTATTATTACCTTCCGCATGAGGGAGGAAGGCGGATTCTGGAAATATACCTCCGAAGAACGAATCCCGCTTTTGCAAGCAGCACTGGATGCGGGCATGGATTATATTGACCTTGAGTGGATATTTGCACAATCTATTTTAGATAGATTGGTGCTAGAGGATAAATCCAAAATCATCATCTCCCATCATACCGCCGGGCGAAAGTTCGATAATTTGCTGGAGGTTTATTATCAAATGAAAAAAATGCCGGCGGATATCTACAAACTTATCTTTACCGCGTCGGACATAAATGATAATCTCGTAGCTCTTCAGTTGCAGAAAGCGCTTACAGATGACGCCGGAAAATTTATCATTCATGCCATGGGGGAACCGGGAAAAATATCCCGCATCCTGGGTGTCCTGCGAGGCAATGCCTGGACGTATGTTTCCCAGGATTCTGTAAAAGAAACCGCCGACGGTCAGCCAACATTGGAGGAGTTTAATTCGTATCACCTGGCTGAAAAATCTTCCGATACCAGGATCGTCGGATTGGTTGGATATCCGATTGCCCAGAGTTTTGGCTGGATTTTGCACAACAAGCTCACTCACATCCGTAAACAGGAAATGGGAAAATCATTTTCTCCGGAGAACGATTTTATCTATCTCAATTTCCCGACGATTGATTTTAATGACTTCTGGGAAAAGTGGAAAAATATCATTTCGGGATTAAGCATCACTATCCCACATAAAGTAAAAGTAGTTCCGGTAGCAAATATCATTTCCCCGGAAGTTAAGACATCAGGTGTTTGTAATACAATTTTGAAAAGGGATAATTCCTGGTATGGTTATAATACGGATTATCTGGCCATTACCGACCTTCTGCGACCATTTGTGGAAAAACTTAAAAAGGGGGTTTTAATCATTGGTACTGGGGGAACGGCCCGTACCTCAATTGCGGTGCTTAAAGATTTTGGAATCGAATCTGTATTTATTACCGGACGAAATGAGCAAAGGGGCTTGGAGTTAAGTAAAATATTTTCAGTCACTTTTTTAAGAAGGGATAAGCTGGCAAGGCACACTTTTGCCGGGATGATCCAGACCACGCCGGTCGGCATGTATCCGAAGGTTGATGAAATTCCAGAAGAAGTAAAATTACTTAAGCCGGGTCAGATTGTTCTTGATGTCATTTTTAATCCGGCCAGGACAGAATTTCTGAAAACTGCGGAAAAACTGGGTTGCAAGGTTATCTCCGGAAGAGATATGTATCTGAATCAGGCCTGGCGACAATTCCAACTTTTTAGCGATTTGAAAATTGATTTTGAATTGGTGGAAAAAGCCGCCCGGGAAATATGGTGAAAACTTGAATAAAAAAGAAACCCATCAGATCCGTCGTGTTGTTTTAATTGGATATCGCGGTGCAGGAAAAACGACGGTCGGTAAAAGGCTTTCTGAAATTTTGGAATGGAAATATATATCTACCGATGAAATGATCGTCGGGAAAAGCGGTGAGCCGATTGCCAGATTTGTGGAAAGATTTGGCTGGAAGGAATTCAGAAATCTGGAACATGAGGCAGTCTATCAGTTAAAAGCCGAGAATGAGTGCGTCATCGATTGTGGTGGCGGTGTGGTGGAGGACGAAGGAAATCTGACGGTACTAAAACATCGGGCCTTGGTGGTCTGGATAGATGCTCCACTAGAAATAATTAAATCGCGATTGTCCAAAGTTGAGGATCGTCCACCACTCAGCGAAATAGATTTGATTTCCGATCTGGAGAAGCATTACCGGAGAAGACTGCCGCTTTACAAAAAATATTCCGATCTAAAATTAAACAGTTCTAAAAAAACAGTTGAAGAAATTTGCCGGGAAATTATCTCCCGGCTTTCCTAATAGTTTTCTGCTAAAATCAATCCCAATAAATATTTCAGGAATATTTTGAGAATTGCTGATTTATTCTCTATTTTTTCATCCCTATATTTAGCGCATTGCTCTAAGCAGATTGAAAGAGAATAAATGAATATCACTGAACATACCCCAACCAGAATGACTTCGGATCAGGACATAAAACCAACGGAAGCCCCTTCCCGGGAAAAGGTCTGGCAAATGTTCGACCGCATTTCCGGGCGTTATGATCTGCTGAATCGGCTGCTCTCGCTGCGAAGGGATGTTGCCTGGCGAAAACGGCTGGCGCGGAATCTGCCGGAGATCAATGATCAGCTGGTGCTGGACCTGGCTACCGGCACGGGGGATGTGTTGAAATCAGTAATTCAACATTCACATCGGGTTAAATATGGGATTGGTATTGATATGGCCAGAGAAATGCTTGCCAGGGGACGGGAGAAATTTTCCAGAATAAATTCCGGAGTTTCAACCAGACTATTTCCGGCCGATGCCATGTTTCTACCCTTCAAAGATAAACAGTTCCATACGGTTAGTATCGCCTTCGGTATTCGGAATGTCCTTGATGTAAAAGAGGGTTTAAGGGAAATGTACCGGGTGCTTGACAATCACGGCAGGGTATTGATCCTGGAATTTTCAATTCCTGCGAATAGATTTATCAAAAGAATTTACCTGTTTTATTTTCGGTATATTTTGCCCAGAGTTGGTGGCCTGATTTCCGGAGATTCGTATGCCTACCAATATTTGAATAAAACCGTCGAGACTTTTCCCTATGGAGTAGCTTTTTGCAGATTGATGCAGGAGGTTGGTTTTCAGGAGGTCCGGGCCATATCTTTAACTTTTGGTATTGCCACATTGTATAGCGGGGATCGGTTAAAATGATGAGTAAATATCTGGAATGATTACTATCGACAGAAATTTACAAAATTTGATCACTGGTTTGGAAAGTTTAAAGGATAAGTTCCGGCATGATCAACCAGGTCAGGAAGATTTAAAATCAGCTCGAGAAATTATCATTCATAGAATTGAGCAGGAAATGGATTTTAAAGATGTCGAGGAACTGCTGAATGATTCATCCGGTCGGCTAAATCTGTATTGGACCTCCCGTGATGAACCATTCAGGCTGATTGGTTTTGGCCAGGTTCACCGGTTGCTTGCTAATAAAGCTGAAGAGTATCCATCTTTATTTTCTGAAATGGACAGTATCCTTTCCCGAAGTGAGGCCAGGATAAAATATTTTGGGGGTATGCGATTTGATCCGGCCGGACCGGTGAGTCAGGAGTGGAAGCATTTTGCCAGTGCGCATTTTTTTATTCCTCAAATAGAAGTGATCCGGGAAAATGATTCGACCAAGTTGGCTCTAAATTATTCTTCTGGTCAGCAGGCGAAAAAAGTCCTTGAGAATTTAGATGACCTGATTTCCCGGCTGACACCTCGGGCCGAATCCAAAAAGGATTTGAAACCGAAATTGATAAACCGGTTAGACGTTCCGGATTATGAGAGATGGAATAAAAATATCCTGGCCGCCCTGGACTCAATGAACAGGGATGATTTTCAGAAAATAGTATTGGCCAGAAAAACTATTCTGAAATTTTCCGAAAGACCTGATCCTGCAGCACTTTTAAATCAATTAATAAAAAATAGTGAAAATGCCTTTCATTTTTATTTTAAATTTAACAATGATATCGCTTTTCTTGGGGCGACCCCGGAATTACTTTTCGGTTTGTGGAATCAGATCGTTTACTCTGAAGCCGTTGCTGGTACGCGACCCCGGGGCGTTTCTGCGAAAGAGGATGAGTTTTTAGCCCGGGAACTCCAGGAAGATGAAAAAGAAATCCGGGAACATCGCTGGGTGAGTGACCAGGTATTTCAGTCGCTGAATGAGATCTGCCGGGAAGTTAAAAGTCTGGAAATGGAATCAGTCATTAAACTGAAAAATGTGCAGCATTTATGCTCCAGATACTCTGGCCAAATCAGGAACAATGCCACTATGCTTAAAATAATTGAAGCGCTGCATCCCACCCCGGCGGTTGGGGGACATCCCAGGGAAAAAACCTGGCAAAAAATTTTTCAATTGGAAAGATTTGACCGCGGCTGGTATGCTGGTCCGGTTGGATGGATCGGGAAAGATTCCGCAGAGATGAGTGTTGCCATACGCTCTGTTTTGGTGAACGATCGAGAAGTCAATATATATGCTGGTGCTGGCATTGTTCCGGGTTCCGATCCGGAAAAAGAATGGAATGAGATTGAGAGGAAAAGTCTGAATTTTACTAATATTCTGATACCGTCATGACCCTGATTCGAGAAAACCTAAATCTGCTCTGGGCATCCCTGATTGTGGATGAGCTGGTTCGGAACAGCATAGATTATTTTTGTATTTCACCCGGTTCACGTTCCACTCCCCTCACTACCGCAGTGGCCCGAAATAAAAAAGCCAAACATAATATTTTTTATGATGAACGGGCAGCCGGTTATCATGCACTGGGTTATGCCCGGGCAACCGGCAAACCTGCCGTGGTAATATCAACTTCCGGAACGGCGGTAGCCAACTATTTACCGGCAGTGGTTGAAGCCTCGTTCGATTTGATCCCTTTTATCTTACTGACCGCAGACCGTCCGCCGGAATTGCGTGCCACCGGTGCTAATCAGACCATCCAGCAACCGCACATCTATGGGGATTATGTTCGCTGGCATTTCGATTTGCCCTGTCCGACCGAGGACATTCCCCCTGGAATGGTATTGACCACCACCGATCAGGCATTATACCGGGCTCGGTGTAATCCCTCCGGACCGGTTCATCTGAATTGTCCCTTCCGGGAACCTCTGGCACCGGTGGAGAAAAAATATTCATCTACCTATCTAAATTCCCTGAGCAGCTGGATGAAATCGGGGGACCCTTATACCCATTACGCAGAGAGCGCAGTTGTGTTGCCGGATAAGGATATAGTTCAGCTTTCAGAAACTCTCAATGAATCAAAAAGGGGAATTCTGGTAGTTGGGCATCTTCGCTCGGAGCAAGAGCGGGATGGTGTGCTCCGGTTCGCAAAAAAACTCAACTGGCCGGTTTTTGCCGATGTGCTTTCCGGACTCCGGATTGGGCAGAAAATGAAGAACCTGGTCGAATATTATGACCAGCTCTTTCTTTCTGATAAATTTGCCCGGGAGTTAAATCCGGAGGTTGTTTTGCAGTTAGGAGGACAGGTCACTTCTAAACGCTGGCTACAGTTTCTTGAGAAACACCGGATACCGGAATATATTTTGTTAACAAATCATCCCTTTCGCTTTGATCCGGTTCATCGCTTAACCTGGAGAATCGAAAGCAATATTTTGCCTTTTTGTGAGGTTTTATCCAAAAAACTGAACACACAGATCGATTTGAAATGGAAGGAAAACCTGTTAAAAATGAATGCCACGGTTCAATCCACATTGGAAAATATTATCTCCGGCAACAATGAAATTACCGAACCTGCTGTTGCCAGACTTATTTCCAAACATGTTTCTCCGGAACATGCCGTGTTTGTGGCCAGCAGCCTCCCGGTGCGGGAAATGGATATGTTTGGTTCTGCGGATGGTGCCGCAGTGCTGGTTAAATCCAACCGTGGGGCCAGCGGGATTGACGGGACCATTGCCAGTGCTGCGGGTTATGCCCAGGGTGCGGGCAAGCCGGTTACTTTGCTGATAGGTGACCTGGCCTTTATTCACGATCTGAACTCGCTGGCATTAATTAAGCGGATTCAACACCCGATCATTATCGTTCTTATCAACAATCATGGGGGTGGTATTTTTTCTTTTCTGCCGATTGCCGAGCATCAGGATATTTTTGAAAACTTTTTTGCGACTCCCCACCAATTAAGTTTTCAGCACGCAGCAAAACTGTTTAATCTGGGATATCAGCATCCCACAACTATGAAGGAATTTTTAGAAGTTTATAAAAAGGCCCAAACCTCCGGTACATCAGCAATTATTGAGGTTCATACAGATAGAAAAAAGAATTTCAATTTGCATAAAAGACTTCAGAAAGAGATATTAACAGCGCTTGACCAATAGTTAAGGACGCATGGCCCACTTTCGCTGGCATTACCAGACATCCGGTTCACCGCAAAATCCACGGATTCTCTTTCTCCATGGTTTTATGGGGTCGCTGCAGGATTGGGACAAAACTATCAGAAAACTTCAGAAATATTTTTATTGTGTGAGTATCGATTTACCAGGTCATGGAAAGACCCCTAATCTTCCAAAAAATTATTCCTTTGAAGAAACCGGGGACGATCTGGTGGAATTCTTAACGGAAATAAAATTTACCCCGCTATCACTTATCGGATACTCCATGGGCGGGCGACTGGCATTATACCTCGCCTTACGGCATCCGAATTTAATCAGTAAAATTATTCTTGAATCTGCTTCTCCCGGTTTACCAACCCCCCGGGAACGTGCAGACCGGATTGCTCAGGATAATGCTCTGGCCGAGAAAATGGTAAATATGGATTTTGATCTGTTCCTGCAGGAATGGTATAGACAACCGTTATTTCATTCACTGCGCCAGCATCCGGATTTTGAAATACTGCTGAAGAATCGGGAGCAGAATGATCCCTTTAAAATGGCCAACACACTTACTTCCCTGAGTACCGGAAAACAACCTTCCCTCTGGAAATTTTTACCGGGGAATAAAATTCCCACGCTGTTAATGGTTGGGGAACTGGATGATAAGTATCGACGTATTGCAGGGCAAATGTGTGA
This sequence comes from uncultured Calditrichaceae bacterium, assembly GCA_964452045.1. Classification (GTDB taxonomy): domain Bacteria; phylum Calditrichota; class Calditrichia; order RBG-13-44-9; family RBG-13-44-9; genus CAYVKM01. The sequence goes on from CAYVKM010000042.1 coordinate 15,798, forward strand.
GAAAAGCTCATTCTGCAGTATGAAAGTTATTAAAGGGGCGGGACATAATATCCATTTTGAAAAACCGGATGAATTTACAAATAGTTGTCTTGAATTTTTAAGCGGTAAATAGGAGAAATATTATGAGTGCCATTCAATGGGAAAGAGCAAGGGAATTTGAAGATATTTATTATGACAAGGCGGAAGGGATTGCCAAAATAACCATCAATCGCCCGGAAGTGCACAATGCCTTTCGGCCTTTAACCGTGATGGAAATGTCCGAAGCGCTGAGGGATGCCTGGGAAGATGCCGGGATTGGGGTAATCATTTTAACCGGAGAAGGGGAGCAGGCGTTTTGTTCCGGCGGGGATCAGCGGATTCGCGGTGATTCGGGATATAAGGATGAAAAGGGTATACACCGCCTGAATGTGCTGGACTTTCAGCGTATGATCCGCTCCTGTCCCAAACCGGTGATTGCCATGGTTGCCGGTTATGCCATCGGCGGGGGACATGTACTTCATGTGATGTGCGATTTAACCATTGCGGCAGATAATGCCATTTTCGGACAGACCGGTCCCAAGGTAGGGTCGTTTGACGGCGGTTATGGCTCCAGTTATCTGGCTCGGATTGTGGGACAGAAAAAAGCCCGGGAGATCTGGTATTTGTGCCGGCAATACACTGCCCAGGAAGCGCTTGAGATGGGATTGGTTAACAAGGTGGTCCCGCTGGAATGGCTGGAAGAAGAGACGGTTCAGTGGTGCCGGGAAATTTTAGCCAATTCTCCCACCGCCATCCGGTGCCTGAAGGCGGCCATGAATGCGGATTGTGATGGTCAGGCGGGATTACAGGAACTGGCCGGATGTGCCACTATGCTCTACTATATGTCCGATGAAGCGCAGGAGGGAAAGAATGCCTTCCTGGAAAAACGTAAACCGGATTTCTCGAAATTTAAAAGGCAGCCTTGACCGATAAAATTGAATATCGTAAATTTAAAAAATGCAAACTTCGAAAATAAAAATCTGGATAGCAGCAAGCCGGCCTAAAACTTTGTGGGCCGCTTTTTCTCCGGTCATTATCGGTACTGCTATGGCATACGGAGAAGGAAAAGTACACTGGCTGTCCGCTGTCCTGGCGGCAGTCGGGGCTATTCTTATTCAGATCGGGACCAATTTCTCCAACGATTACTATGACTATTTCCGCGGGGCGGATAAAAAAGAACGTCTCGGTCCGGTTCGAGTTACCCAGGCCGGTCTGGTGAAACCGGAAACCATGAAACGGGCCACCATTCTGGTTTTTTCCCTGGCATTTGCCTCCGGGATCTACCTGATTTATCGCGGCGGTTGGCCGGTACTGATTATTGGTCTGCTCTCCATTTTATTCGGTATTCTTTACACTGCCGGACCGTATCCGCTGGGATACAACGGCCTGGGAGATATCTTTGTACTTATCTTCTTCGGTCTGGTGGCGGTTGGCGGCACCTATTATGTTCAGGCACTGGAAATCAACAGCCTGGTTCTACTGGCCGGACTCTCACCCGGGCTTTTTTCTACGGCGATCCTGACCGTAAACAATCTGCGGGATATTACTTCCGACAAAAAAGCCGGTAAAAAAACGCTGGCTGTTCGTTTTGGTGAAGATTTCGCCCGGCTGGAATATCTCTTCAGTGTTCTGATTGCCTGTTTGATTCCCATCCTCCTCTTTTTCATCACCGATAGCCATCTTTATGCCCTGGCGGCTTCGCTGGTTTTTCTGGCAGCCATACCACCCATCCGGACCATCTACGAGCAAAAACCGGGAAAAATATTTAATCAGGTTTTGGCCACCACCGGACGATTATTACTTCTCTATAGTCTGTTATTTTCAATTGGTTGGATCTTATGAAAATTAATCTATTGCAAGTTTACCGTTACAAACTTCCTTTTCAGTTTCCCCTTAAAGCCGCAGACAAAATTCTAACTTCACGGGAAGGCTTTATTATAGAAATTGTCTCTCAGCAGGAAAAATCGGGATATGGAGAAATTGCCCCCTTTCCCGGATTGCATAAAGAAAATCTGGAAGCGGCCTTACAGCAGCTGAAAACCGGCTGGCCCAAACTTAAACAGATCGACTGGCAAAATTCCTTTTCCAAATCTGAAAAAGATTTTGATAAAGGAATGAAAGAACTGGATCTGTCTCCCTCCGTGCAGTTTGGGCTGGAACTGGCCCTCTTTAATTTAATGGCTAACTCCACTGGTAAGCCGCTCTACAAAATGTGGAGAAATTCAGCCCAAAAAACGGTCAATTTGAATGGACTGCTGATGGGCGCGCCTGCCGCTATCCTGATCCAGGCAAAACGGCTGGCGGAACAAGGTTACCGAACCATTAAGCTGAAGGTGGGCGGACAACCGGTGAAAGAAGATGTCCGGCTGGTGGAAAACGTCCGGACCACCATTGGCGATGAAATTTCGCTCAGGCTGGATGCCAATAAAGCCTGGGCCCTGTCGGATGCCATCTCTTTCGGAAAAGCGGCAAAAGATTATGATATTGAATATCTGGAAGAGCCTTTGCAGAATCCCAGGGAAATTCCCCAATTTAAAGATGCCGCAACAATCCCGATTGCGCTGGATGAATCTCTCTGTGAAATCTCCATTCAGAAAGGGAATTTTTATAAAAATCTGAATGCTCTGGTCATTAAGCCTAGCGTGGTCGGCAGTATTGAGAGAACCATTGAATTATGCTTGTGGGCCCGGGAGAAAAATTTAATCCCGGTGCTCAGCAGCACCTTCGACTCCGGCCTCGCATTGTCTGCCCTGGCGCAGTTAGCCAGTGTCTTTACCCTTGCTGAAACTGCAATGGGTTTGGATACCTATAAATGGCTAAAAGAAGATCTGCTGGTTACACCATTCAAGGCTGATGCTGGAAAAGTGGATGTGGATAAGATCGCTCGAAATAGCGCTGCGCTCCGGATGGAAATGCTAACTCCCGAAGCCCGGTTTGAATAATCGTCCGATGTCCTGATGTCTCCGCAAACAGCCCTCAATTTCCCGTCAGATATCGTTGAAAAGTTTGCTGATGAACCCGCGCTTATTTCCCATGCCGGGGAAATGACTTATCGTGAATATTACCGGAAAATATCTGATACCGCCGGAAGAATTAAGATCGCCGGATTTACTGAAGGTGAGGTTGCGCCAATTTTTGCCTCCCCTTCTCCGGAATATCTGATTTTACTGCAAGCTTTGTGGTACTCCCGAATAATTACCCTGCCGCTGAATACCCGCTGGCCGGCAGCATTATTACAAAAGCAGCTCCAAAGACTTGGCTGTATAAAAATTATTGTGGAAGAGGAATTAGAAAATCTCCCCATCATTAAGAAAGTAGAGCAATTAAAGTTAGAATCTTTGATCTCATTAGGCTCAACTGATTTAAGCGAGTTTGATGGGAGTAAAAAAAGTTATGATACGGAGCAGCCGGCAACCATCATCTTTACTTCGGGGAGTTCGGGAGATCCGAAGGCAGCCCTGCATACCCTGGGAAATCATTACTATAACGCACTGGGTTCCAATCAGAATATTCCGTTTGGGCCGGGAGACCGCTGGTTGCTTTCCCTGCCGCTCTATCATGTGGGGGGATTAGCGATTTTATTCCGGGCGATGCTGGGAGGCGGGACCGTGGTGATTCCGGAGAAAACCTCAGATCTTGAGAATGCTATCAGAAAGTACAAACCGAGCCAAATTTCCCTGGTACCTACCCAGCTCTATCGGTTTTTGCAAAAGACGGAATTCATCAAGCAGCTGCGAGAGATGAAGGCCATTCTGCTGGGTGGCGGGGCGATTCCTGATTCCCTTATCCGGCAATCAGTTGAAAACAAATTACCCATCCATACCAGCTACGGGTCCACTGAAATGGCCTCGCAGATTACCACTACCCGGATGGGTGATTCTCCGGAAAAGCTCCAGACTTCCGGGAAATTATTGCCTTACCGCGAATTGCAGATTTCATCCGATGGAGAAATACTGGTTAAGGGTAAGACACTTTTTAGGGGCTATCTGGAGGGAAAGCAAATATCTGATGCAACAGATGAACAGGGTTGGTTCCATACTGGTGATCTGGGATTTCTGGATGAGGATGGCTATCTGATGGTGACCGGCCGGAAGGATAACCTGTTTATCTCCGGCGGGGAAAATATTCAACCGGAGGAAATTGAAAAAGTGATCCTGCAGATTGCCGGGGTTGTCGAGGGGGTAGTAGTCCCGGTAAAAAATGAAGAATTTGGTGAACGTCCGGCTGCCTTTGTTAAAATGGAGAAGGGAAGTACAACTGATTTTTCACAGATAAAAAAATATCTGGAAAAAGTACTGCCCCGTTTTAGAGTCCCGGATTATTTCTTTCCCTGGCCGGAGGATTTCGCAGTTTATGAGATGAAGCTGAAAAGAAAGAAACTTGTTGATTATGCGAAAAAGATATTGTTAAAAGACAATGCCACTATATGAAAAAATAAAAAGGGAACGGATAATTCCGTTCCCTTTTAAACTAATTTTTGATGCAATATTTTTATCGAATGGCGATTCGTCTTCTCTTTTCCAAAAGTTTTTCCACATCGGCTTTGTTCATTTTGAAGTTTACCATTACCTGGTTTCCCCGGGTATCGATATCAATTTTATTCAGTACATCAACCGCATCACGATCTTCACTTAAGGATAACTTGGCTGTAGCCACAAATCCCTTAAGGGCGTCGCTGAAAAGCTTGGCCTTTTCGTCATCGGAAAAATTACCCATACCGGAAAATTTTATCTCATCATTCACCTTCATACAGAAATTCAGGTTTTGGACCGATTTCAATCCGGCCAGACGTTCACCTTCACCGCGCTCTTCCAATTTGTCCAGCATTTTGCCAATCATGGGTTCGGTATTCAGGGTAAACCAGGCATCGTTCTTATATTTCAGACTTTTGATCCGGTCCAGCATGGCTGGATTTATTTTTCCCTGATTCTCATTCTTTAATCCACTTAACCATGATTGGACAAGATCGGGGCTTCCGGCAATCATCCGGTTATTATCCACTATGGAAAAAGAGACATGGTCCTCATCCAGCAGAAATATTTTATAATCTTCAAATGTTTGTTCGGTAATTTCTTGATCTTCATCTTTACTTAATAGATAATCGGTGATCTTTTCCGGATCAAATTTTCCCATAACCAGGGTAAGAAATTCGGGCTTCTCTTGTGTTGCGCCGGGTACCAGGCTAAAGTAAATCTGGTTAATATCTTTTCTGAGGTCAAGTCCGGTTGCATCCATAAATTCCTGGTATTCTTCGGAATGTATGGGTCCCTTATGCCAGTTTTTTTCCATCATGGAGAAGAAAGGACTTTCTCTCATCGCTTCAATATTAGCATAACCCATACCGATAGAAGATTCCGGAAAGGTAGCGATTACATTTTTCATCTCCCCGGAGAGGGGTTTTGTCCGTTCCGGGGCACATTGCCATAGAAAAGTTGCAGTGGTGAGAAACACCAGCAGAACTGTCAGTAATTTTTTCATTTTGTCTCCTAAAAATTTTTTCTTGAAAAGATATATGTTGACAAAGCAAACATCAGGATTCCAAAGAAGAAAGATGTCCACAGCGGTGTCCAGGAGGCAACCGATTCACCCTGCACCAGTAGCCGGGTAATATTACCCAGTTCCGAGGTCTTGGGTAGAAAATGATAGAGACCATCCAATAAATAAGCATAAAATTTCCCGGAGAGCAGAGCATAGATCTGATTACGCTGCAATAATAATGGACTAAAGAAGAGGATCAGGTAGGTGATCATCAGGGAAAATGCACCGCTTCGGGTGATGATACCCAGAAAGGTCATCAGGGCATAGAGAATGGCAAAGGTGATCACAATCATCACCCCGGAAAACAGAAATCCCCAATTCCAGATCCCGGTTTTGATTGACAATATTAGCCAACTGAATATAACCAGATAAAATACGTTGAATGCCACAATCGCCACACTGCCCAGAAATCTGCCGGTCAGGATATGCCACCGACTCAGTGGTTTGGATATCAGTAATTCCACATTCCCGGTTTGCAAAAAACTGGGAATCAGGCCGCTGGTTGCGAAAAGGGACATAAACAATCCACCGGTAAAAAGCAGTACAGCAACCGCGCTCTCAATGCCGAATAATATTTTATCCAGTTCAACCAGTCCCTGTGCTTCCTGTCCGAATAGTGAAATTGAGGATTGCATGCCATCGACGATATCCAGGTTCAGCGCGAAAATGAACAGCAGGCAGGTGAGTGTGGAAACCCCAAAAAAGGCGATAAAAGTTTTTTTGGCAAAGGATTCCCGAAAGGTCAGTTGGATTATGGCTAATATCTTCAAGATTTCTTTTCCTCTTTTTCCTCAATCACTTTTATGAAAAAATCCTCCAGGGTTATTTTATGGGGAATAACCGCCTGGATGATTACTTTCCGGTTTCGCAGCGCATCGATGAGCTGATTCAAATGCTGATCGTCATTGACCGACACGAAGTAGGCGCCATTCTGCGAGCTCAAGCCGATATTCAGTCTGGCACATTCAGCCTCGATCGATTCTTTGCCATCGCTGAGCTGGATCTGGAACTGATCTTTCATCGAGATAAATTCCTGAACTGTACCTTTCTGTTTGAGTCTTCCCTCTTTCAGGATGGCGATCTGATCCGAGACGCGTTCCACTTCGGAGAGCAAATGCGAATTCAGGAAAATTGTTTTTCCCCGGTCCCGCAAGCTCATCAGTAAATCGCGGATTTCCCTCCTACCCACCGGATCGATGCCATCGGTTGGTTCATCAAGGAAAAGCAGTTCAGGATCATTAATCAACGCCTGGGCAATACCTAATCTTTGCAACATCCCCTTGGAGTATTTTCGGGTTTTTGTCTTTTCCCAATTATCCAGTTTAACCAGTTTTAAAAGTTGTGGTATTCGTTCTTTTAGAATATGCGAGGAAACACCCCCCATTTTACCATAATAATACAGAACCTGGTTGGCATTCAGGAATTCCGGAAACCGGTGGTTTTCGGCCAGGTAACCCAGTTTCGAATGAGAGTGATAATCTTTTATATCCTGCTCAAACAGTTTTGCGTTGCCGCGGGTAGGATGGCAAATGCCCAGTAGTAATTTCAGGAGGGTTGTTTTGCCTGCTCCATTTGGTCCCAGTAAACTGAAAATCACCCCCGGCTCAACCTTCAGATTCAAATCTTCCAATGCCCGGACGGCACCTTTTGAATAGTATTTGGTAAGATTCTCAGTGGTTATGGCTGCCAATAGTTTTCTTCCTTTAAATTTTTCATTTTTACGGCGTTGACCCGATAATGTTACTGAAAGAATTATCTGAATTCATTAAAAATTGTTAAATTGTGGCCGGATACAGAAGGCTGAAAAATGTAATTGAAAATTCTTTGGAATTCGATGGAAATGTGCTTAACCCTTTATTATATTCACCCCCCTGATTTTGCCGGAGCGATTTGTTAAAGTGACAAAAAAAGATCTATCAAAGCTGTATTCGGATGAAATTTCCCTGCTCACCACCCTGGAGCATGCCGAATACGTGCGTTTGAATCTCCGTAAAATTAAAGAGTTTCGCCATAATTTTAATCTGCCGGTAATCGGTATTGCCGGGGCAGATGGGAAAACTACCACCAAAGGAATGCTTTCGGCGATTCTATCCAAAAGAGGTCCGGTTCTAGAAACACCTCTGGACTGCAGTTCCGCTTCAACTGTTTCTTCCACACTGCTCAAATTGAATGAAAGTCATAAATTCGCCCTGGTGGAACTTGGAATCATTAACCCGGAACAGTTTAAGCTGGCCGTAGAAATAGCTGCGCCAAATATTGGAATCATTACCAATGTTGGGGAGGCGCATCTGGCGAATCTTGGCGATAAGTTTATTCTGGCTGATGCCAAAGTGGAATTAATCCGCCAGTTATCCTCAGAGGGTTTTGCGGTATTAAATATTGACGACGATTTGGTAAGCGGCATGGAATCATTTTCGCCGACCCGCCGGGTGATTAAATTTGGCTTTAATACTTCGGCCCATTTTTTTGCTTCTGATATTAAGTACCTTGGTCCGGAGGGAATAGAGTTCACAGTAAACAATTATTATAAATTCAACCTGCCGGTTTATAGTTCGACGTCTATTTCCAATGCTCTGGCGGCGATAGCTGTGGCACGGATCCTGAATTTTGACTTCGAAGAAATTGTTTCTGCCCTGCGAGAAAATTTTCAACTAGAGAAGGGAAGGGGCGATCTGATCAGTTTGCAGGATCTGTTTATTTTGAACCATACCTATAATGCCACTATTAACTCGGTTACCAAAGCCTGTGAGTCATTAGTTCAGTTTAGAAAATTTTCCAAGAAATCGATATTGGTATTGGGGGACATCGAAAATTTGGGACCGAATGTAAAGGACATCCATTTAAACCTCGGTTTCTACCTTTCCGCTCTGCCGATCGATACAGTGATAACTGTTGGAGATTATGCGAAATTGGTCGGGGAGGGGATTAAAAAGATAAACCACAACGATAAGCGAATTCATCACTGTATAAATGTGGAAAAATTAGCGGCTACTGCTTTTGGAATGCTTACGCCCCATACCACTATACTGATGATCGGCGGAAAATCGTTAAATATGGATAGTTCTTTAAAAAACCTCACCGATTTGATAAACCAAAAGTTTTAAAAAACAACAGTAAAATTACTCCTCGTTACCTGGAAAAGAAGTATAAATATTTTCCAGCCGAATCACTCTAAATGAAGAAGCCGGGAAATATTCCCAATATTTATTTCCAGATGATTCAGTTATGAAACAAAACATAGGTAAGCAAGATCGGGTAGTTCAGGTTAAGTTTATAATTTTCAGAGTATTGAAGCTTTTCTCCAAACATGGTATGTTAATTGCCATATAATATTATTGAAAATTGGAGGGGCAATTCATGTGGCAGTCAATTTTAAAGCCAGTCAGAAAAATGATTGAAATTGGCAGACATTCCAAGGATTTATCAAATGTGTATCGCATTAAAATTATCAATAAATCGAAGAATGTGATCTGGCTGGCGAAAAATACAGTAGGAGATCTGCACGATATACTTCCTCCTAATCGAAGCGTGGAAATACAACTGCCAAATATGCACAAAATAGAATTTTTTGCCTACAAAGCGTCAGCAGATCTTGATATAACCGGATTGGATTATTATGCAAAAAAGGAATTTTCTAAAGAAGACATTTGGGTGATCGAATAAAATTCGGGAGGTACTTCCTTCAGAAAACGTGTTAGGTAATGCCTTAACCCTCGTTACCTAATTCCCGCCCAAGAGCAAGACATGCAGTCTTGCTCTTTGTTTTTTTAGTAAAACCAATATTCATGGCGTAGTAAGTTTGATGAATAGATCCACTTCGTTGGATTATTTATTAATTTAAAACCATGAATATTTCCGGAATAAACTTGATCTTTTGGAGTTTGCGTCCATTGGAAGATTTTCCTATCTTTAGCGCTTAAATAAACCAAAGGATACATGTCATGTTTATATATAATCTGATTAAACAATTTCTGTTGCTACCTATTTTGGTCATTTCTCTTATTAGTTGTAGCAATAAATCTAGGGAAAATGATGCAAATCGCTATTTAGTTGATGGTGAAAAGCACCTTACCAATCTGACGATGCTGACTTCAGCCGGCGAGAATGCCGAAGCTTATTTGTCTTTTGATGAGAAAAAGTTGATCTATCAGGCAACTAAGGAAAACATGAGCTGCGATCAGGAATTCGTTATGAATATCGATGGGTCTGCCAACCGAATGGTATCGACTGGAAAAGGGAGAACAACCTGTGGTTATTTTTTACGTGGAGATTCCACCATTCTTTACGCTTCCACTCATCTCGCCGACCTGAATTGTCCCCCCCCGCCGGATATGTCTAAAGGATACGTTTGGAAACTCTACCCGACTTATGATATTTTTCTGTCGAAACTTGACGGCACTATCATCAAACGTCTTACCGATACGCCCGGATATGATGCCGAGGGCACCGTTTCACCCTTGGAAGATAAAATCGTTTTCACTTCACTCCGCGATGGTGATCCGGAAATTTATACCATGAATCTCGATGGTTCCGAGCAAACCAGGCTCACATTTAAAAAAGGTTATGACGGTGGACCATTTTTTTCCTGGGACGGCAAGAAAATAGTTTTCCGTGCCAGCCGGCCCCAAACGGAGAAAGAACATGCTGATTATGATGATCTGGTGGAGAACGGTCTGGTGCGGCCCACCGTCCTGGAGATTTACGTCATGGATGCCGATGGCAAGAATATGACCCAGGTAACCCATCTGGGGAAGGCCTCATTTGCTCCGTTTTTTCATCCGGATGGAGAAAGAATTATCTTTTCCTCCAATGCACAAAGTAAAAATCCCCGTAACTTCGATCTTTATATCATCAATGTGGATGGAACCGGTCTTGAACGGATTACCTACAATGAAACCTTCGATGGCTTCCCGATTTTTACCCATGACGGTAAAAAGCTGATTTTTTGCTCCAACCGGTTTAACCATAAACAGGGCGATACCAATGTGTTTGCTGCGGATTGGATTGATTAGTGGTGGACGGAGTGGAATTAAAACACAGTTTTAAAAAATTTATGAATGGCATTATAGATTATGCCGGTCTGTTTCCTCCTGCTAAATTAGGTATGTCCGAAGCTGTCTTAAATTTTTCAAAATATCAGTTTGATGCCGATGCCTGGATGTTATCCCTATTCATCTGTCCGGCGAACCGGCTCGCGGAATTCGGGCAGGAGTTCCGAAAACTCGCCAATCCGCATACTCCCTGGAAAATGTCGGTTTTGGCTGGCCAGGGGGCAACCCTTGAAACCTATTTCGATTCTTTTGACCAAGATGTTCTGAATGTTTCCCGGTTTAATGAATCCTTTAGAAAAGATATAGTAGTTGACTTTCTGGAAACCCGAGTACCGGCGGAATTATTTGAAGGTATGAAGGTAGAAAGCGTAACAGCGTTTTTTATCTCTCTGAAAAATATATTAAAAAAGCATCGAGTTTCTCCGGTTAACCTGTTTTTTGAAATTAACCAAAGTGAAAAGTGGGAGAAGGATGTCTCAACATTTATTGGTTCTCTTCCACATGTTGCGCGGTCGGCATTAGGTTTGGGTAATATTTTATCCGGAATCGGATTTAAGTTAAGATGCGGCGGTTTGGAGGCCTCAGCATTTCCCACTCCCGGACAAGTCTCACTGGCCATCCGGCAATGTGTCATCCATAATGTTCCTTTCAAAGCAACAGCCGGTTTGCATCATCCGCTGAGACACTTTAACCAGCAAGTGAAAACCAAAATGCATGGTTTTTTAAATTTATTTGGCGCTGCCTTGCTTGCTTTCCAACATCAAATTCCACAAGATGATATTCAGCAAATTGTTGAAGACGAAAATCCTGCTAATTTTGTCTTTTCGGATAGTGTGTTTAAATGGAATAAACTGGAAATTTCTGCGGAAGAAATTCAATTACTCCGGGCAGAACGGCTTATATCTTTTGGCAGTTGCAGCTTTGACGAGCCACGGGAAGACCTGCGATCATTAAACTTATTATAAAATCGGATTAAGGAACTTATTAGAATTATGACATCAACTACGCATCCTAAACTAAATTCTTTTATTAAGACATCACCGGACTCCCATTTTCCGATTCAAAATTTGCCCTATGGAATTTTCCGGACTAAATCGAATCCCAATCCGCGGGTTGGAGTAGCCATTGGAGATTTTGTCCTGGATCTGGCAGTTTTAGTAGATCACGGTTATTTTAAAGAGATAAATTTGCCCGAAAAAAACTTATTTAATCAAAGATATTTGAATAGCTTTATGGCCACCGGGAAAGGGGTATGGCGGTCAGTCCGGGAAAGAATAAGCCAGCTTTTGCGGGCAGACAATCCTGAGTTGCGGGATAACCAGGAAGTCCTATCCAATGCTTTATTGCCGATCAAATCAGTTGAATTACTCATGCCGGTCAACATTGGAGATTATACGGATTTTTATTCCTCGAAAGAGCATGCCACCAATGTAGGCATTATGTTCCGGGGAAAGGAAAATGCATTGATGCCAAATTGGCTGCATTTACCAGTCGCCTACAATGGTAGGGCCAGCTCCGTCGTCCTGAGCGGAGAGGATATTCACCGTCCGTGGGGACAGATCCTTCCTGCTGATAGCGAAAAACCTATTTTTGCAGCCAGCCGGTTAATGGATTTCGAGCTTGAAATGGGATTTTTTATTGGTCCGGGAAATCAGCTGGGAGAACCAGTCGACATAGAACATGCCATCGATCATATTTTTGGGATGGTGCTGGTAAATGACTGGAGTGCCCGGGATATTCAAAAATGGGAATATCAGCCTCTGGGACCATTTCTGGGCAAGAGCTTCGGAACCTCAATTTCCCCTTGGGTCGTGCCGATGGAAGCACTGGAGCCATTCCGTACCAAAGGACCCGTTCAGGAACCGGATCCCCTTCCTTATTTGCAAATTAAGGGAGACTGGGCTTATAATATTCAGCTGGAAGTATTGCTTCAGGGTGATAAAATGGAAGAGCCCTTCCGAATTTGCCAGTCCAATTACAAATATTTATACTGGAATATTTGTCAGCAACTGGCCCATCATACAGTAAACGGAACAAATTTAAGGAGCGGGGATTTATTAGCTTCAGGTACCATCAGCGGACCGGAAAAAAGCTACTTCGGAAGTATGTTGGAACTTACCTGGCGGGGAATGTCCCCCATAAAATTTCCCAACGGTGAAGAACGAAAATTTCTGCAGGATGAAGACATGGTCACCATAAAAGGGTGGTGCCAGGGAGATAAATATAAAGTTGGATTTGGAGAAGTAATTGGAAAAATATTACCACCGGTTGATAAATGAAAATTCGAAAATTTTATGAATTCATCTGAGAACAAATATGATGTTCTGATTGTGGGAGCAGGGCCCATTGGCCTGGCCTGTGGTATTGAAGCCCGGCGCCGGAAACTGGGTCATATAATTATTGATAAAGGTTGCCTGGTTAATTCGATTTTCCATTATCCCACCAACATGACTTTCTTTTCCACTTCGGATCGGCTGGAGATTGGGGAGGTTCCATTTGTATCCCATGGGACTAAACCAACCAGGCGGGAGGCTCTGGAATACTATCGTCGGGTGGTCGGCGCCTGGAAATTGAATGTGAAAACCTATGAACGGGTTATTAATATCAACGGAGAGATGAACAACTTCCAGGTTGAAACAGAAAAAAATAAGTATTTTGCCAGAATGATTATCGTTGCCACAGGTTACTACGACAATCCCAATCTGTTGATGATTCCGGGGGAAGATTTACTCAAGGTAAAACATTATTACGATGAACCGCATCCCTATGCCTACAGAACAGCAGCAGTTATTGGCGGGGCAAATTCTGCGGTAGATGTGGCCCTGGAATTATTCCGGGTGGGAGCTCAGGTTACCATGGTGGTACGGGAAGATTCTTTATGGCAGGGGATTAAGTATTGGGTTAAACCGGATATTGAAAACCGGATCAGCGAAGGATCGATTAAAGTCTATTTTAATTCTACCGTGCAGCGGATTAGTGAAAAATCTATCCAAATCAAAACCCCTGAAAAGTCAATTACTCTTGATAATGACTTTGTTTTTGCCATGACCGGCTACCATCCTGATTTTGATTTTCTGAAAAAAATTGGGGTACAACTGGAAAGTGACCAATATCTGAGTCCGAACCATGATACCGCTACTTTTGAGACCAATCGACCTGGCCTTTTCCTAGCAGGGGTGGTTTGCGGTGGAATGGAGACATCCCGTTTATTTATAGAGAACTCCCGGGAACATGCCATTAAAATTTTCGATTACCTGAAAAAAAAGCTTAACACCGAATAGCCTTCTCAAATAAATCTGATTTCATGAATAAAATTCCTCTGAATAAGCCTGATTTACGTCCCGATTTCCGGACTTCCCTGTTGGACTGGTATGCTTCGAATCATCGGAAACTGCCCTGGCGCCAGACACAGGATCCTTATAAAATATGGGTTTCGGAGGTGATGCTGCAGCAGACCCAGGTGGCGAAAGTGATTGAATATTACCATCGGTTTATTGCTCGTTTCCCCGATCTCCTCCACCTGGCCAAAGCGGATGAACAGGAAGTGTTAAAATACTGGGAGTTGCTGGGATATTATTCCCGGGCCAGGAATCTGCATCAGGCCGCTCACTTAGTGGTGGAAAAATTTGGTGGTGTGATTCCTCAGCAGTATAAAGACTTTCGTAGCCTGCCCGGAGTGGGGGATTACATTGCCGCGGCGGTTATGAGCATCGCCTACCAGCAGCCTTACGCTGTACTGGATGGAAATGTTAAACGTGTTCTTTCACGTTTATTTCTGTTGAAAGATCCGGTAAACGATTCGAAAACAATTGGTAGATTTCGAAAGAAAGCCAAATTGCTCCTGGCAGTAGACCAACCGGGACAATTTAATCAGGCAATGATGGAACTGGGCGCGATGGTCTGCAAACCGCGCAATCCTTCCTGTTCAAATTGCCCGGTAATAAAATATTGCGGAGCATTTCAAACCGGATCACTGGATAAATTTCCGGTCAGAATTCCGAAAAAAGAAATTCCACAGTACCACGTCAGCGTGGGAATCATTTTTAAAAATGGAAAGGTGTTAATCACCCGGAGAAAGAATGAAGGGCTTCTGGGAGGTTTATGGGAATTTCCCGGTGGTAAGGTGGCGCCTGGCGAAAATAGTCAGCAAGCCTGCATTCGCGAAATAAAGGAAGAGGTGAATCTTATTGTGGAGATTGAAAGGTATTTTACTACAATAAGACACGCTTATACCCATTTTAAAATTGTTATGGATGTCTATGTTTGCAGGTTTAAATTCGGACGCATTAAATTAAGGAGTGCTCAGGACTTTCGCTGGATAAATATTGACGAGATCGAAAAATATGCTCTTCCCGGGGCGAACCATAAATTTCTGCCGAAGCTGCAAACAGAATTTTCCGTGCTAAAATGACCAGGAAATTATTTCGGCCAAAATCGGGAATATAGCGTACCAGGATTCCGGCATTTTTTCAGTTTCATCAACCTTATAAAATTGTTTTATTGTTAATAGCACTGATTTGAAATTACAATTGGAAAACTGCTTCAAGTTGAAGCGAAATATCAGAAATGAGGAAGATATGCCTTTATTTCGATTTATTTTCATAACCGTTTTTGTTTCCCTATCCATTTTGGGGTGTGGTCAAAAAAGCAATAGCAGTAAAAATGGCGGTCAAATAGGGGAGCGAAAACTTAATATTGTGACCACCACCGGAATGATTGCCGATGCAGTCCGGAATATCGGGGAGGATCGGGTGGATGTCGTGGCGCTGATGGGGCCGGGGGTGGACCCACATCTCTATAAAGCGAGCGCGGGTGATGTTTCCCGAATGGCACAGGCCGATATTATTTTTTACAACGGATTGCATCTGGAAGGCAAAATGAC
>CAYVKM010000043.1:0-16004 GCA_964452045.1 uncultured Calditrichaceae bacterium
TATTATTTCTGTGCGGTTACCCCCTGATAACTCAATCTAACCTTTCGAAAACCCACTTTTGTGAGTAGTTCTATGGTTTTTTGCGCAAGAGGCATTTTTCGTTGGGCCTGGTTTGGATTGCCGGTATAGTGGTAAAACTTACCACCGGGTTTCAGAAAGCGATATATCTGTTGATAAAAGATTTCCGAATATAATTCCGGTGCCAGGGCGAAGCGGGGTGGGTCATGCAGCACTGCATCAAAGCAGTTATCTGGAACAAAGCGAACAAATGAATCTGCGGATATAATCATCAATTGGATTTTAGAATTGCCAAAAAGTTCGGCGGACCAGGGATTTTCCCTGCAAATCTGGAGAACATTCTGATCCTTTTCGCAACTAAAAACTATTTCTACCTGTGAGATTCGGCCACTGTAAATTGTGGTATAACCTAATCCAAGGCAGGTATCTAATATTTTTCCTTTGATGGTACCCAAAGTCTTCAGTTTATTTTCAGTATCTGTTTCCGGATTTCCATTTTGGGTCACGTGCATCTTTATACCACTAATCTCCAGGGTAGGAGGTTTACCAGGCTCAACGAAAACCGGTTTATAATATTTACCGGTTCGTTTATCAAAAAATTGCCATTTTTCCCACGATCCATCCCGCCACTTGAAGATGGTTCTCTCATCGCTTGCCCGGAACAGCTCATCCGGGAGTGGAAGAATATCATCTGCAATCTGCAGTTTATTTTGTCCTATCCGCACCTTGAGTACGGTTCGTCCCAGATCGAGCGAGAGTTCAATTTCAGCAGCATCCTGTGACTTACGGATTTGCTCGATCAGTCTCAAGGTATCCGGGGTGAGAAAGTAAGTCATCTTAGTGTTATATTATGAATTGAAATTTGTGGTGAGTAACCGGTTGAGAGCCGTTTCTAGGTCCTGTATAGAAAAATGCCGGCTAAACCGGGCCGCCTCTTTGCCCTGATAAAAAATAATTATGGTAGGAACAGCAAAAACCAGCAGTTGTCCGCTGATTTCAGGATATTGATGAATATCCACGTAGAGAAAAGTAACACCGGGATAATCCCGGAGAAATTCCTGAACCTTCGGTTTCAGTACCTTGCAGACGGAACATTCCGGATAGGAAAAGTACGCAAGGATAATTTCATGATTTTTGAGTTCGGCATGAAAATCTATCATACTTCCTTCATTCTGTCCCGCCGTTGCGGGATCGGAATCTCCCAAATTTATATTAAAAACTAGACCCTGAAATGAATTCCGGGTTACAGTATAAATTACAATTGGTCTTAAAATATTCATACTTCTGTTTAATAACCATGAGGAATAAAACAAATTACATTTTTTTACTTTTTATAACATGTCAGAAAAATCAACCACTTAAAAATTTAATTCACTTTTTATTGGATTCAAATTTTTAATAATTTCACCTGATTTAAATCAAGATAAATGCGATTAGCAATAGGGAAATTTTATGAAAAATCGAATTGGCATCCGCCGGGAAAACAAAGATAAAACCGAGAAACGAACCCCTTTAATCCCGGAGCAGGTTAAAAAACTGATTAAAGATTATCAACTGGAAATACAGATGGAGTCTTCACCAAACCGTATTTATACCGCGGAAGAATATCAAAAGGCAGGTGCCATGGTGGTAGAAAGCCTGCAGGATTGTAATATCATCTTCGGCGTCAAGGAAATTCCTACGGCCGATTTAATTCCCGGTCAGGCCTACTGTTTCTTTTCCCATACCATCAAAGGACAATCCTTCAATATGCCCATGTTAAAACGAATGCTGGATCTGCGCGATACCCTGATCGATTATGAAAAGGTAGTGGATAAAGATGGCAAGCGGCTTATCTTTTTCGGCCGATTTGCCGGCTACGCTGGTATGATCGATACTTTTTGGGCACTTGGTCGACGTCTGGACTGGGAAGGTATTAAAAATCCATTTTCCACCATAAGACAAGCTTTGAACTACAGCAGTCTGAATGAAGCAAAAGAAGCGATCCGGGAAATGGGTAAACAAATTGATCAGTTAGGTTTCGATAAATCTCTCTGCCCGGTTATCTTTGGTTTCACCGGTTACGGTCAGGTGTCCAAAGGTGCCCAGGAAATTTTCGATCTTTTGCCTTACCAGGAAATCCAACCAGGTGAATTATACAATTTTATCACCAGCCGCAATTATTCAGACAGAAATATTTACAAGGTTGAATTTCGTGAAATAAACATGTTTGTTCCTACAGACCTTAATGGCAAATTTGTCTTAAAGGACTATTTCACAAATCCAGAGCGGTATTACAGCATTTTCGACCGATACATTCCATTTCTGACAGCAATTGTAAATGGCATTTACTGGGAGCCCAAATATCCCAGGTTGGTGACCAAAGAATGGCTGGCAGAAAATTTCACCCAGGAAAAATCAGCGAAGTTAAAGATGATTGCCGATATTTCCTGCGATGTTGATGGTTCAATTGAATGCACCACCAAGGCAACCAATTCAGCCAATCCGGTTTATGTTTACGATCCCATAACAGGGAAATCCGTTGATGGCGTAGAGGGCAGGGGACCGGTAATTCTGGCAGTGGATAAATTACCGGCCGAGCTACCCCATGAAGCATCAAAAACTTTCGGAAACTTTCTGCTGCCCTTCGTCCCCTTGCTGGCGAGAGCAGATTTTGAAACACCATTTGAAAATTTGGCCATACCACCGGAATTTATACCGGCAGTCATCGCCCATAAGGGACGCTTGACACCATCCTATCAGTATTTAGGCCGGCACATCAAATAACCCATTCTCCGGATTTCCAAACTCTTGTGAATATTCGATCTTTAGCCATTAAAAGAATCTGATACTCAGGATTCTATTTATTCTTACACTTTGACTGTGGCACTTAAATTTCATAAATTTATTACGTTATTTAAGTCATTTGCCGACAATTTAAAAATGGCAAGTGGAGACATTATGGTATTTGAGATAATATTTGACCGCTTTCATCTGTATCTCTCACCCAATCCGAGATTTCCATAGCATATTCTCACTCCGTTAAACTAAGAATTCAAATTAATCATTCTGGAGAAAAAATGAAAAAGGCACTTATTTTAGGCGCCGGTATGGTTGCCAAACCTATGATCGATTATTTATTGAACGATGGTCGGATTGAAGTAATCATGGCTAGCCGGACAGTATCAAAAGCAGAAAAGATTCTGGCAAAGCGTAAAAATAGCCGGGCAGTTCCACTTCTGGCCAATGACGATAAAAAATTGGAGGAATTGATTTCCCCTGCGGATATTGTGGTGAGTCTTCTTCCATATACCTATCATGTCAAGGTAGCAAAACTTTGTTTAAAACATGGAATACCATTAGTAACGACTTCATATGTTAGTCCCCCAATGCAGGAATTGGATAAGGAAGCAACTGCTAAAGGTGTCCTCATATTGAATGAGATCGGGTTAGATCCAGGCATCGACCATATGTCGGCCATGCGGATTATTCATGATGTCCGGAGCCGTGGTGGTTCCATCGAAGAATTTCGATCCTATTGTGGTGGTCTGCCGGCACCGGAAGCAAATGATAATCCCTGGGGTTATAAATTCTCCTGGAGTCCCCGCGGAGTACTGATGGCCGGGAGAAATGATGCCAAATATTTTAAAAAGTCTAAACTCATCGAAATACCCGGAAGAGAGCTGTTTAAAAACTACTGGCCGATCAAAATCGATAAACTGGATTTGGAAACCTATCCAAACCGGAATTCGCTTCCCTATAAAAAATTATATGGGATTGATAAAGCAAAAACCGTTTACCGTGGCACATTGCGCTATCCCGGCTGGTGCCGGACAATGCTGGTGGTAAGTGAACTGGGTCTACTGACCGAAACCGAGATCAGCGACATAAAAAATGAAAGCTATATTAATATCCTGAGAAAAATTTTAAAAATCGGTCAGGATGTTGATCCCCGAAATCACATTGCCGGTTTATACAATATTAAGCCGGATGATGAGATTATCCGCAAATTGGCATGGCTGGATATCTTTAGTAATAATAAGTATAAAGCGGATTCCACCACGCCATTGGATTTTCTGTCTATGTTGACCCTGGAGAAGATGAAATATCAGCCCGGTGAAAGGGATATGATTGTGCTCTATCACGATTTTCTGGTGAAGTTTCCGGATCATTCGGAGAAGATTACCTCCACCCTGATCGATTATGGCATCCCAAATGGAGATTCATCTATGTCTCGCACGGTGTCTTTACCGGCAGCCATTGCCGTTAAGTTGATTCTGGATGGCAAAATTACTGAAACCGGGATTCGGATTCCAGTGGAGGAAGAAATCTATAATCCGGTTCTGGATGAACTGGAAAAGCTAGGTATAGTTTGCAAGGAACACAAACAGGTTCTGGCGCAGGATGTAGCTGCGGTTTCTCAGAACTAAAAGCAGTCTTGACAAGGCAGGGGAGAAGTATTAAATTTGCCTGCCTTAAATTGCCGGAGTGGCGGAATTGGCAGACGCGCCGGACTCAAAATCCGGTGGGGGTGATACTTCGTGTGGGTTCGAGTCCCACCTCCGGCACAAATAAGATTAAAGAAGAAAGATTAAAGATTAAATTCTTTGGTCACAGCTTAAATGGCGCTCTGTGTAGCGTCAATTTTTTATTTTAGTTAATAAAGACGCGGCCCGTGAAACGGGCTGGGGGTGATACCTCGTGTGGGTTGCCTGTCTGGCTCTAAAAAATTAATCAAAAAGCATATGAGCAGTATCTAAAATTTTGCTAACTCTACAAAAATTTGTATAGTAAAGACTACTAATAGTTATAATACTGGTTTTATGTTTTTAAAATGAACTATATATTTAAATTAAATTTTGAAGATGGATAAATATTTCGATAATCCCCGATGAAGATAATTCTATATTTATTTCTCGGCTCTCTTTTTTTTCTATTTTACTGCACAAAAGATAATCAACCGCAATCAGTAAATATTGCTACCGTGAATGGAATAAATATAAAATTAGAAGATTTTAGGAATTTTTATGAATTAGATCCGAATTTTGGAATTGATTCCGTGGGATATCCGGCATTACTTGATGAATTATATAAATACATAGATTATAAATTAGCCTTCCGGTTTGCCGAAAAGAATGGGCTTCTGAACGATTCTCTTTTGAGAAAATCAGTAGCCTGGGAGACTCGTCAGGCAATTCTACGACAACTCTTCAGATATATGATTTCAGAGAAAATCAGTATTACTGAAAAGGAATTAAAGGAAGAATTTATCAGGGAAAATATACAGGTTCATGTTAGACACCTTTTCAGTACTGATTCTGTTCAAGCGAATAGTTGGTATAACGAACTTAAAGAAGGAAAAAGTTTTAATAAATTAGCAAAAGTTGCTTTTACAGACACTGTATTAGCCAATAATGGTGGTGATCTTGGCTGGATTGAATTAAGTTCACTTGACGAAAATTTTGCCAGAGGAGTTGAAGTACTCACTAAGGATGAAATTTCAAGACCCATTAGAACCAAATGGGGATATCACATTGTCCAATTAATAGACCGAAAAGAAAATTTGCTTCTAAAAGACAGTGATTTTATTCAGAAGAGGAAAGCAATTGAGAAAAAAATAAAGGTCCGGAAGGAAAATGAGTTATCAAACATCTATATTAAATCATACATTGGAGAATTGAATCCGCAACCCGATACAAAAACATTCAGATTGTTATGGCAAGGTATAGCTTCTTCGGAAGCAGAGAATAAAAGATTGTCATCCACAACTTCCTTTACAAATAATTTAATTAATGAACTACAGATAAAACTTCAAAATCATAATAATGATATCTTGATAAAATATAAGGGCGGAGAGGTTGCTTTGAATGATTATCTTTCTGCCCTAAAAAAAATCCCGGTCAGTGAACGTCCAAGATTTCAAACGATTCGTCAATTATCTGATAAAATTGGCGTTTGGATCAGAGACGAGTTGTTATTGAAAGAGGCTTTGAAACATAAATTACAAAATCACCCCACCGTTCAAAAAGAGGTTAAAGAAATTAATGAAAATCAATGTTATTACTTCTTGATACAAAAAGAAATGGAATCAATAACAATCCCTGAAAATGTAACAAAATATTTTAAAGAGAATGATAAAAAAGAACCAGAAAATCTGCCAAATATGAGGCACTTTCATACAATACAAGAATGGCTATGGTGGAAAGCCCAAACCAACTTACATAAGAGACTAATTAATGATAAAACATTTATCAAAATCAATTATGATGAATTGAAACGTGAAAATTCCAGAATAGACTGGAAAAACCGCATCAGAATGATGGTTGTCCAAAATCCATCCTGATACCAAAACAATACTGTTCATTCTATTTTTTTGAAAGATTTTTTCTTCTAAAGATTTAACCAATATTTTTTGCTTTCCGGATTGTAAAGAACTAATACTCATTAATACAAAAGCTATTTTGGAATTAAACGTTTAACCAAAATTATGAAAATTATAAGGTTTTATAAGAGCTAATTTAATTCTCATTATTTGAAAAACTTTATTTTCTAATAAATAAGTATTGACAAAAATTATTTGAATGATTATATTCACATAGTTAAACGTTTAACTCAAAACTTCATGACCTCAACAATTAAGGATGTTGCAAAAAAAGCGGACGTCTCAATTGCCACGGTTTCCCTGGTTATTCATAACAATAAACGAATTTCACCTGAGACAAAAAGAAAAGTCCAAAGAGCGATTAAAGAACTGGATTATCATCCAACACGTTCTGCCATGGGTCTGGTTTCCCGAACAAGCGGAAATATAGGTTTTATTCTTACCGAAGATCACTTTTCCAGATCAGAACCGTTTTATACAAAAATATTTTTGGGAACTGAATTTCAGGCAAGAGAAAATGAATATTACGTATTATTAACAACCATTCCTTCGAACTCTTGCCCGGATAGTAAAATTCCACGATTTCTACTGGAAAAAAATGTTGATGGGATTATTCTTGCCGGAAAGGTACCACCAAATTTTATTGAGAAACTGAAAAGATTTAAAATACCAACAGTTTTTGTAGATTATTTTCCCAATAACGGAAGCTATCCTACGGTTATGGTAGATAATATTAACGGTGGATTTCAATCAACAGATCATTTGATTTCCTGTAATCACAATAAAATTGCATTCATCGCAGGAGATATTGAACACCCCAGTATTTTAGAACGGTTTCAGGGATATAAAATGGCGCTTGAAAAAGCAAATATTCCATATAGACCAGAGTTGGCTATTGTAGATCAACCACATCCTACACGCGAATGCGGCTATTCTGCCATAAAAAAACTTCTTAATAAAACAGATGATTTTACTGCAATCTTTGCTTGTAATGACGCCATGGCGCTAGGTGTTCTTCAATATTTAAAGGAAAAAGGTGTAAGCGTGCCTGGTGATAAATCACTCATTGGCTTTGATGATGTTGAATCAGATTTATCACTAGATCCTCCTCTGACCACCATGAAAGTACCAAAGGTTGAAATGGGTATTGAGGCCACTAAACTAATGCTGGAAATCCTTCGAAAAAAATCCAATGGCCTCAGAAAAATTCTTATTCCGACTGAGCTTGTTGTTAGAAAATCAACCTGTGTATATCAAAATTAATCCATGGTAGGAATATTTTAGAATTTTTTCAGATATTGTATTTTTTAATTTACTTAAGTTCAACTTAATTAAGGAGGCCTGTTATGAGAAGATTTTTTTACTTCTCTCTATTTTGGGTTATTTTAAGTTTTCTTTTTATTGGGTCATTGTTGGCTCAACCTAATCGCCTTCCCAACGGTGATTTTGAGACATATGCGCCAGCCTTTTGGGAAGAGTATAATGGTGGATTATCGGGAGTTCAGTTGACCTGGGCGGACGATGAGGCGGCCCCGAACCCCTGGGCACCGGTCGGCGTGGACGTACCGAGCTATCGATCCTTTAAAGTAGAGAAGAGTTCAACGACTACAGACGCGGCAGGTTGGAAGAGCGTCAACAATTCGGATCTCTACTGGAACAATGCCTCGGGTAATATACTGTACACTTTAAGTTTTTATGCCAAGACCAATGGGGTGAATACCAATCCTTCCGGCCAGGATGCCATGATTGGGGTGTGGTATCGGTTTTATGCAAGTAGCGCCCTGATTGGTGAGCAGTTTGTGGCTTTAGATCAAACGACGGCGAGCACGGATTGGACAAAATATACTGGGGCCTTAACATTGAGTGGTGAGCCGGATGAGGTTTATGCCTATGCGGTGATGGAGATGAATGCGACCGGCACGGTATGGTTTGATAATATTGATTGTGGGACGGATCCATGGTCGATGGGCATCTTCAATGGGGACGCTGAAACACCAGTTGGTTGGATGTATTGGACGGATTCGGCGATGCCGAACTTTGCCTCATTGGTGACCGATACGGTACACAGCGGCAGTCACAGTGTGTTGCTTTATGAGAAAGACAACGAATCGGATGAGATGGTATATTATAGTGCGCCAATACCTGCCCAGGCGGATAAGTGGTATCGTTTGAGCGTATGGGTAAAAACAGATAGTGCCAATACCGATTCAACCTGGTATCCAAGCAATGCAACACCGGAATTCTTTGACCACCGAATGGGAATCTGCTTTTTCTTCCACATGGGAGATATCGAACATTCCTGGGATTTAACCGGAGGAGATCAGTTCTTCTATATTAATCAGAGAGATGCAGCTACAGGATGGACTCAATATGTGGTGGTTGCAAAAGCTCCGGTTGATGCAACCGGACTTAGTATTCGTGCCCGTTTTAATAATTATCCTACAGGATATGCCTGGTATGATGACTTTATGGTCGAAAAATTGGAGGATGCGCCCAATGTTCTTCCCAACGGTGATTTTGAGACATATGCGCCAGCCTTTTGGGAAGAGTATAATGGTGGATTATCGGGAGTTCAGTTGACCTGGGCGGACGATGAGGCGGCCCCGAACCCCTGGGCACCGGTCGGCGTGGACGTACCGAGCTATCGATCCTTTAAAGTAGAGAAGAGTTCAACGACTACAGACGCGGCAGGTTGGAAGAGCGTCAACAATTCGGATCTCTACTGGAACAATGCCTCGGGTAATATACTGTACACTTTAAGTTTTTATGCCAAGACCAATGGGGTGAATACCAATCCTTCCGGCCAGGATGCCATGATTGGGGTGTGGTATCGGTTTTATGCAAGTAGCGCCCTGATTGGTGAGCAGTTTGTGGCTTTAGATCAAACGACGGCGAGCACGGATTGGACAAAATATACTGGGGCCTTAACATTGAGTGGTGAGCCGGATGAGGTTTATGCCTATGCGGTGATGGAGATGAATGCGACCGGCACGGTATGGTTTGATAATATTGATTGTGGGACGGATCCATGGTCGATGGGCATCTTCAATGGGGACGCTGAAACACCAGTTGGTTGGATGTATTGGACGGATTCGGCGATGCCGAACTTTGCCTCATTGGTGACCGATACGGTACACAGCGGCAGTCACAGTGTGTTGCTTTATGAGAAAGACAACGAATCGGATGAGATGGTATATTATAGTGCGCCAATACCTGCCCAGGCGGATAAGTGGTATCGTTTGAGCGTATGGGTAAAAACAGATAGTGCCAATACCGATTCAACCTGGTATCCAAGCAATGCAACACCGGAATTCTTTGACCACCGAATGGGAATCTGCTTTTTCTTCCACATGGGAGATATCGAACATTCCTGGGATTTAACCGGAGGAGATCAGTTCTTCTATATTAATCAGAGAGATGCAGCTACAGGATGGACTCAATATGTGGTGGTTGCAAAAGCTCCGGTTGATGCAACCGGACTTAGTATTCGTGCCCGTTTTAATAATTATCCTACAGGATATGCCTGGTATGATGACTTTGAAATATTCGCAGCGGATGCAATAGTCTCCATCGAAGATCCAGCCACTCCGATTACTATTCTGGCCACTGATTATAATTTACTGCAGAACTATCCAAATCCGTTTAATCCCGAGACTATTATTGAATATCAGGTGCCTGAAAGAGGACAAGTGGAACTGAACATCTATAACATGCTAGGTCAAAAGATCCGAAATTTGGTGAGCGATGTGATGCCAGCAGGAACTTACCAGGTGTTGTGGAATGGCCGAGACGATTTTGGTAATCAAGTAGCCACCGGTATTTATCTTTATCAACTCCGGGGCAAAAATGCTTTAATTACCAAAAAAATGATGCTTATTAAATAGCTGTTTATTTGTAACCAAAGCTCGGTGTATCTAAATGAAGATTACACCGAGCTTTGGTTTAGAAATGTATTGGCAATAGTTGAAAATATGGTTTTAATCAATAAGAGAGAAATTTACTCGATTTTTTAATTTGATACTATTAATAGCAATTATAGCTTTAAAATAAATTAAATATTGTCATTCTAAAAATTAACGATTTCCGAATTTAGGGGGTGGTCATGGACCACATATTTCGAAAATCTGTACGTTTAATGACGATCTTCTTTTTTTTCTTATCCTATTCCATAAGTTCCGCTGGCACCACTGGAAAATTGGTTGGTATTGTACTGGACAAATCCACCGGAGAACCGCTACCGGGTGTTAATATTGTGATAGAAAATACCGTTCTAGGTGCAGCAACGGATTTGGATGGTTCCTTCCTGGTATTAGGTATCCCTCCAGGGAAATACACTGTTCGTGCTACAATGATAGGATACACCGACCTGGTTCAGAATGCTGTGGTTATTAATGTTGATAAGACCACAAAATTAGAGTTTAAGTTATCTGAAACTTCTTTGGATCTGGGTGAAACTATCGAAGTTACGGCGGAAAGACCATTGGTGAAAAAGGATCTGACTTCCACCGAATCAACGGTAGGAAGAGATGTCATTGAAAACTTACCTGTTGACGATTTTAATGATGTGGTTAATCTTCAGGCAGGTGTGGTGGATGGGCATTTCAGGGGTGGCCGTACCGGCGAAGTCGCTTATATGATTAATGGTATTCCGGTAAACGATGTGTATTCAGGAGACATTGTGGTTGAAGTTGAAAATAATTCTGTTCAAGAGCTCAATGTTATCAGCGGTACCTTCAACGCAGAGTACGGACAAGCAATGTCCGGCGTGGTTAATATTGTTACCAAGGAAGGGAGTAAAAATTACAACGGTAATATAAAGGCTTATGCTGGTGATTATTTAAGTACTGGTTCTCATGACAGTATATTCTGGAATATAGATAAATATAATCCAATATATGATATACAGAGTAATTTCAGCGGCCCGATTCCGGGATTTAGAAATAAGCTGACTTTTTTTGCCAGTGCCAGAATTTTTCATGATGAAGGTTTTATCTATGGCAAGAAAGTTTTTCTGCCCTCGGATATTTCTAACTGGGTACCGGATATTACAACCGATCGGGTGATTCAGAGTCAAGGTGTAAATTATCCTTTCAGCGAATCTACGGCTCAACAACTCATAAACAATGCAGAAGCCGTGCCTATGAATGGCTCTGATCGCTATACTGGCAGCCTAAAATTAACCTATGGTTTATCGGTAAGAGACAAAATAAGTGTAGAAACTATCTTACAAAGACGGAACTGGCAGGATTATGCCCATGAGTTTCGGTTAAATCCGGAAGGAAATTATGAGCAAAAACAGTCGAGCATAACCCTGGGAAGTTCCTGGAACCACATATTTAGCCAGAGAACCTTTGTGGATTTACGTTATTCCTATTTTTATACACGATATAATCAATATGTATATGAGGATCCATTTGATCCACGGTATGTTTCAGATGATTTTCTCTTGGTATCTGGTGCAAATGCTTTCAAAAGTGGCGGGCAACAAATGTGGAACTTTGATCGCAGCACCAGCACTAACCTGGCAAAACTTGAATTATTAAGCCAGATAACCAATACCCATCAAATTAAAATTGGCATTGAAGCAAAACAGCATCGCCTATGGATGCATGAATTCTATGTCATCCCCGAACTACCCGAGCGAATGGCACCTATCACCACAATTGCGAATAATCAATACCTACATAAACCAACTGAATATTCTTCCTATTTTCAAGATAAAATAGAATTAACTTACATGGTGGTTAATGCAGGTTTGCGAGTGGACTATTTTGAACCTGATGGAGTAATACCATTAGATTTTACTCGTCCGACAACCTCCGGGAGAAAGAAAGCAAATCCAAAGTGGCAAGTAAGTCCTCGATTTGGTATAGCTTACCCTATTACCGAAAAGGGAGTAATCCATGTCTCTTATGGACACTTCTTTCAAATCCCAAATTTCGAGTATTTGTATAAAAATCCTGAATTCGAAGTTTATCCTTTACAAAGTATTCCTTCGGATCCTCCTCAATCTACTTTGAATACCATGGGAAATGCAGATCTTAAACCACAAGAGACCGTAATTTATGAAATTGGTTTACAACAGCAACTCAGCAATATCTTCGGACTTTCTGTCACTACCTACTACAAAGATATTCGAAATCTTTTGGGAACAGAGGTTCATAAGACTTATCAGGGCGACAGGTATGCACGATATATCAATCGTGATTATGCTTTTGTTCGCGGTATTACTTTTGAATTTGAAAAACGCCAATCTTCAGGGATTGGTGCTTCCATTGATTATACTTATCAAATTGCAAAAGGGAATGCTTCAGACCCGAATACAGCATTTTTAGATGCTCAATCTGATCCTCCGAAAGAAACTGAAAAACAATTAGTACCTTTAGATTGGGATAGAAGACATCAGATTAATGCTACGCTTACCTTGGGTACTCCTGGAAACTACGTGGTAAGTTTGATTGGCCGTTTTGGTACAGGGCTTCCCTATACTCCTACTTTTCAAAATATCCAGACTGCCGTAGAAAATAGTGGCCGAAGACCGGATGTGTTCTATACTGATTTATATGCATATAAAAGTGTATCACTTTTTAAAATGGAATTTGGGTTATATTTGAAAATCTATAATCTCTTTGACCGTTTGAACGAAACAGATGTGTTTAGAGATACCGGTCATGCTGGTTACACACTTGAACCGCTTTATGTTGGAGGTCTTCGTCCCAGGGGCATAAATACGCTCAACCAGTATTTTGTGCGTCCTGATTATTATTCAGAACCTCGTCGTATTCAAATTGGTTTTGAAGTTGGATTTTAAATTGGGTAATTGATATGAAAATTCATCATTTATTTTTTTCCTATTTGCTTTGTTTGATATTTTTTCAACCTCTTCTTTATAGTCAGAGAGAACCTGATCCTCATGTCGGTAATACTGAAAACCGCAGACAGGGAATTATGGATGGTAACTTGGTGCGTACCATTTTTTTAAATTGGGGTGAGATTGCCCACTGGCCAGATCAACCTTCTGGAGAGTGGCCAAAGGGGACGGGCCATCAGTATGTAGACGGTGTGGCCCTGGTTGTTCAGGCAAGGGCGTTAGATAACAATGGTAATATTATTCATCCCATGGAAACTCAATATAGAGAATTCGTTGATAAAGGACCAACTGATGAATTATGGGGCTGGGCCCCCTTGCCAGGTTATTTCAATTCAGAGGGGGATAAACCTGCCATAAGTACCGATCCTTTTACCTGGCCGGATAGATGGCCGGATAAGATAGACGGATGGGTAAATCCCAATGAAATTCGTAATGATTATGATGATGATGGAAATGGTCTGGTTGATGATTTGGTATATTGGAATGGTTTTTTTGGAAAAGGTGTAAGGAATGCAGATGTAGAAACATATTTCGTATTTGATGATGATCCGGATGAAGAGTGGAATTTCTACCCCGATCCATTAAATCCGGACCGCCGTGGAATGGGTCTTGAAGTAGCTGCCAGATATTTTCAGTGGTCACAGGTATTAGCAGAAGATGTAATTTTTGCTCTTTATTTCATCACCAATGAGGGTAAATATAATTACGACAGTACTTATTATTGCTTTTACATCGACTGGGGAGTAGGAGGAACAGATGATTCCTCTGATGATACGGGTGATTATGATACATATTTAGATATTGCTTGGGCATGGGATGGCGATGGTTATGGAACGCCAAATAGATGGTATCCGGTAGGCGTAGCTGGGTTCGCATTTTTGGAAAGTCCGGGTATTCCAACTGACGCCCAAGACAATGATGATGATGGAATTATTGATGAGCAGAGAAACTCGGGTCCGGGCACATGGTTAGATACACCTCCCTACGGTATAGCAGACCCTATTTTGTATAAAAATTATTTTGGTAAAGAGCCCGGCCCTCATTGGTCAGGTGATGAAGATGGTGATTGGGTCATTTATTCTGATGTAAATTTAAATGGCCAATGGGATGAGGGTGAACCATTGAATGACGATGTAGGAGAAGACGGATTAGGTCCGTATGATTTTAATTATCCCGGAGCTGATTTGGGTGAAGCAGATGGGATTCCAACAGCAGGAGAACCCGATTTTGATTTTACTGATAAGGATGAATCCGATCAAATCGGATTAACCGGTTTCCGTATTTTCCCTGTTCATACTTACGAATTATGGAATGAAGAACAGAATTGGAATGTATTCCGTTCGGCTCCACCTCCCCATAACCAACAGGTTACTGCTAATCTTGGTATGTTCTTTTCTTCAGGTCCATTTCCTTTGCAAGCCGGGCAAACTGAAAATTACTCAATGTCTTTACTCTTTGGGGATAACAAGGACGATTTAGTTTTAACCAAGAAAACCGTTCAACAAATTTATAATGCAGATTATCGTTTTGCTAAACCCCCGGAAAAACCCAGATTAAAAGCAGTTATTCCTGGAAATAACAGAGTAATTCTAGTCTGGGATGATCGGGCAGAAAGATCGTGGGATCCATTTTTACAGGAATTCGATTTTGAGGGTTATAAAGTATATCGAAGTACTGAAGCCGAGTTTCAGGAAACCCGATTAATTACGGATGCTTATGGACGTTTAACTTTTAGTAAGCCAATTGTTCAATTTGATAAAATTGATGAGTATACAGGATTACATCCAATAGATGTTCAGGGGGCTAATTTTAATTTAGGCCAAAATACCGGATTACAGCATTATTACATTGATACCGATGTGAAAAATGGTCAGACATATTATTATGCTGTTGTTTCTTATGATCATGGTCTGATTGACACCAATGCCACTACAGGAGAATTAAGCGGTTTAACCCCGGCAGAGTGTACCAGTAAAATTGGAGTTGACATATCCGGTAATATCCAGGTAGATATAAATACGGCTGTAGTCGTTCCAACAGAACCGGCAGCCGGATATGTTCCCCCGGAAATTGGCGAGGGAGATTATATTCGTCAAACCGTTGGAACCGGGGATGTGGAGATAGAATTCCTTATTCCCGATTCCGTTAAAGACAACCGTTTTTATACCATAGAGTTTGGGGATACTTCCTATTTCCATAATACTGGTAGCTCATATTACATTATCTATGATAGCACCTCCGGGCAAAAGGTCGCTCGTACCGATACCACTTGGGTAAAAGATATCTCACAATCTCCGCTTATTGATGGATTTGTTATCACCATTAATAATGATGCGGTTGATCTGGATCGGGATAATACGGGATGGTTAGTACGAACTACAAATTATAATTGGCGGGTAAATTTTGACGAAAAATATACAAAAGAGGTTGTTAATGATCCTTTAAACTTAAATATTAGTTATCCTGCAGATTATGAAATTACTTTTACTGATCAGTTCACAGATACCGCGGATAATAGAAGCTTATATGGTACTATCTGGGAAAATTATCCTACAAAATTCACTGTTTTCGATCTTACTGAAAATAAACCATCTCAATTTGCATTTCGGGAGGAGATACCCGAGTATCGGGATTCCACATTGAGTCCCTTTCTTCCCGGGGATGATCGATCTAAAATGGAGCAAATTCTCCTTTGGGTCAGCGATCCGGACCCAGGCAATATTTTTCATTTAAAAACAACCTGGCGTTTATTTT
>CAYVKM010000043.1:16104-23564 GCA_964452045.1 uncultured Calditrichaceae bacterium
AGCGATCCGGACCCAGGCAATATTTTTCATTTAAAAACAACCTGGCGTTTATTTTTTGAAGGCGATACGACATTAACTCAACTAATACCCCCTGCACCGGGTGATATTTTTCGTATTGCTACCAAGAAGCCTTTTAGAACCGGTGATGATATTAAATTTAGGGTTCAAGGCCACCAATACAGTTTAGAGAAAGCAAAATCCGATCTGGATAAAATTGCTGTTGTCCCAAATCCGTATGTGGTAACTGCGTCATGGGAACCTCGTTCTCCCTATAGATTCGGCCGTGGTGAAAGAAGAATTGAATTTATTCATCTTCCGCAACAGTGTACAATCAGAATCTATACTTTAAGAGGGTATCTGGTTAATACAATTATACATGATAGCTCGATCAATGATGGATCAGAAACCTGGAATATGTTAAGCAAGGACGGACGGGAAATTGCTTACGGTGTATACATCTTTCACGTTGATGCAGGGAAGGTAGGTGAAAAAATTGGAAAATTTGCTGTTATCAAATAAAAACAGGAAAATAGTATGAGACCTTATTATCTGATTTTTATACTATTGACCAGCTTTGCATATAGTCAATATTCTGGTTCGGTTTCAAATGTTGCCACAACAGCTGCGCCCTTTCTGGAAATTGGTGTAGGCTCAAGAGCAATCGGTATGGGGGGTGCATTTGTCGCAACTGCAAATGACGCCACTGCCATGTATTGGAATCCCGCGGGCCTCGGAAGACTTTCTCGTCCTGAGCTGATATTTATCCATACCGAATGGATCGCAGAAATTAATTTTGATTTCGCTGGTGGTGTTATACCTCTGGGAAGACTTGGTACCCTCGGAGCAAGTATAACCACAGTCAGTATGGATGCAATGGAAGTTCGAACGGTGGATAAACCGGAAGGAACCGGTGAATTCTTCGATGTTGGCAATTTAGCCCTGATGGTTTCCTATGGGTTTAATCTTACTGATCGTTTCTCCATTGGTTTTAGTACAAAGTATATTCACGAAAAGATCTGGAAAGAAACTGCCCAGAGTTTTGCACTAGATATTGGAACACTTTTCAGGACCGGTTTAAAGGATATGAGGATTGGAGCAGCATTAACCAATTTTGGCTCAGATATGCAGTTAAGTGGGGATGATTTATTGGTTTTCTACGATCCGGATCCATATCAAATGGGAAATAATGATAAAATCTTTTCCGAATTAAAAACTGATAAATGGCCTCTTCCATTAAATTTTCAGGTTGGATTGGCAATGGAATTGATAAATTCGAATGTTCATCGTTTAACGACTGCTGTTGATGCTGTGCACCCGGTTAATAACAAAGAAAGTATCCATCTTGGAATGGAATATGCATTAAGAGAACAATTCCTTTTAAGAGCAGGATATCGAAATCTCTTTCTCCAGGATAGCGAGGAAGGACTAACTTTAGGAGCAGGATTTACACAGCGATTCTTAAATAATTTTCAAGTATCCATTGATTATGCTTATGCTGATTTTGGCAGATTGCAAAATGCACAACGCTTCTCAATCTCATTACGATTTTAAGCATAAAAAAAGTTTTTCTCTATATCAGAGATAAAGTGCATTCTAATTGTCTTATCAATATTAATTTATCGTAAAACTTTGTCAATTGAAAAAAACCATTCATTTTACCGCATTAGTAAAAAATCCATATCTTTTTTCGTTACTAATTTTTTTGTTGAATTTTAATAGTTGCCATAAACAAAAATTATCCTCTAATGATAAAATTGTCTATTGGTCATCTAATAATACCTATGAAATTGAATTCTCCCGTACAGTCGTTCAGGAATGGAATCAGCAGCATTCCACTAAGCCGGTTCAATTTCAACCGGTTCCGGAGGGACAATCCAGTGAAGAGTTGATTCTGGCAGCGGTAGTTGGCAAAACCACCCCTGACATTTACTCAAACATGTGGCAGGGAGATGTTGAAGCGTACGCCGAGGCGGGTGTACTGGTGCCGTTGGATACATTGCCAGATTTTCTGGCGTTTCTTCACAAACGATGTGACAGTCAGACAATTGCGGAGGTGACTTCATCTGACGGGCACATTTACCAGATTCCCTGGAAAATTAATCCGATTATGTTGATTTATAATATTAATATGATGAAAGAGATCGGTTTTGATACACCCCCAGCAACCTATTCTGAATTCCTGGAAGCCGGAAAACGTTGTAAGAAAGATACCGATGGGGATGGATATATTGATCGCTGGATTGGTTATTCGGAGGTTATGGCGAGGTGGTGGCAGCGATTTTTCGATTTTTACCCGATGTATCTGGCTGCATCTAACGGTGCTCCGCTGGTTCAAAATAACCAGATAGTTTTCGATAATCCATACGCTGTGGATGTATTTAAATTTTTAAAGACCATCTATGATAATGATTATTTTTCACGGGAAAGGCTTTCCGCCCGGCAAGATGTTTTTTTATCCGGTGTCATCGCCACCCGGTTTACAGGACCATGGGAAATCATGCATGCTGAACATTTCAAGCCAGAAGGATTCGAGTATGAATTTTCCCCCATGCCGGTGCCGGATAATTTTGAAGGGCATTCTTATACATATTGTGATCCCAAAAATATTGTTATCTTTAACACCTGCAAACATCCCAAGAAGGCATGGGAATTTTTGAAATCACTTACCACCATAGAAAATGATCTACGTTTCCTGGAAATAACCAATCAACTACCCCGGCGCCGCAACCTGGCTGAAGATCCATTTTTTCATGAATACTTTTTGCGGAATCCGAAAATGCTGCCCTTTGCCCACCAGGCAAAATTTGTAAAGGGCACCGATACCTCGCCGGTCCTGAAGGAAATTTTTGATATTATATCCCAGGAATATGAGGCCTGTGTCGTGTACGGGAAAAAATCCCCTGAACAGGCAATTACCGACGCTGCAGAGACTGCCAGGTTGATTGTCCGCTAATCCCAGACTTTATAACGATGTTCATAAGATATTAATTGAAAACATAGAATAGAATTTCTCGAATTGAATTATTTTCAAACAGCAGAAAGTCAGTCATGAAAATCAACCGGAACAAAATAATCCCTTACTCCATGGTGTCACCGTACATTATTCATTTTCTTGCGTTTGTGGCGTTCCCGGTTATTTTTTCTTTTGTTTTAATGTTTCATCGCTGGAATATTATTTCTCCCATGGAATATATCGGACTGGGTAATTTTTACCATTTATTTCATGACCGACTGTTTTTAAAAGCCATTCTTAATACGGTTATATTCCTGATAATTCATATCCCTTTACAAATAGTTGTGGCACTGTTTTTTGCTGAGCTGCTAAACCAGAATTTAAAATTCCGTGGTTTTTTCCGGGCTGCTTTTTTCCTCCCGGTGATAGTCTCGGGAGTTGTAGTAACCTACCTCTGGCAACAGCTTTATGGTTACGACACTGGTTTACTTAATCGACTTCTTGTTTCAATAGGTTTAGGAAAAGTTGGCTGGCTGCTAAACCCCAAGGTTGCCATGCCATCTATAGCTATTATGGCGACCTGGAAAAATGTGGGGCTATATATTGTGCTTTTCCTGGTGGGATTGCAAAGCGTGCCCCCGCAATATTATGAAGCCGCCGATTTGGAAGGAGCCAGCCATTGGCAAAAATTCCGGCATATCACCCTGCCGATGATTAATCCCACTCTTTTTATGGTGGTTATATTATCCACCATTGGAGGGTTTTCGCTTTTTATTGAACCTTATATCATGACGGATGGAGGACCTTTGAACAGTACTTTATCTGCGGTTCTCTATATTTATCGGGAAGGATTTTTCTTTTATCATATGGGATATGCAACAACCCTGGGTTTTTTCTTTGCGCTGCTTATCTTAGCAGTCATTGTTGTCCAGCGTAAATTTGTAGAGAAAGAAATTTGATCGAAAGCGTATGAAACGAATTTTTTTACATATCTTTCTTATAGTAGGGGCAATTGTTTTCCTTTACCCGTTTCTCTGGATGGTGAGCGCTTCTTTATCGCCGGAATCGGAAATTACCAAATTGACGCTTTTTCCTTCTACTTTTACGCTAACTGGATATCAACAAATGGTAGCAAAAATCCCCATTTTTCGCGCTTTTCTCAATAGTCTTCTCGTTTCTCTCTCCATTACTGCAGGTGTGCTGGTTTTTGGTTCCATGGTGGGATATTCACTCTCTCGGTTACATTTCCGTGGGCGAAATCTAATTTTTTATATCATCATTTTTACCATGACCCTGCCATTTCAGATTACTCTGATTCCCCAGTATATTATTATGGTCAAATTGGGATGGGTAGATAATTACCTTAGTCTTATTGTACCCTACCTGATGAATGCATTTGGCATTATCATGTTTCGTCAATATTTCATGAGTATTCCTCAGGATTTGATTGACGCAGCACGAATCGACGGGTGTTCGGAATCGCGTATTCTGTTTAGAATCCTTTGGCCAAATTCAATTCCTGTGCTGGTCACAGTCGGTATTATTACATTTATGACCTCCTGGAATGAGGTCCTGTGGCCGTTGATTGTAATCCGAAATGAAAATCTTATGACCATGCCACAATTGGTCACCTTGTTCGTGGTGGGGGGAAGAGCTGAGTCTCAAATGGGTGTGAAGCTGGCTTCCGCCACAATATTAGCGGTACCGATTATTGTGGCTTATATCTTCTTCCAGAGATACTTTATACAAAGTATGGCAACTACAGGAATGAAAGAATAATGATGAGTCATAATTACAAACAAACATTTATAAATTATCATGGTAAATTATTTTTATTATTCATAATTATTTCCTTTTTTTCTTGTCAATCTTCTTCAATTGAAGAAACAGGGACTCTAATAAACCAGGATCATTTAAAACATTTCAGTCAGACTGTTAATATTGATAATCAAAACCTTGAAATTGTTAAAATTTATGCTGAATATCCTGATTACCAGACAGTTGAAGCACCTGGAGAAGGGATTTCCTGTGTGGATGATGTTGCTCGGACAGCGATCTTTTATTTAAAACATTATAAAGTGACGCAACAACAAAGTAGTCGTGATGAAGCAAAAAGATTACTCGATTTCCTGCTGTATATGCAAGCTCCTAATGGCATGTTTTATAATTTTATTTATTCAGATCTTTCAATTAATAAGACACACCAAAATAGTATTGCCCAGGCAAACTGGTGGACTTGGCGTGCTATCTGGGCACTTTCGGAAGGCTGTTTAATATTTCATGACCAATCCCCGGAATATGCTCAAACTATGTCTACTGCTGTCTATAAGACCCTTCCAGCCATCGATTCTCTCTTACAACAATATGCCAAAACTAAAGAAGTAAATGGATTGAAGATACCAACCTGGCTACCCGCAGGTAGCGCTTCAGACCAGGCAGCATTAATTATTCTTGGTCTGGTTTCTTATTATCATGTAACCAAGAATAGTAAAATCTTGGAGTACATTGAGAAAATAGCAGATGGTATCGCTCTCATGCAGTATGGTGATTCGGTGAATGCACCCTATGGATGTTTTCTCAGTTGGGAAAATCTCTGGCATGCCTATGGGAATTCACAGGCGTATGCACTTCTACTGGCATCCGAAGTTTTGAAAAAAGAAAAACTTAAAAATATGGCCTTAAACGAAATAGACAATTTTTATCCATATCTAATTCAAAAAAACTATCTCAGCCTTTTTAAGCTCTATTCCAATGAAGGGGGTTATGAAATAGGGGAAGTGAAAGAGTTTCCTCAAATCTCATACAATTTTCGCCCGATGATCTGGGCCTGTTTAAAAGCATATGAAATAACTGGTGCCCCAAAATATGCTATCCAAGCGGGTGAGATAGCTTGCTGGTTGCTGGGAAAAAATATAACCCAAAAAGCGCTTTATAATCCTTTAAACGGCAGATGTTTTGATGGAATTAATGAAGATGAGACTCTCAATAAAAATTCAGGGGCTGAGTCAACGATCGAATCTCTGTTATGCCTAATAGTTGCTGAACAAAATCCAATATCTAAAAAAATCATATGTGACTATTACGCTTCTAAAAACCGATAACGAAAGCTGGTTTATATCTAGATCAATTTATCAAGTGAAATAATGATAACGATGAAAACTGAGAGAAAAATGAAGCTTGGACTGATTGGTTGCGGAGGATTTGGTAAATTTTGTTTAGAGGCTATATCAAAAATGACTGAAATTGAAATTTTTGCAGTGTGTGATATTAACAAGGAGTTGATAAAAAAAACAGCCAGAAATTATGGAGCAAATTGGTATACTGATTATGAAAACTTGATCGAGGACAAAGAACTTGATATAGTACATGTCGTAACCCCTCCCAATACTCATTTCAAAATGAGTTTATTAGCCATTCAAAATGGTAAGCACGTTCTTTGTGAAAAACCTCTGGCTTTATCGATGCGAGACGCAGAGATTCTAATAAATAATGCTAAACAGCACAATCTAATCATACCAGTAAATTTTATTTTGAGATATGTAAAAATTGTTGATATTGTAAAAAACATCATTCAATCAGGAATTTTAGGAAATCCACTCCGAGCTTATTTCGAAAATTATGCAGCAGATGAATTTATGGGATCGGAGCATTGGTTCTGGAATAAAAGAATGAGTGGTGGTATTTTCATCGAGCATGGAGTCCATTTTTTCGATTTATATAATTTCTGGTTTGGAAAAGCAAAAATTTTGTGGGCGTATGCGGAAAGAAGACCCGCTTCAAATCAGGAGGATAGAGCATTTTGCTTCTTAACTCATGAATCCGGTGTGCTATCGAGTCACTATCATGGATTTGACCAGACCAAATTTCTGGATAGACAGATTCATAAAATCCTTTTCGAAGCAGGTGAAATAGTGGTAAGAGGATGGATCCCCGAATCTATAACTATCAAGGCAATTTGTGATGAGAAGAAAGTCAGAAAATTAAAAAGTATATGTCCACCTACACATTTTGAGGTTCTTGAAAAAATAAATCCATCAAATCAAAAAATGAAAGGGCGTGGTAAATCGATAGATGCTGACCAGTTTATATTACTTGAACACCGTTCCAAAGCATCAAAGCTTGAATTATATTCTCAGGCAATCAGAGATTTGTTCAAAGATCAAATAAAGTACATCAAAGATCCAAACCATAATCGAATTATTAAAGAAGAAAATGGTTTGGAGGCATTGAAACTTGCTTTATCAGCTGTCAATATGAATTAGGATCTTCATCTGATATATGATAAGTCTAATATAAAAATTGGAGTTAAAATGGGAAGATTCAAATTACGACGCATAAATGGACCGATATTATCTCCACTCCACGAACACAGCTGGGAATCAAGAGCTGTTTTTAATCCTGGTATTGCACAAGATGGAGAGATTATCCACATGTTATATCGTGCGGTTGTGGGGGATAATTTCTCATCTCTTGGTTATGCAAAATTATCCCCCACAACCGCACGATA
>CAYVKM010000043.1:23574-28000 GCA_964452045.1 uncultured Calditrichaceae bacterium
ATTATGATGGGCATGTCATCGATCGGTTATGCTACCCGGTAATTGTAAGTGAAAGTGAAATTGAGAGACAAGGTTGTGAGGATCCTCGTATCGTCAAGTTTGATCATAAATACTATATTTTCTATACCGGTTTTGATGGTAAGGATATCCCGAACAGTGCAAACACCAGAGTCATACTGGCAGAGACTACGGATTTTATCTCATATCATAAACTTGGAATGGTTGGTCCGGATGCCCAGGATAAAGACGCCATGATTTTTCCGGAGAAAATTCAAGATAAAATTGTTTTTATCCACCGAATAATACCCAATATCCAACTAGCTGCTTTCGATAGTATGGAAGAATTGATCAATCCGGAGAAATCCTATTGGTCTTGTCATTTGCAGAATTTAGATAGACATACCCTGTTATTTCGTGAGTATGATTGGGAATCAATGAAAATAGGTGCTGGTCCACCACCTATAAGAACAGAAGCAGGGTGGTTATTCATATATCATGGTGTGGACAAGAATAAAGTATATCGTGCTGGGGTGGCTCTTCTGGATGAAAACGATCCCAAAAAAGTGATAGCCCGTCTTCCTTATCCCATTTTAGAACCGGAGACTGATTATGAGAAATATGGGGATGTTAATTTGGTAGTTTTTCCGGAGGGTATTACCCTAACTGATGATCATTTCAGGATTTACTATGGCGCAGCAGATAAAGTAATTGGATTAGCCGAGGGAAACATATCAAATTTGATTGACGAATTATGGAGACACAAAATCCAATGAGTATCAAAGTCCAGAGGATTAACACTTACATTAAATCTGATATCAAACGTGTACTCTCGCGACCTTTCAATCCCACCACCACAGAGCGTTCAGCAAAAATAATTAAAAGGATCTTGTCCTTATCCGAAAATGAAACAACCAAGCGACTCAATTCCATTATAAGTCAATTTAAGTCCCGACATCGGGATATACATTCCTTTTATCTGAGAAGATACGATGAAAATAGACATCATATTCCAGACAAGAAAAAATTAACCGAACAAAGAAAACTACTGATTGGCTCCTATTTTTCACAAGAATACTCAATAGAAGCAGCTTCTCTGTTTAATCCTTCGATGATATGGTATCCCGATCAAACTGGCATACAAAAAGGAAATAAGAGATTCATTATAA
Source organism: uncultured Calditrichaceae bacterium (assembly GCA_964452045.1). Lineage (GTDB taxonomy): Bacteria > Calditrichota > Calditrichia > RBG-13-44-9 > RBG-13-44-9 > CAYVKM01. Next base: position 24,741 of record CAYVKM010000043.1, read on the forward strand.
GTCTGAGAGCAACAGGCGAGGGGCATATCTCTTCCATGGAATTCCGTAGCGGTGTAATTAATGTAAATAACCAAATCACTCTGGATGACCAATCACGTTTTGCCAGTCTACCACATTATGAAACTACAAATGATGGATACATCGCAAAATTTTCTAGCCAACAACCTTTGTCCGAAAGAGTACTTTTCCCTTTTCTCCCAGAGGAAGTTAATGGGATAGAAGATGCACGTTTCGTTCATTTTAGTGACGAAAAGGGGACTAAAACCTTCTATGCGACCTATACAGCTTACGATGGTAAAAAAATATACTCCATGCTTCTCGAGACAGTAGATTTTTTACAGTTTAAAATAAGAAAACTGACCGGACCTGCAGTAGAAAATAAAGGTTTAGCACTTTTCTCGAGAAAAATTAATGGCAAGTATGTAATGCTCTCTAGACAGGATAATGAAAATAATTTCATCATGTTTTCTGATCAGCTTGATTACTGGGATAATAAAACACTTATTATGGAACCCGAATATTCCTGGGAATTCTTCCAAATTGGCAATTGCGGGTGTCCGATAGAAACGGATTCTGGTTGGTTAGTTTTAGCACACGGTGTCGGTGCCATGAGAAAATATGTTATTTCCGCTTTTCTGCTGGATTTAAACGACCCGACCAAAGTTATCGGGCGCCTGAAAGAACCTCTAATGATAGCAAATGATGATGAACGGGAAGGTTATGTCCCAAATGTTGTCTATACATGTGGGGGCCAAATTTTAGGTAAATCCCTGGTATTTCCTTATGCGATGTCTGATTTTGCCTGTAGTTTTGCTCTGGTTAATTTGAATGAATTACTTCATGAGTTGAAAGCATATAGATAATATTAAAGCAGTTTATGATAGAAATTCTAATGCTGTGGTAAATATTTGAACTTGAAAGGTAATTCTAAAATAAAATTAACTATTAATAGAAAGTCAAAAATTTGAAATTGATCAAATCCATGCCTGCCAGAAACTTTCTGCTCTTCGATTGATAGACAATCAGAATAGTCTATATATACATTTACAATAAATATCGATGTACAGCTAAATGAAAAAAAAGATTCTTCTTCAGGATTGGTACCTTCAACCCTCATCAAATGCAACATTGCCTGAAGGATTTGCATTCCCGGAAGAGGGATTATCTGTAAAAATTCCAGGTACGGTTCATAGTAATTTACTTAAGGCAAGGTTAATTCCGGAGCCTTTTTATGGGGATAACGAAACCAGACTGCAATGGATTCATGAGATTGACTGGATTTATTTCACTTTTTTTGATATCCCCGATAGTATGACTTTAGATGATCCACTTTTCCTTCGTTTTGAGGGCATAGATACTATTTCAGAAATTTATCTGAATGGTAACTTATTATGCACCACAGAAAATATGTTCAGATCGTATGAAATTGATATAAAGCCATGGATAAAAAAAGTCCAAAACCATCTGGAAATTAAAATAACTTCACCAACTAAATATGGCCGGCAACAGGAAAATATATATGGCAAACTTCCGGTCGCTTTAAATTCCGAGCGGGTATATATTAGAAAGGCTCAGTACTCTTTTGGTTGGGACTGGGGACCCAAATTTCCTACCATGGGGATCTGGAAGCCAGTTTCATTGATACAGCCCCAATCTGCTCGGATAGAAAGCATAAAGTTTCATACTAAATCGCTGAATAAAAATAAGGCCTCGGTTCAAATAAATGTCAATGTTACTGGCAAGTTAGAGCAATTATTTCTGGTAGCTGATTTAGATGATGGAGAAAAGTCTATCTGTAAAGAAATAATTATAAAGAAAAATAAGTCTGCTAAATTTGAATTATCCCTGAAAAATCCGAAGTTGTGGTGGCCAAATGGAGAGGGTAAGGCTCACCTTTATCATCTTAAAGTAACCCTTCAAAATAAGCATGGGCTTCATCTGGATGAATGGTCTTCTCGAGTGGGAATAAGGACAATCGAACTTAAACTTTCACAAAAAAGAAAACCTATCTTTCAATTCCTTGTTAATGGAAAACCTGTTTTTATTAAGGGGGCAAATTGGATACCTGCAGATTCTTTTTTAGATCGAGTTAAAAAAGATAAATATCAAAAATTACTCAAATATGCTAAAGATGTTCATATGAACATGGTACGGGTTTGGGGAGGGGGCATCTATGAGAATAATGCTTTCTATAATCTTTGTGATGAAATGGGTCTGCTGGTATGGCAGGATTTCATGTTTGCCTGTGGTGTTTACCCAACTGATAAAAGATTCACAAAAAATATTGAGGGGGAGTTTAAGCAAAATATTAACAGATTACAGCATCATCCCTGTATTGCGTTATGGTGTGGAAATAACGAAAACGAATGGGGGTGGTTTGCGGATTTCAAGAGGACTGTTAAGGAGATGCCTGATCATAAGATTTACCATGAGATTATTCCAAAAATATTAAAAAATTTGGACCCGTATGTGCCGTATTGGCCGAGCAGCCCGTTTGGCAAGGACGATGATCCTAATTCACACAAAAGCGGTAACCGACATGAATGGGGCATTTGGAGTGGTTGGAAGGATTATAGAGAAATATTAAATGATAAGAGTCTATTTGTTACTGAATTTGGATTTCAAGCCCCAGCAAACATAAAAACTTTACAAAAAGCACTCCCCCAAAATAGTTGGCGACCACAAGAAAGAGTATTTGAATTTCATAATAAACAAATTGAGGGAAATGAAAGGCTTATTAGATTTTTGGCGACCCATTTACCGATATCAATCGATTGGGAAGATTATATTTACCTAACTCAATTAAATCAGGCATTTGCCTTGAAAACTTGTGTTGAATATTGGAGATTTCGATCTCCTGAATGCTTTGGGTCGATTATCTGGCAGTTGAATGATTGTTGGCCTGTAACCAGTTGGTCGCTGATTGACTATGCTTTGCTGCCTAAAATATCCTATGATTCTGTGAAACTCGCATTTAATCCTGTTATCGCAATTGCAAAGCAGGTAAAACGTGATATAAGAATATTCATCAAAAATGAACTAAATGAAAAATTTTCCGGTAACCTGCAAATCATTTGTATTAAAACTGCATCCGGAAAAATAAATGAAAGTCAGACTATCGGGATTGAATTGAAAGCAAATAACCTTAGGGAGGTATTTTCAGTACCGAGAACACAATGGTTTGAGGGAAAAGACCAAATCGTTGTGATTACTTTGTATAATCAGCAAAATGATAAGATCTTCCGGAATTTTTATATTGA
>CAYVKM010000043.1:28100-31234 GCA_964452045.1 uncultured Calditrichaceae bacterium
TGATTACTTTGTATAATCAGCAAAATGATAAGATCTTCCGGAATTTTTATATTGAGGGTGATTGGAAACATAAAAAGTTGTCGCAATCGGATATAGTGATTAAAGGTTTTGATGAAGCGACGCCAGATCATATAGTTATCTCTGCAAGTAAACCTGCTTATTTTGTGGATTTATACCATCCATCTTTACAATTTAAAAAGCGGGGATTTATTCTCCTTCCAGGTGAGAATGAGATATTAAAAGTCATGAGATTATCTAATAAACCAATCAATTCTAGAGATATCAAAGTTTTTGCTTTAAATAAATATTTACAGAATTGAAATGTTCCGGATTTATAATTTTTGTAAAGAAGGATTTACTAATCATCTGATAAACCTATGAAACGAAGCTACATTATAGTTTTGTTAATCTTCCTGATCTTTTTTGTCATATCATTTATCACGAATATCTTAGGTCCAATAATTCCGGATATCATCAAAAGTTTTAATCTATCTTTAACTTTAGCAGGTTTCCTCCCATTTGCCTTTTTTATTGCCTATGGCTTTATGTCTATACCTTCCGGAATTTTAGTGGAGAAGTATCGGGAAAAACCTATTATTCTCTGGGCATTTCTATTAGCATTTTCTGGTTCAATACTTTTTGCTACGTTTCCAAATTATAAGGTAGCAATTTTTTCCCTTTTTATCATTGGGACCGGCATGGCCATGCTTCAGGTTGCAATTAATCCACTTTTAAGAGTTTCCGGAGGTGAGGAACACTTTGCCTTAAATTCAGTTATCGCACAGTTGGTTTTTGGATGTGCCTCTTTTATATCTCCTCATATATATTCCTATTTAGTCGTAAACCTTAGGACATCATCGAATCAGAATAATTTATTATTTTCTTTATTATCCCAAGTTGTCCCTGATGAAATTTCCTGGGTTTCTCTGTACTGGTTGTTTACCATCATTACTCTTATAATGCTGGTTTTTATTTTAATTGTCAAATTACCGAAAGTGAGTTTAAAGGCGGATGAAAAAACCGGTGTCTGGAAAATCCATCGGGACCTCTTTAAGAATAAAATTGTCATCCTTTATTTTATCGGAATTTTTGCTTATGTCGGTTCGGAACAGGGTGTGGCAAATTGGATCTCAAAATTCCTTTTGGATTATCATGGGTTTGAACCCCAAACCACTGGGGCAAATACGGTATCATATTTTTGGGGACTACTGACTTTAGGTTGTCTACTGGGATTGATACTTTTAAAATTTATGGATAGTAGAAAAGTGTTAATCATATTTGCTGGTTCTGCCATCATTAGTTTCTCTTTCGCTATTTTTGGAACTGCCAGAATGGCCTTATTTGCATTTCCTCTGACTGGTTTTTGCTTTTCGGTAATGTGGTCCATCATTTTTTCACTGGCTCTAAATTCTGTGAAAGAGCACCATGGTTCATTCTCCGGTATTTTATGTACGGCTATTATTGGTGGTGCTTTAATACCTCTGGTAATAGGATGGGTTGGGGACCTTTTAAGTCTTAGACTTGGAATGATGATAATATTCCTTACCCTTGGTTACATCCTGAGTATTGGCTTTTGGTCAAAACCATTAATCAGTAATAAAGTGATAAAACTAAAAAAACGAAAAACAGTGTTAAATTAATTGTATTTTTAGACAAAAATTAGTGGGTGTAATCATGAATACCCGCACAAATATCATCCTGATTGTTTTTCTTGTAATTCTATCATCAATGTTATTATTCACTGGGAAAGAATGTAACTCCCAGCAAATTAATATCCCACGCATTGAACTCATGCCCAATCTACCCATACCCTACAAATTAAGGGACTGGAAACAGGTTACCACTGAATATGATGATTTTGTATTTGACTTTAACAAAACCGGCTTATATCTACCACTGATTTGGTGGAGAACCAATACTGTTAATTATCCAAGTCATAACAGTTTTGGTCTGCACACGGTCGTAGGAACCACCTCCCCAACTTCAGCCGAAGCCATTAATGTTTTGCCAGCTGTTATAAGCGCCAGCCTGGTCGGAATAGATAAAAGTAATCAGAATGGAAATAACTGGGCACTTATGTGCGAAGAATATTTTAATAAGGCAAATGGGGCAAATGTTTATTTGAACCACCCGTCGGGGAGCAATTGGGATGACTGGTGGTACGATACCATGCCCAATATATTTTTTTACCAGCTTTATGATCTCTACCCTCATACCGGTGATTTTGATTATCAATTTACCTTGGTTGCCGATCGATGGTTGTCGGCGGTGGTAGCCATGGGAGGAAGCAGTACACCCTGGCATGTACCAAACATGAACTATCGTGCCTATAATTTAATGACCATGACACCGTATTCTGGCACGCCAACTGAGCCGGCAGCTGCCGGAGCAATTGCCTGGCTATTTTACAATGCCTATAAAGAAACGGGAGTTTCAAAATATCGAATCGGTGCGGAATGGGCAATGGAATTCCTTAATAATTGGTCAACCAATCCCTCTTATGAACTGCAATTACCCTATGGTGCCCATATTGCTGCAAGAATGAATGCAGAACTTGGGACTACCTATGATATCCAGAAGATAATGAATTGGTGTTTTACCACGACCGGAAATGTAAGGAATTGGGGAGCAATTGTCGGAAATTGGGGGGGGTATGATTGTTCCGGTTTGATAGGTGAAGTGAGTAGTAACGATTATGCTTTTACTATGAACACATTTGAACAAATCGGAGCATTGGTACCCTTAACCAGATATGATGAAAGGTTTGCCAGAGCAATTGGTAAATGGGTTTTAAATGCAGCCAATGCTTCAAGATTATATTATCCCAATTACCTTCCTCCGGAAAATCAGGATAGTGAAGCATGGGCTTTTCTTTATGACTCTACCTCGGTAATCGGTCATGAGGCATTACATGAGTATGATCCATATCATCCCAATATCAGTCCTTTTGCTACCGGAGATGCAGTGACCGGAGGTTGGGGAAATACAAATCTAACTTTATATGGGTCGTCACATGTGGGGATATTAGGTGCCATTATTGATACTACGGATGTTGAAATGATACTTAGTTTGGATGCTTTGAAAACAGATTATTATCATGATCCGGCTTATCCGACATATTTGATATACAATCC
>CAYVKM010000044.1:0-30716 GCA_964452045.1 uncultured Calditrichaceae bacterium
GATCTTAAACAACCACCGAAGGATTTGACAAAATTAACCACTACCCAAAAGGCGGTTGAAAAAGCATATCAGATGAGTGGATTGAAACCCACGGATCTGGGATTCCTGGAACTTCATGATTGTTTCACCATAACTGCCCTGCTTGCGCTGGAAGCTGCCTGTATTGTCAAAGAGGGTGAGGGGGCGGATTATGTGCGGGAGGGTAAAACGCATCAGGATGGAGAATTGCCAACCAACGCGACCGGTGGTCTGATTGGTTTTGGTCATCCGACCGGTGGTACGGGTGTGAGGCAGGCGGTGGATATCTGGCAGCAGCTGACCGGAAAGGCCGGGGATTGCCAACTCAAGATAAAATCAAAGAAGCCTTATGGCATGATGATCAATATGGGTGGCAATGACAAAACAGTGGCGGTTATGATTTATAAACCGGCGGTTGCTTAAAATTTTGGTGTGACACCAAATAGTATGAAATGAAAAAATTCAAGAAGGAAAAATTTCTGCAAAGTATTTAAAGGAGCGCATAATGGTTGGAATTGTTGGTTACGGAAGTTACATCCCAAAATATCGGATAAAAGTAGAGGCGATTGCCAAACAGTGGGGAGCGGATGCCGACAGCTATCGAAAAGGTTTGTTGGTGGAAGAAAAATCCGTACCTGCACCAGACCAGGATACCATAACGATGTCGGTAGAGGCGAGTCACCGGGCATTGGCCAGGGCAGGTATTGATCCCCGGAAGATTGGCGCTGTGTACGTCGGATCCGAATCCCATCCTTATGCGGTAAAGCCAAGCGGAACCACCCTGGCCGAGGCGATTGGTGCGACACCGGATGTCCATTGCGCAGATTTTGAATTTGCCTGCAAGGCCGGTTCCGAAGCCATGTTTGTTGCCCTGCAATTGGTGCAGGCGGGCAGTATGGAATATGCCCTGGGCGTTGGTGCAGACACCTCGCAAGGAGCACCTGGAGATGCCCTGGAATACACCGCTTCAGCTGGGGCAGCGGCATTTATCATGGGCAAAAAGAAAATTATTGCGAGCTGCGAAAACTCCTTCTCCTACATGTCAGATACCCCGGATTTCTGGCGCCGGGAGCATCAGTTCTATCCTCAGCACGGGGGACGATTTACCGGCGAACCGGCATATTTCAAACATGTGGTTGGTTGTGGCCAGGCCCTGATGGAAAAAGCCAAACTCAAACCTTCCGATTTTACTTACGCGGTTTTTCATCAACCGAATGGAAAATTTCCACTGAAGGCGGGCAAAATTCTGGGCTTTAAAAAAGAACAGCTTACTCAGGGTTTGCTCTGTCCGAAAATTGGCAACACCTATTCCGGGGCATCACCTTTAGGACTTACTGCTATCCTGGATGTAGCGAAAAAGGGAGATCTAATCTTAATGGTCTCCTACGGATCAGGTGCGGGAAGCGATGGATTTGTCTGGAGAGTTACTGATAGAATTGATGAGGTCAGGAATGCGACTTTTAAAACCTGGGATGTTATCAATGGCGATAAAGTCTATTTGGATTATGGTTTGTATTCAAAATATCGCAGAAAAATAATTATGAATGAATAACGACCGGAGGAAATAGTGGCGCGTGATGTAGCAATCATTGGTGTCGGATTAAGCAAGTGGGGAGAATTATGGGAACAGTCCCTGCGCGATGTTTATGTTGAAGCAGCTCTGGCTGCCATAAAAGATGCAGGTGTGGATAAAATCGATTCAATGTATGTGGGAAATATGAGTGCCGGTCTTTTTACCGGACAGGAACACCTGGCATCGCTGATGGCAGATTATCTGGGCGTTGCGTCCATACCCTCTGCGCGGGTGGAATCTGCCTGCGCCTCCGGTGGACTTGCCGTGAAAATGGGATATATGGAAGTGGCCCTGGGCATGAGTGATGTGGTTCTGGTCGGTGGCGTTGAAAAAATGACCGATGTCGGCACGGATGATGCAACTTTCGCTCTGGCCACAGCTGCAGACCAGGATTATGAAGTATATCAGGGAATTACTTTCCCGGGTTTGTATGCTATGATGGCCCGCGCTCACATGGAAAAATATGGAACCACCCGTGAGCAGTTAGCCCATGTGGCGGTCAAAAATCATGAACATGGCTCAATGAATCCGGTGGCCCAGTATCCCCAAAAGATTACAGTTGAGAATGTATTGAACTCGGTCATGATTGCCGATCCCCTGCGAATATTAGATTGCTCACCAATTACCGATGGAGCAGCTGCTATTATTTTATGCCCGGTGGAATTAGCAAAAAAAATTAGCAAAAAACCGCCGGTAAAAATTATTGGATTAGGTCATGCGACGGATAGTATTACGCTGCATTCAAGGAAAGATTTAACCAGTTTACCCGCCACCGCAAAAGCCGCAAAAGCTGCTTATAAGATGGCCAATGTTAATATTGATAAATTAGACCTGGTTGAGGTACACGATTGTTTTACCATTGCGGAAATCATTGTGATTGAAGAGCTGGGTATTGTGAAAAAGGGGAAGGGGGGTAGTGCAGCCGAATCCGGAATGACCAGATTGGGAGGAAAAATTCCGGTGAATACCAGTGGAGGTCTAAAGTCGAAGGGACATCCGGTGGGGGCTACCGGTGTGGCACAAGTGGTGGAAATAGTAAAACAACTGCGGGGCGAAGCAGGTCTGCGGCAGGTAAAAAATGCCCAGATCGGAATGACCCAGAATATGGGTGGAAGTGGCGGAAGTACAGTAGTTCACATTATGGAGGTAGCGTGATGTCTGTCTCAAAATACTGGCGTGAAATTCCTCATCGATACCGTTTGGAAGCGGGAAAATGCGAAAAATGCGGTAAAATCTATTTTCCCAAACGATTGGTTTGTGGGGAATGTGGTAATTCCAAATTTAAAACCATACATCTGGATCGGCAGGGCAAACTGGTATCCTATACAGTTATTCATGTTGCCCCCAGCAAATTTTCCAGCCAGGCCCCCTATGCCGTTGGTGTGGTTGAGTTGAAAGATGGAGTAAGATTGCTTACCCAAATTGCCGACTGCGATTTAAAGAAAATAAAAACCGGTATGCCGCTTAGGATCGAGTTCCGGCGGGTTTCGGAAGAGGGCGATGCCGGAATTATTAATTATGGCTATAAATGCGTCCCGGTCTAGGGAGAGAATATTTATTTAAGGATAAAAAACAAAGCTATGGCAGAAAAATTAATGAATTCTAATCCTTTTGATTTGAATGGGGAAAAATCCAATAATATTATTCCGATTTCTCAGCAGATAAAATCTCTGGAAAAGGAGGTCAAAAAGAAAGCGAATGATATATCACTCCTGCACGATCTGGGTCACCTATATTATCTGCAGGGGAATTTGAAGCAGGCGATTAAGACATTTGAGAAATTACTTCAATTAAAACCAAATCATCCTTTAACGCTATACCACCTGGGATTGTCGTATTTCCGCGCGGCAGATCTTGCCAGGGCAATCCGGGCATTACACCGGGTTATCGAAATCGATACTGGTTTTACTATGGCCTACTACTGGCTTGGTTTAATTAATTATCGGGCCGGACATACCCATCAAGCCATCGAATCTCTCCTGAATTGTTTAAAAAGAGATCCGGAATCACTTATTGCCCTTTACGATCTGGCAGTGATCTATTTAACCATTGGTAATAACAAAGAAGCCATCAAAGTATTGCAGAAATTGATCAAAGCCTATCCGGATCATGAAGCGGCGTATTATCATCTGGGTAAGGCGTTTAATAATTTGGAGCGTTATCACGAAGCGCTGTTTAATTTTAATAAAGCGGTAGAATTGAATCCCCGTGATAAGCGGGCCCGCAGAATGATTGATTCAATAAAAGATTTTGCCCGTTATCCGGAGGGCCCTATTTAAGTAGATGTGAGGAATTTATTAATTCATTCATAGATGGATGATCGATATTCGTTTTATCTAATTTGAGGGATAACCCATGAATGGAGAAAAATTAAGAATCGGTGTCTTTGTCTGCGATTGTGGTTTAAACATTGCCGGCACAGTGGACTGCAAGGCAGTTGCTGAGTTCTCCGAAACTCTGGAGGATGTGGTGGCGGTAGTTCGCAATAAATACACCTGTGCGGATCCCGGTCAGAACGAGATCAAAAAAGCCATCATCGAGCACAAACTGAACCGGGTGGTGGTGGCATCCTGCACCCCAAAAATCCATGAGCCCACTTTTCGTCAGTGTGTGGCCGATGCCGGTCTGAATCCCTATTTGTATGAAATGGCAAACATCCGGGAGCATTGCAGTTGGGTTCATCAGAATGAGAAGGAGAAAGCGACCGAGAAGGCCAAGCAATTGGTGAAGAGTGCTGTTGCCCGGGCCAGATTCCTGGAACCCCAGATTGAAGCGGAAGTGCCGGTGACCAAGGCTGCCCTGGTAATTGGCGGCGGTGTGGCAGGCATTCAGTCGGCACTGGACCTGGCAGATGCGGGTCACCAGGTTTATCTGGTGGAAAAAGATCCCAGCATCGGGGGGATCATGGCCGCGCTTGATAAAACCTATCCAACTATGGATTGCTCCATATGAATTCTCGGACCGAAGATGATGGATGTCGGTCGACATCCCCGAATCAAGCTTTTAGCCTACAGCGAAATTGAGCATGTTTCCGGTTTTATCGGTAATTTTAATGTAAAAGTCCGCAAAAAAGCCCGCTATGTGGATGAGGATGAATGTACTGCCTGTGGCGATTGCGTGGTCGATTGCCCGGTAACTGTTCCGGATGAATATCAGCAGGGTCTGTCATCCCGAAAAGCTATTTATATCCAACTGCCCCAGGCTGTCCCGTCGGCATATCTCATTGACATGGAACACTGCCTGGGTAATAATCCCATCGCTTGCGGTAAATGTATGGATGCCTGCGAAAAACATTGCATTAATTTTGATATGCACGATGAAATCCTTGAGTTGGAAGTGGGGACAATTGTCGTTGCCACCGGAATGGATGTATATGATCCCACCGAAATGGATGAATTCGGTTACCAGAGTTATGAAAACGTCATTACCAGCATGGAGTTTGAGCGACTGATCTGTGCCGGTGGCCCAACCGAAGGGCATTTTGTCCGTCCCACAGATCACCAGCGACCCAAGAAAATTGCATTTATCCAATGCGTGGGTTCACGTTCGGATAACCGGGGTAATCCCTATTGCAGCAATATCTGTTGTATGAATACCATCAAGGATACCCTCCTTTTGCATGATCATTATCCTGATACTGAATGTAAAGTTTTTTACATCGATATCAGGGCATTTGGAAAAGGTTTTGAGGATATGTTTAAACGGAGCAAGGAAGCGGGCGTACAGTATATCCGGGGTATTCCCGGTGATGTGTGGGAAGATCCCAATACCAAGAGCCTGTTCCTCGCGGCGGAAGATACGACCTCCGGTAAAGTAGAAGTTCATGAAGTGGATTTAGTCGTATTGTCGGTAGGATTGGAACCACGAAAAGATATGAAACCACTGCAGCAATTGTTAACTCTTTCCAGTACGGCAGATGGTTTCCTGCTTGAATCTCATCCCAAGTTGAAACCGGTAGATGCGCCCACCCGGGGTATTTATTATGCTGGATGTGTGGAGGCGCCAAAGGACGTCAAAGATAGCGTCACCCAGGCAAGCGCTGCTGCGGCGCGGGCTAGTATTATCCTGAATGCCGGGAAAGTGAAAATTGAGGCGATAACTGCCCAGATCAATACGGATGCCTGTAATTACTGCGGTATGTGTGCCAAGGTTTGTCCCTATCATGCCATTACTGCACCGGACCGGAAGCTGGGGATTTTTCCCAATGTTATCCAGGCCGCCTGTGCCGGTTGTGGTACCTGCGGTGCGGAATGTCCGACCGATGCCATTACCATGCGCCATTTCACGGATGCACAGATTATTGCACAGATTGATTCCATCCTGGATGAAAACCGGATGGATAAAGTTGTGGCGTTTGCCTGTAACTGGTGCTCCTATGCCGGTGGGGATTTAGCTGGTACTTCCCGCTTACAATATCCGACCAATGTCCGGTTAATAAGAACTATGTGCAGTGGCCGGGTGGACGAAAAATTTGTGATCCATGCTTTTAAAAGAGGAGCACCCCTGGTGTTGGTATCCGGTTGCCATTTTGCCGATTGTCATTATATCAATGCGGTCACCTGGACGCAGCGGCGGATGGAACGCCTGTGGAATAAGTTTGAGCGACTGGGTATTCGTCCCGAGCGGCTTCAATTGGAATGGATTTCTGCCGCCGAGGGTCAGAAATTTGCCCGGGTCATGCGGGAATTAGAGGCTATGCGAGAGAAGGTATCCGAAGCCGAAGTAAAGGAAACCATGAAAATTCTGGAGGCGGAAGAAGCCAAAGCCAGAGCTAAAAAAGAGAAAAAAGAAGCGGAATTACAGCCGGCATAATTTGGCTGAAAATTGAGGTGGTGGAAATATCAACATTTAATGCCACCTCAGGGATCAAGGTGAGATAAAGGCCGGAGAGTTTATATGGCGGAAAAAGCAACCTTTAAATGTTTGCGCTGTGGGCATGAATATGAGGATAAGTACACCCCCAGTGTACCCCAGGAAAGATCCTGCCCCAAGTGTGGCAGCAACAGCGTTCGAAGGGTAGAAAAAAAACAATAGAAGGATAAAGATAAATCATATCCAATATGTATGGAATTGATCGCGATTTATCGGAATCAAAATCAATTTCGTGCAGAGGAGAGATAAAATGGCATTTCGTCATGAAATTCGATTAAGCGGAGATGTCGGTCATGGATTGATCCTGATGGGAAAAGTCCTTGCCGAAGCCGCAGCAATTTATGATGGTCTCAATGCAGTGCAAACTCAATCCTATGGTGAGGAAGCCCGTGGGGAGGCAAATCGGTCCGAAGTAATAATCAGCGATAAAGATATCATTTTCCCCAAAGTAGAGAGACCGGATCTGCTTCTTTGTCTTAGTCAGGTCGCTCACGATCGGTACATCGATCAGTTAAAATCCAACGGCATCCTAATTGTGGATTCACACCGGGTCTTAGACGTCAGTCAGAATCATAGTAAGGCATTCGATTTTCCTATTTTCCAAACAGCAACAGATCATTTCAAAGACGATTCATTAGCGAGCACTGTTGCCCTGGGAATTGTAGCCGATCTTCTGGAAATCGTTTCTCCCCGGGCGATTCATCTGGCATTGATGGCGCGCATTCCAAAGGGCACCGAAGAGATTAATGAGAAGGCCCTGAAAATCGGATATCAGCTGGCCAAACAAAAACATCCCAGTCCGGAACTTGAAACAGAAGCTTAAATACTATAGAACTCAAATCACTTATTAAGGCATCTGATTCACACAATACGCTGGTTGACACCGGTTTCAGAAATTCTGAATTTCCGCATCTTCCGAAATAGTGTAATCAAGTATCATAATCTTTAATCTGTAAAAAATTATGCTTCCAAATGAGATCACCTATCTTTTAGAACAAGCCGGGCATCTGGGAAATCATTACCATAAAAATATTGAGAATATTCGCAAAATCTTTCCGGTGCTCGAGGAGAGTGTTAAGAAATTCGGGGTGGAAAAATCAATTAAGCTTACTGCGCCCAGCCGGAATTATCACCGTGAAATGACCATATTGATGGGTCTCTCTGATGACCAGCGAACACGATTGGATTTTCTCGGCTGTTACTACTCCATGCAATTGCTCTGGTTTAATATTCAGAACCTGGATTGGTTGGATTACCAGTTATCCCGGAATGTCTCCCGGCAATCGGTTTATAAAAAATTTATCCTCAAGTCGGGTATTCAGTTTCGGCAACTGACCGCAGCTTATATGCACCACCTTCTGAGCATTTTGAAAGCTGATAAAACCATCCCTGAATTTGTGATTACCGGGGTTGGCACACGTTCGGATCAGGACGACATCGATGTGGGAATTGTGGATGATGGCTCGAAGGGTCGTTCCTGGCTGAACCAGGTGATTCATAAGATGAGTATCGAAATGATCCGGTTTGCCAGTAATTTCCATTTTCATCTGTCCGAGCATGTCGGGCATCAGGCATATTCCGCTTCCATTTCGGAATATGAGGAATTGCTCAGGGATAAGGTCGGTAATTTTGTGATCCTGCAAGAGATGATCGGTTCGGCCTATATCATCGGAAATCACCAACTGTTTGAAGAATTTCAAAGGCGGGTAACTGATAAATATTATTATCATAAAAAACCGAATCGTTATCATGAGGGATATTTGCGGGGGATCTTGGGAGAAATTATTGATTTGTCCACTTCTCCGGAAGATCCCAATTACATCCATCCCAAGCATGACGGATTAAGAATAATCAAGAATTTAATTTATGCTTATAAAGTCAGACTGGGAATAGACGAGGTAAATCCCTGGCGTATCCTGGATGTTGTTCGGAAAATATACCCACATTTCAAAAAGGAATTCCGTATCCTGGAGAAGAGCCTAAGCTATATTGAGGTTTTTCGGTATATCTATCAGCAGCTGGTGGTGCAGGAAGAATTAATTTCCATCTCGGATGAGTATATTAAAAGTAATTTGCAACAGGTGGCGCTTAAACTACATTATAAAAATATTGGGCCCCATCTGGGAGTTCACCAATTGCTTCAGGATTATACTAAATCTATCCAAGCTTTCCGGAAAGTCTTGCCGGTCTTTATAAACGATTTGACCCTGCATTTGGAAAAGATAACTGTTTTCCGGAAAATTTTTAAACGTCATTTTCCGGAGGGCGGAGCATTTAAAAACTTATTATCCGAACTTCGCTTTTTTGAATCGGTACATTTCTGGGATGATTTCTTCGTTCTGTTGCAGAAAACTTTCCGGGATTATGAATCGGATCTGGTAAAAGATATGAAGAAAATGAATGCCACAGATCGCTCCCACTGTATGAAAAATCTGACCGAGTGGTCCGGCAATCATCCGGAATTTGTTTTCAATTTCTGCCTTACTTTCGACCAGCAGGTGCCGTTTGACGATTTTTATCAGTTCAATCAGTTGATACACTACTATGTGGACCGCTATAAGAATGATCCGGATTTCCTGCAGAATTTGATTTCGCTTTTCCAGAAGAAACCAAATCTGGTTTGCAGGATCATGCAGCTATGCAGCTCCAATACCCTGGAAAGTTTGAATAAGATTCTCTTTCAAAAAACCATCCGGGGTAAACGATCGCTCTATCAAAAGAATCTGGCAGAACTATTGAACCTTATTAACAGTTGTAGTTATTATTACAAGCGCTTTATCACCAACATCTATCAAAACTTCCCGGCTTATGCCTGTTTTATCCAGGAACCTAAACATTTCCAGAAAGAGGAAAATAAAATATTAAAGCATCTTCCCTTTGTAAAATCGTTTGATGAAAAAATTAAGATGCTGGGAAATTATTATGATATCAATTTTTTCCATCTTGGATTGGAAACTTTCCGGGGCATGGAAGTTCAGGCCATCAATGATCATTTTACTCACTTTGTTAATATTTATATCGGTGAGCTTTTTCAGACCTGTGTACGAAAGACTATTAAAGATACCCGGTTAGCGCAGAAGATTGCCAGAAACATCATGATCTATGCCTGCGGCGGAAATGGCCGTGAACAGGCTTTTGATGATGACTTTGATTTGATTATAGTAACAAATGGCTCCTCAAAGGAAGAGATAGAATCCTACCGGGAAATTATCGCGATCATGAATTCGGAAATGATTAAACGGGGAACGCTTCCTCATTTCCGGTTCAGCCAGCATTTCGGGGAATATCTCTGCCCGTTTGACGGATTAAAAGAGCTAATCAGTTCATCGTACCCGGAAAGCTATATCGATAAGTCCCAGCTTCTGGAATCCCGCCTTCTAAACGGGAATATCGAATTTCATCAGAAGTTTCTGGATGAGATTGTTCGGGAAATTATTTTTGAGGGGACCGATCAATACATTGAGCAGATGATCCGGGAAATAACCCAGCGTCATGGCTCTACCACTTTTTTCAAGGAAAAATGCGCCAATATCAAAGAATGTACTGGAGGTTTAAGAGATATTGAGATGATTGTTCTAATCTATAAAGTAATCTATAAATTGCTGGAAACGGAGCCTTTTGCTCTAATTAAGAAGTTCAGTATCAGAAACCGTAAGTTCAGAGATAACTGGTTGAGCATTAAAAATTCCCTCCTGTTTTTACAGCGTTTCCGTTATGTCTACCGGCTGAGTCTTACTGCTGAGGACCAGATCTATGCTACCGGTCTGGACGTAGTGGCAAAACGATTAAATCACCAGTTACCTCATGATGTTGACTCCAGCGAATGGCTGTGGAATCAGTTTATTTTCCATCGCAAAGAGGCATGGTACGCCATGCATCAGCTGATCCGGGCAATAGATTAATTTCGGAAAAATTAGGCAGTAACTTCAAGATGTTTGAGTTTGCTCAGGAATTGAGCAGGCAGAATTTTGTGATATTTGATGCCCACATCTTCCAGTCCGGCGCCCTGGGCCAGTGCCAATAACTGAAAGTAATAGACCACCGGTACCTGATATTCTTTTCCAACCTTGCGGGAAACCCGGATCTGTCCCAGATCAAAGGAGTCGAAACAGGTTGGGCAGATCAGTCCCAGGCAATCTGCTTTGGAGTCGGTTATCGATTGGAAAACATCCGCACTCATATTCAGGGTAAGTTCATGATCCTGACAGGCTTTACCGCAACAAAGCAGGTATTCCCGATGATTCACTGGTGTGGCCCCGGTAGTGGCGATCAGCTCTTCCAGAATTTTCGGAATAACTGGATCATCCACATTCATTACCTCACTTGGTTTAAGTAAATGGCAACCATAATGGATGGCAACTTTTATGTCCTGGAGTGGATTGACAATGGTCGACTTCAGGCGCTCCATACCTACATCATCCCGCAAAACGGTGACCACATGCCGGACATTAATCGTCCCTCGGAATTCCCGGCCAATTTCCTTCAAAGACTTATTAACTTGTTTGCGTAAATCGGCATCATGTTTCAGATGATAATTCACTTCACAAAGCGTGGACGTACAACCACTGCACATGGTAATAATATCCAGTTCATGTTCTTCGGCAATGGCTATATTGCGGGCAGCCAGAGTCATCCAGTTGAGCTTGTCCCCGGCCTTAAAATAGATGGGATCCGGACAACAGCTAAAGCGGGATTCATCGACCAATTCCACACCCAGCTTGTCCATGGAATAGCGGACAGCTTTTTCCATTTGCGGATATTTTAAGGCAATCATGCAGCCCCAGAACGGGATAACCTTCATACAACTCCTTAATGTTTAAATATCTTCTCCAGCTCTTCAGCGCAATCCATTTTGTATGGCGGTAAATTTAGTTCTTCCCGGCGTTTGATGGAAAGATCAGTAACCGACACGGTAGAACCGGTTTTCTTTACCCTTTCCATAATATTGTTTACTACAGGTGGATTGTTTGCTTTCTCCATGGACATGTTCTTCAGGGCAATGATCACCTCAATCGGACTGACTTCCTGGGGACATCTTTCGTGGCAATTGTAGCAGTTGGTGCAGTTCCAGATAATAGAATCCGGACCGATCAGTTCGTCTTCAAAACCGAATAGTGCTTTTAGGATAATCGTGCGGGGATTGAATTCATCCAGGTGCCGGTGGGTTGGGCAGTCTGCCACGCAGGCACCACATTGGTAGCAGTAATTATGACCAAATCCTCCCAAAACCTTATTCAACTTTTCCCGAAAACCATAATCAATAGTTTTCATATCTCTGGTTTCGTTTTAGTCTAAAGGATAATACCAATTTTTTCAAAAAAAAACAATAGTTTATAGTTTTTGTTAAGTGTCATAGTTTAAAAAAATTACACAGAGTCGCTAATCAATGATTCCTTGTGGAATAAAATCTTTGTGGAAAAATAAAGTGATACGACATACAGAAGGTGATTCTCTTTGACATAAAACTTAATCATTCTTCAGAAGGTATATTTATTTCACTCCTCTGGAGTTTCACCTTTTAAAAACTAACTTTCTACAAGCATTACACTACACCCCTCCGGGGTTAGATTTATTAACCGTGGTATAAATTATTGAACCCTGTGAGGGTGAAATTTTGATATTGCAGCTCAATCCAAATCTATAATATCATGTTGGGAAGAGTTCATTTATAGAGGCAAGGAACAATAACCCTGGAAAAGTGAAATATTTTAGCAGAAATCAATACAAATCTATAGAACCCTGTAGGTGGGGAGACCGATTTACAGAAGCAGAGCATAGAATCCTAGAAGGTGAAATGTTTATAGCGCAGTTTTATCTCAATCTATAAATCCGTGTGGAAGAGGTCTATTTGTAAGTGCAGGTTATAATAACCCTGTAGGGGTGAAATGTTTATAATATAGATGGCAAAAAAGATCTCTCAACCCCAGCGGGGTGGCATGTTGATTTACTGGGATTCTTCTCCAAACAGTAGATCCGGGACAGTAATAAGATATAAATTGTATATATTATAAATACTATATTTCTTGTATTTATCATATTTAATTTGTTTTTACCGATTTCTGATATTATTTTCCGACAATCAAAATGGACGTGAGGTTCGGGCTCTTTACCATTTGGATCATAGACTTACTTGTGATTGGGACTCATCTGAAGGCCGTATGAAAGAATACTATTCCACCAAAGAATTATCCGAAAAGCTAGGGATTAAAGAGGTGACCATCCGTAAATGGGTATTCGATCGAAAGATTCCCCACTATAAAATCGGAGGAGGAAAAGGGATTCTGTTATTTAAAATTATTGAGATTGATGAATGGCTGACCCGACAAAGGGTAAAACCACGAATGAAAATTAAATCTTAAATAATTGACCTCAGAGAAACTGATTTATGTTATTAATTTATTGGAGGACCTGATGAGCCAGGCACACCAGTATTTCAAGGCGCATAAAACCAAATTGAAGATTAAGTTGAAGATCAAGAAAAAATAAATCTATTTTATTTTCAGATATTGTTTTGATTCAATTCTTAATCGTTATTGCATTTGCCCCTGAAAATCAAAGGCATCATCCGTTTTAATTCACGCCCCAATCCTTAAAAAAATTAGCGCATCTATCAAAGGTTTTTTTGAAGTTACCTGATCCGACCGAAAAACTTTTCAGGTATCTAGTGGTGCGATATCTGGTGTGTAAAATAAATACAAATACTAAACTAGATCATTACCAGAGATGCTACGAAAGCCTATCTACGAATTTTAAATTAACAAATTCTTCACGCCATCCCGTTAAAGCATCTTTGCCAGCCAGAGATATCTCCCTAAACTCTCGGTAATAGCCAAACCAGGATTAACCCTCCTGATCACCAAACTTTCTACCGCTCAGAATATTTGATTTGGAGATATTCTGATGAATATGATCCAGACTTCATCGCGCAAGGATTTGTTCATCTTAAAAGATGGATGGCATGTTCTTTGTGTTACATGATTTGTAAATCTTTTAGAAAAGTAAGGTTTTGCTAAAGAGTGAAAAATAAAGATCGAATATTATATGAGACAAATTATAGCAGGCTAAATGTTATGCAAAAAATAAAGATACAGGGAAATTGGGATTTTTAAGAAGGAAAAGTTCCCCCTGATTTTAAGTGTTTTTTATTAAATGATATCTCAGGGAAAAATAAAGTTATGCGTAAATTTTATTATTTAAAACCAAATATCCAGTATGCCTTCACCAGTTTTTATACCATGCTCACAGCCATCGAAATAATTGCTTTCGGTTTGGTTCTGTATGTTGTAGAAGGACTCAATTTACATCACTCCTACGATATTCTACTATACATCCGATTTTCAATCGTATTATTGGTGGTCCTGATTTTCACCGGATTCAACTTCTGGTATGGCATGCGGTTATCCCATAGAATTGTGGGACCAATGATTCAAATTTTACGGGTGCTGGAAAGTGCAACCAAAGGTGAATATAAATCCCGCATACAACTGCGCTCCAATGATTATTTACATGAAATTGGAGATGAATTGAACGTCTTACTGGAAAAGCTTGAAGCTCAAACGGGAAAGCAAAAAAAATCGACAACTCAAAAATCTGATATAGAAAAGTGATAATAAAAAATTATCGTGATACACGGAGGTTTGTTCATGGGTACCATATCTTTTAGAAAACTAACTGCCTCAAATAGTTTTGTTCTGCTTATTCTTTGTTTGGCACTGCTTCTATTTGGTTTTTCGGACAGGGCAGAGGCGCAGACTGCCACCAAACTACAGGTTTTATTACCCGGTATGTCTGCAGCGCCCGGGACACCAAGTGGTTTTACCGGTACACCTTATACTCAAACCGTTGGTGTTCCTTTTCAGGTAATTGTGAATGCCACAGATCAAGACTGGAATGTCGCTCCGGTGAGTGATCTGGTCCAATTGACAGCCAGCGACCCCTATGCTAGTTTGCCTCCGGTAACAAATTTAACAAATGGCACAGCAACCCTTACCGTTACTATCAACTCCAGCGGCAGTCATACCATAACCGCTGATGATATCACCGATCCGAATGTCACAAATGGCGTTTCTCCTGCCTTCGAGGTAGTAGAAGTGCTTTACTTTAGCATTGAGCCGGATATTGGTTATCCCCATGGGAATCACCCCGGACAGGTAATGGTGGGCGATATTATCCCGCAGGTTGAAATAACCGCCCGGGATGCCCAGGGAAACCGGATTAATAATTATACTAAGGAAGTAACCCTAGCTGAATATACTGACTATGGTCTGGGAAGAATTTTTCCCGAAACCATTCTCCTGGTTGACGGTCAGTGGATAGGAAACCTCCAGGTCTTCCGGGCCGGTCTGAAAACCAACGGGCCCTATGTAACCGGAGATGTCTGGGTACGGGTAAATGACGAAAGTATTTTTGGAGTAAGCAACCGTTTTTGTGCTACTCCGCGTCCATATTCGCGAATTCTGAATGTGGTTCCCGGAGAGACGTTTCTTCCGGGTAGTGTTACCGGAAGAACTGGCAGCCCAGTGAGCCAGCAGGCATCTGTCCAGTTCAATATGCATGTTTATGCTACTGACCAATACTGGAATCAAGTTACCCAAACTAATACCACCGTTAGTTTCACCTCCAGCGATCCGGCAGCGGTGTTACCGGGCAATTCCTCACTCAGTGGTGGACACCTGATAGTCGGGATTACCCTGAACACCCCGGGAACACATACCATTACCACTTCCGATGTTTACAATTCATCCATTCAGGATGGGATCAGTTCTCCCATCGAAGTGATTTCTTTTGGACTGGATCATTTTGTTTTCGAGCCGATCTCCTCTCCCAAAACTGCCGGTACTCCCTTTTCGGTGACCATCCGGGCAGTGGATTCCGGCGGAAATACTGTGACGGATTTCAGCGGGACTCTCGATCTCGATGTTTCCACCGGGTCTCAGACCATCACTCCCACCTCAATTGATATGGTAAATGGGGTGTGGTCGGGTCAGATTACTCTTACCCGGGCTGCTTCGTTTGTATCGGTAACGGTTGAAGATCGAACATCTCCGCCACACACCGGAACCAGTAATCAGTTTACTGTCCAAACGGGTGCATTTACCAAATTGCAGGTTTTAATGCAGGGAGAGACCGGGACTCCCGGAGTGGCACCCGGTAAGACCGGTACAGTGAGCCCGATTCTGGCGGGAAGCAATATTTCCACCCGGGTAAACGCCGTCGATAACTGGTGGAATGTAATTACCAGCATCGATGATCAGGTACAGCTGAGCAGTTCGGATCCCAATGCAGTGTTGCCTCCGAATTCTCCTCTATATAATGGGACCAGACAATTTACCGTAACCCTGAATAGTACTGGTTTACAAACAGTAACTGCCCATGATGTTACCCAGCCATCAATTACGCCAAATACTGGCACTCAGATATTAGTTAATCCGGGAAACCTGCATGAATTTCTTTTTTCACCAATCGTTGGACCGGTAACAGCCGGAATACCTTTGACGATTACCATTACCGCCGTCGACCCATCCGGAAACCGGGTAATGGATTACTCCGGTTCACTAACCCTTTCAGCCAGCACCGGAACTGGTACCATCTCCCCGGTGAACATTACCATGAATCAGGGTCTCTACACCGGACATGTTACATTGACTAAAGCGGCAGCTGGCGTTTTCTTAAATGTAACAGATGGCGCGACCACTCCGCATACCGGAACAAGTAATCAGTTCCAGGTGGTGCCGGGAGCGATCGCTCAATTCCAGGTTTTGGTGCCGGGAATTGTCGCAACGCCGGGTCTAACACCAGGCTATAGCGGTACACCAAATGACCAGCGAAGCGGGCAGCCATTTCCGATTCAGGTGAACGGTGTGGATGACCATTGGAATGTGGTTATATCTGCATCTGATTCATTTGGCGTCTCCTCTACCGATTTGACTGCTTCTTTACCGGCAAATACCAATCTGGTGAACGGTATTAGGAGTTTAAGCATTACCTTGAATACTGCCGGATCACATACTGTTTCGGCTTATCAATTAAATAATCCGCAGATTGCAAACGGGCAGAGCCCAAATATAAATATTATTCCGCAAAACCTTGATCATTTTGCCTTCGAAACTATTCCGAGCCCGGTAAATGCCGGGGTATCATTTTCGGTAACCATTCGGGCGGAAACAAACCTGAATCAACTAGTCGGTAATTTCACCGGAATGGTTCATTTAGCCGCGTCTACCGGTGAAGGTACGATAATGCCCGACCAGGTTGGCCCCTTTGTTGGGGGCGAATGGACTGGATCAGTTACCCTGACCAAAGCGTCGGGTAATGTCTCCATTACCGCCAGTGATGATGTATTACCGCCACATACCGGAACCAGCAATTTAATTTCGGTTCTTCCAGGTGCTTTTGATAAACTTCAGGTTTTATTGCCGGGAGAAGATCCGCAACCCGGTATAGCACCGGGAAAAAGTGGGGTGCCACAGGATCAGTTAACCGGTGTGCAATTCGACTTCCGAGTACGAGCAGTGGATGAATACTGGAATTTAATAACCTCGGCAGCGGACAGTATTGAAATTACTACCACAGATCCGCTGGCACAGCTGCCCAATAGAAGTAAACTGAATAGTGGATTAGCAACCTTGTCTGCCATTATGGGGACAGTCGGGACGCACACCATCAGCGCATCCGATATCAGCAACCCGGGCATAATCGGAGATATGAGCAGCGGCTTCCTGGTAAATCCGGGTGAATTGGATCATTTTGAATTCCAGACAATTTCCGACCAAACTGCCGGGGATGATTTTCAGGTGCAAATTCATGCGGCAGATGTAGCGGGAAATCCCCTGACCGGATATAACGGGCATGCCCGGTTACAATCTACCACCGGACTCGGCACCATAACACCCACCGAAATTGATTTTGTGGATGGTTACTGGTCAGGGATGGTTACTATTACCCGGGCAGCGAACAATGTGAAAATAACCTGCCAGGATTTTGCTGCGGTTCCTCATACCGGAGAGAGTAATTTCTTTAATGTTAATTCCGGCACATTTACCCGTTTGCAGATTTTATTACCGGGAGAACAAAGTACACCGGGAATTGCACCGGGTAAAACTGGTACCATACCGACTCAGATGGTGGGGGACGCGGTAAATATTACAGTCAATGGTGTTGATAACTGGTGGAATCCGGTTACCAGTGCCAATGCCACGATAGAATTGACTTCAACCGATGTCAATGCCAATATCCCATTAAATGCTCCGTTAGCTGCCGGTACGGTCACATTTTCAACATTTCGTTTTAATACACCCGGAAACTGGACGGTAACCGCAAATTGTGTAAATAATCCCCAGATTTCTTCCGATACTTCGCCGCTGGTTAATGTCATTTCCGGATCCGTGGCAAGTTTTGTCTTCGATCCGGTCAGCAGTCCGCAGTATGCCGGAGATTCCCTGCAGTTGACCGTTTTTGCTGTCGATGGAAGTGGGAATGTGGTGACCGGTTATAATGAGCAGGCCAGTATGACTGCTTCAACCGGACCGGGAACTATCATTGTGGAAGATATCCAATTTGCCAATGGTCAATGGAGCGGACCGGTGATACTTACCAAGGCTTCACAGAGTATACATATCAATATTCATGATTTTAATGATATTGTTCGCGGAAACAGTAATCCGTTTACCTTGTTGCCTGGTGCCCTGGCCCGCCTGAAAATAATAGTCCCGGGAGAAACATTGACTCCTGGTCTGTCCACGGCAATCACTGGTTATCCATCACCCCAAACAATTGGAGTAACCTTCCAGGTAACCGTGTATGCCACGGATGAGTGGTACAATCCGGTTGTTCCCGATTCTCTGAAATTACATTTTACCAGTACTGATCCGGCAGCAGTTCTACCGCTGGATACCGTTCAGACAATAGCCTCAGGTAATTATGATGTTACCCTGCTTACTACCGGAAGTAACCAAATTTTTGTAGAGACGCTGGAAGCACCTTTATTGAGTGATTCTTCCAGCGATTTTAACATGCTTACCGGTCAGGTGCATCATTTTGTGTTCTCACAGATTACAAGTCCTCAGACGGCTGGAAATGCATTCCAGGTCCGGATCGAGGCTCACAACCAGAACAATTACATCCTGCTGGATTATGAAGGCGAAATCATTCTCTCCGCCTCTACCGGGAATGGCACCATTTCCCGAACCGGTGTTACCATCTCCGGTGGTTTCTGGGAAGGTGATTTGACCATTACCAAGGCAGATACCGAAGTAGTCCTTTATGCAGCGGATTATATCCCTGCGCCTAATACGCACACCGGATACAGTAATGCTTTCTCGGTGGTTCCGGAGCAATTAGCCGGTCTGCAGGTTCTGCTTCCGGGAGAAATAGCAACACCGGGTGTCAGTCCGGGCAAGAAAGATCCGGCTTCCGCGCAAATGGCCGGGCAGAGCTTCGATGTACTCATCCGGGCAGTTGACCCCTACTGGAACCTGGTAGCGGATCGTAATGATACCCTCAATCTTGCGGTAACCGATTCGTTTGCCTTCCTGCAGGATACGGTCTATCTGGTAAATGGTGAAGCCCATGTCCCCGTGACATTGCGGGCCGCCACCAGGCACCAGTTTAGATCGGATTTCCAGAACAATTCCGGAATGCCCGCTGCCTATAGTGACAGTGTGCTGGTAAATCCGAATAGTTTTACTCAATTGCTTGTTCTCTTACCGGGTGAAGAGCTGCTTCCCGGAGACACGGAAAATGATCCGTTAAAAACACCGGGTCGAAAAAATACTGCCACCCGCCAAACCTCAGGTTTGGCCTTCCCGGTGGAAGTGTATGCAGTGGACGATTACTGGAACCATGTACCAAGCGCACCAAACGATCAGGTCCGGCTCTATACCACGGATAATACTGCTCAGGTAGTTCCGATAAACAGTAATATGATCCAGGGAAAGACCAGTTTCTCGGTTACCCTGAATCAGGGTGGAAACCAGATAATCCGGGCGATTGATAACAGTAACACCAACATCCGAACATCTCTTGACGCTCAACTTGAGGTGCTGGTGGGCGGACTGCATTATGAGATCCACCTGGACAGCAGCCGGGTTGCTGCGGGAGATAACTTCGGCATGCAGATTCTGTTTAAGAATGGTAATGACGAAATTGTTATCACCGCAAATCACCTGGTGAGCTTGGGCTTGGTAGATGCCAGTACCCTCGATTCGGTACCCGGTAATTTGCTTTACAAATCTGTAAACCTGGAGAATGGTAAGCGTACGATTGTACAAACTACGAATGCGGTTGGCATTATCAGAATTAAAGCTGAAGATCAGATTAATACAGCCCCAGGATATTCAGAACCTCTGGAAGTGTATGCCGGCAGTGTTGAAAATATATTGCTGGAGGCTCCGAAAAATGAAATCCGGGCGCTGGAAAAGTTAATGATTACCGCCAATCTGACTGATGTAACCGGCAATCCGGTTCCGGATAAAATGGTGACCTTCTCAGTAATCAGCGGAAGCGGAAGCCTGGCGGATACAAGTGTGGCTTCCGATGCCACTGGGAAAGTCGAGGTCGAGTTCACCGCCGGACGCCTGACAGAAATGAATATGGTACGCGCCTCGGTAGATTCGGTCTACAGTGATTACGAAATAGTTGTAAATCTGACTCCATCAAGCATGCCCAATGGCAAGCCGATTAACTATCCCAATCCATTTGGAGTGGAATCCGGAGTAACCCATATAGACTATTATCTGGCAGAAGACGCCGATGTTACCCTCAGGATATTCGATCTTTTTGGAAATCTGGTCTGGTCGAAACGATTTTCAGCCGGCAGCCCGGGAGGAATGGGCCGGGATAAAAGCGTATTTCCTAATTCAGTTTCCTGGGACGGACGGAATGACAAGGGCCAGAAAGTGGGTAATGGCGGCTATATCCTGATTGCCAAAGGCGTGGCCAATGGCAGAACTATAATGGATGCCCATCGCAAAATTGCCGTGGTGAGATAAAAGGAATTGCAAAATAAAAATTAAGGGAATAAAAGAGCTGGAGAGCATATGAAACATAAATTCATCATCTTTATTACGATTTGCATCTTTCTGATTCTGGTGGTAGTCCCGGAGATTTCCGCCCAGGATGGTATTGCTGGCATGCCAGGGACCTATCTCCACATGGGTGTAGGTGCACGGGCCCTTGGATTTGGCAAAGCCTATACTGCACTTTCAACCGATGCAACGGCAGTTTACTGGAATCCGGCGGCGCTGGCCACTCAGAATCCTTACCAGGTGTATTTTATGCACTCGGTACTTTTCTTTGATACCAATTTCGATTATCTGGCCGGGAGTCTGCCTACCCGAAATTTAGGGAGTTTTGGACTGGGAATGCTCTATCTTAACTCGGGTGATTTTGATCAGCGCAATGAATTGAATCAGGAATTAGGCTCCTTTAGCATTTCGGACATGGCTTTTCTCCTTTCCTGGTCTAAAGAATTGTACCGGGGAATTTCGGTAGGCCTGAATTATAAGCTGGTGAACCAGAAAGTTTTGTCTTACTCCGGTACCGGCCATGGTATAGACCTTGGCTTTAAAACGCGATTGTTCGACCGGGTGGATGCCGGATTGATGTTTATGAACCTGCTGACACCCAAGATGAAACTCGCCTATGAATCTCAGGCATTTCCCATGCAGGTCCGGTTGGGCGCGGCCATGGCTTTTCTGGATGACAAACTGATTGTCAGTTCCGATGTGGGAAAGATTGCCGGCTGGGAATCGGCATTTATCAATATTGGCGCGGAATATAATGTCTACAGTAACATCGCAGTCAGACTTGGTCTGAATAATGGCCGGGTTACTATGGGATTGGGATTCACCCTTAATCAGGTGGGTATTGAGTATGGTAACAAAAGTGTCTCGGACTTCGGTTTTACCCAGAATTTTGCGGTGAAATATGCTTTTGGCGGTTTTGGTGTGAGTGCCAAAGCCTATCCTGATATTTTTTCTCCGATAGGAGAACAGAATATTTCCCGTATATCTCTGAAGGCAAAAAGCCGATCTGATATTCAGCAGTGGACTTTCGATATCATTGATCATAAAGGCGACATTATTCGCAGTTTCTCCGAGCGGGGAAGTATTCCTGAAGAAATCGTTTGGGACGGGCGGGACAATACCGGAGCGCTGGTAGAAGATGGTAAGTTCAAATACCGTTTCGAGATCTGGACCCATAATGGTGAAAATTTCACCGGGATAGGATCGCTTGTTTCAATTGATACCAAAGGACCTTCCGGTACACTGGGATTAGGATCGGAAGAATAAATGGGAAAATTGTTTTATCGATTAATTATAGGTGAGTTATGACCAAACATCGATTTCCATGGATTAAGATCGGTGTCTTCTCTTTAATGTTTGCTTTTGTCTTATCATCATTGTTGTTCGCCCAGGAGGAGGGTACACCCTGGTCGCAGTATTCAAAAGCAGCAGCTCTTTTCCAGCAGAAAATGCCAAGCCAGGAAATTATTCCGCTGGTCAGAGAAGTTCAGGCATCAACCCAGGATCCGGTTTTATTTGGCCGGGTAGCCTTCCTTGCCTCCTCTGCCTATGAAAGGGAAAATCAATTTGACAAGGCACTGCTGGAGTTGCAAAAATTGTATGAACCGGGACGGAATTTGCCCGAAGCAATGATGGCAGAATCCTATGTGCGAACCAGTTTGTTGTACCTGAAACAAAATAATCTCAGATCAGCCAAAAAGTTTTTCAACAAGGCTCTTGAAACCGGAAGCAATCCGTTTGTCAAGCAGGAGGCACTGCTGGGATTAGCCTGGATTGCTGCGGATCAGAATGAGTGGCAGGTATCGGATTCGTTGTTGTCCGCGCTAACCTCTGCTGATTCCCTGCAAATAAAAGATGAACGAATTGTTATCCTGAAAGCCAGACATGCCATGGCCCTGGAAAAACCGCAGGAAGCTATAGAGCTGCTGGGAGATACAAAAAGTGTTACCGGACTTTATTTTTTAGCCAGAGCGCATGAGCATGCCGGTAACCGTATTATGGCGGTGAGTGTGTATAAAAAGTTGCACGACCTCTATCCGAGCACTCCTGAAGCCAAACAGGCCTTATTTCAGGCAGCGGAAGTTTTTATGCGAGCCGGTGACTGGCTTGCGGCAAGATCCGAATTTAAACGTTTGCTGGAGAGCGGTTTGCAGAATGCCGATGCAATTCATTTCCGTTTGGGATGGATTAATCTCAATTTAAATCAATTGGATGCTGCACTGGCTGAATTTAGGTATACGTCGGCTTCGGAAAATGCCAGCTATTTTAAATACATGGAGGCTGAATGTCTCCGACGCCAGGGAGCGGAAGACATAACCAAACTGAATCAGTCGATTATGTTATTTCATAATATTGCTTCCATCGATATTCACTCTCCTCTGGCACCGCTGGCAAAATTAAAAGCAGCCCTTACCGAGATGGAGAAAGGGGATAGTACAGTCGCTTTGGTGAGTTTGCGTCAGTTTATCAATCTCTATCCCAAGGACGAATTGTCACCCGCCGTCTACTTTTTACTGGGTGTGAATGAACGTCCTGGTGCCAGTCAAAAATATTTTGACCAGATTATTCAGCAGAGCCAGAAAAGTCACTTTTTTGATGTGTCCTATTTTGCCTTACAGAATCACGATTTTAATAAAGGTAATTATCAGAAAGTCATTACCCGGAACGCCTCAATGCCCCAGCAGGCTATGGCCGGTGAATTGGATTACTGGCAACGGGCGAATCATCTGTTGATGGGAGAGTCTGCCTACTTTCTGAAACATTACGATCAGGCTTTCTCGGAATACAAATTGGCAGTAGATCCGACTAATGACGATCTCACTGAAAAATCCCGGATCGGGCAGGCCTGGTGTAAGCTCCGTCTGGCAGGACCGGATTCTGCCCTGGCTTTTTTCGATCGAATCCGAAAGGAATTGAGAGGCACCAACAAAATTCTGGCTGACTATGGCTATGCCACCGTACAGTTTATCCGACAGGAATACCTGGCTGCCCTGAAAGCTTATCCGATTTCCATAAATACCGCTGAATTTCCGGAATTGAAATCTTTAGTGATAAACTCATTATTCCGGAGTGGGCAAAGTTATTACCGGCTTCAGTATTACGTACAGGCAATAGAAACCTGGGACCGGCTGGTCAGGGAATATCCTGATTCCAAACTGGCGGTGGAATCTTTGTTCAACATTGCCGATATCTATTTTCGGGCCAATCACTTTGGTGAAGCGGATTCTGTTTACCAGGTGCTGATCAATGGATACCCGGAGGATCCGCTGGCGGTGGAGAGTGCGCTTAAACTGGCACAGTCTGCTTACAATGCCGGGGATTATGAAACATCGGTTGCCCGCTATCAGGCCTTTATCGATAAATATCCTGAGAACGAAAAGAATAAGGATGCCCTGGAAGGAATTCAGTTAAGCTATTATCAGATGGGACAGATTGATCAGGCTTCAGAAACCCTGAAAAAGGTGATTGATCAGACAACCAATTCCGATCTGGCCATCGATGCCCGGTATCGGATTGCCTTAAATAATTATCAGGAAAAGAAGTATCAGGAAGCAATTGAGGCGTTTAAGGAGATAT
The DNA here is from genome assembly GCA_964452045.1 of uncultured Calditrichaceae bacterium. Taxonomy (GTDB): domain Bacteria; phylum Calditrichota; class Calditrichia; order RBG-13-44-9; family RBG-13-44-9; genus CAYVKM01. The sequence goes on from CAYVKM010000044.1 coordinate 24,064, forward strand.
TGACCTTATATCCCAATTCCTCCTATGCGGTTGATGCGCAATTTGCCCTTTCCAAATGTTATGTAGCGCAGGAAGATTACAAATCCGCTTCGGAAGAATTTCTGCGGTTTATTCAGTATTTCCCGCAAAGCTCTCAGCTTCCCGAAGCTTACTTCCTGCTGGGCGTGGCATATTATCAATTGGAAAGCTATTTATCCGCGGTCGATTATTTCGGTAAAGTGATTCAGGATTATTCAAGTTCAGAGTATTATGGCCCGGCCCTGAAGAATTCTGCCTGGTGTTACGACCGGTTACAGGAAAAGGAGAAGGCAGTTCAGGCATTTACCGATTACCTGGCCAGTTATCCCAAGGCTGAAGATTCACAGACCATCCTGCTGCAGGTTGCGCGGCTTATGCTGGAGATCGGCAACAATCAGGATGCCATATCCCGGCTGGAAGCCCTGCAAAAATCGCAGGATCCGACTGTATCCATGGAAGCCAGCTTTCGTCTGGGTATGTATTATCTGGAAAATGATAAATCCACCAAAGCGGAACAGGCATTCAAACAGGCCACAAATCCGACTGGTGGCGATAATTATTACCGGCTGAGTTCTCTGGCACAGTTGGCCGCTCTCTACGAAAACCTTGGTCAACAGCAAAAAGCCATTTCTACCTATGAGTTATTGGCAAACAGTACCAGCGAAGAACGATGGACCGCTGCTGCGAAAGAGAGGATAGACATGCTCCGGCTGCAGGCCAATCAAGACAATCAATAAAAGTGATAACTAAAATTTAGATGATTATAAAAACAGGAATTGTAAAGATAGGAGTTTTAAGATGGAACTAAATATTGTCGATACCCTGCGATCCAGTTTTACCATGATTATTCTGGTGGGATGTTCTGTGGTTGCCCTCACTTTCATATTCGAACGGTGGCTATACTACAAGCACACCTCGGTTGATGCCGACCGCTTCTTTATTAAAATTAAAGATGCCTTCCGCAATGACGGAATCGAGAAGGCGATATCGGTCTGCAATACCTCACTTTCTCCACTGGCTGCAGTGGTCAAATCCGGTTTGGAAGAATCCGGAAAAGATGCCAAGTCGATTGAAGAAATGATGGATGCCATGGCAATTGATCAACGCACCAAGCTCGAAAAGAATCTCGGCATTTTGGGTACGCTGGGTAATATTGCTCCGCTCATTGGTTTGTTTGGTACGGTTGTGGGAATTATCCGGGCATTTCACTCCCTCTCTGTTTCCGGCTCGGCCGGACCATCGGTGATCTCAGCTGGTATTGCCGAGGCGCTTATCACCACCGCTAGTGGTCTGGTAGTCGCTGTTCCCGCGGTTATTTTCTATAACTATTTTCTGAGACGGGTCAGTACAATCATGAATGAGATTGAGTCGGTAAGCAAACGGGTAATGGTTCTGCTGGGATTCAGTGTTAAGGCAACTCAGTAAATCCTGCCTGGAAATAATTAAGAATTGATGTAAAAAGAAGGTCCGAATGAAACGAAAACCCTATTCGACTGAAACGAAACCGATGACCGAGATCAACCTCACTTCGCTGGTGGATGTCTGTCTAACGCTGGTGATTATTTTCATGGTTTCTTACCCGTTGATCATGCAATCCGGTATCAATGTTTCGACTCCCTCCATGCAAAAGGCCAGAACACAATTGGAGGAAACCGAGCTGAAAGCAGAAATAACTCTGAAGGAGGATTATACCATCCAGTTAAATGGCAAGGCAATTGAACCGGATTATTTGTCGGACTCCCTGAAAGTCCTAATGGCGGCCAGCAAAAATAAAATGGTAGTTATCAGCGCCGAGGAAAATGTACTCCACGATCATGTAGTGGCAATTTTGGATGAAGCCAAACAATGCGGTGCGCAACAACTTTCAATCGTGAAAAAAAAGAAATAGGGATTTGGAGGAGTAATGTTTAGTCCGGTCACAAAAATTGATATAACGCCTCTGGTAGGCGTCGCTTTGATCCTGGTTATCGTTTTTATGGTAACTTCACCTTTGATGATGACCCCGGTGGATATGGAGATTGATCTGCCAAAAGCCAAAACGGTAGAGGCAAAGTCCGAATCCAACATTACCATATCCATCTCCTATGATGGTCAGATAGCGCTGAATGAAGAGCATATCGGTATGGAAAATCTTGAAGGAGAGTTAGCGAAATTAGTTGAAAAATATCCCGAGCGGCTGGTGGTGATCCGGGCGGATAAAAATCTGCATCACCGAATTGTATTAGATCTGTTAACTATTGCCAAGCATGCCGGTGCCCGGCGTCTGGCCATTGCAACATTGCAACGAAACCGGCAGCCTCTGTGAGAAAAATAAAAAATGAATAAAAAATTTATGCTTGGAAATCCCGAACAAACATATCATAAATACTCATTGAAAGAACGGATCATCACCTTCTGGGATGATCTGATCATCGAAACCCGTTATCGGGTGTCCAGCAGCTTATCCTTCTCCGTATTGATTCATATATTTCTCATCCTTGGCTATTTCTCAATTACCTCCCTGGATCGGCCGGTTGAACCGCCCATCCGCGAGATCAATTTTATTGATATGACCGAGGTTGAGAAGAAACCGGAAGAAGTGATCAAGCAAAAAAAACCGCGGGTACAACCCAGGGTTGTACAGGTGCAGCCGGAACAGCAACCGGAAATTGTTACCGGTGCACCGAAGCAAACCTCGGCTCCGCTTGCTTTGGGAAATGACCGGATATTTCTGGACAGTCCCCGCAAACAGGCCCCGATCAGTATGAGCCAGGTGGAGCCTTTAAGCGATAATGTCAATAAAGGCGGTGACGTATTGAATGTCTCGCCGGCCATTGGCATCAAAAAAGATGACCGGGTTTCCAAACCGCAGGCACTGGATCTGGGGAAGGGCTCCGATATGTTGATAGCCTCTGCCGGACAAAATCAGGGGGCGGTCTCATTCGGGCAAACCGGAAAACCACAAATCGATTTACAACCGGGCCAGGTGGTCAGTGGTCCGGTGGAAGCGGTTGCCAGCGATTTTGCCCCGGCACAACCTGTAGCAAAAAAAGAAGAGCCTCTGGTAAAACCACGTGAAACCCAGACGGTTATTACCGGTGCACTGGCCAACCGTAAAATCCTGGAAAAGGTTATTCCGCCGTTCCCCAAATGGGCGAAAAGGCAGGGCGTAGGGGCAACCATTTCCCTGCAATTTACGGTGATGGAAAATGGTACGGTAAAAGAAAATGTGATTATCCAGAGAACCAGCGGGTCGCTGCAATGGGATCAGATGGTTATCGCGGCTTTGAAAAATTGGAAATTCGTCGCTTTACCGGGTAAGGGCTTACGGCAGGATCAGACCGGGGTCATCACATTCCAGTTTGTCATATAAGGTTTCAGTTTAATATAAATGTAAATTATAATTTTTAAGAAATGAAATTCATCGGGGAAGTTATGAAATATAATTTGTTTTACCTGGTTTTAATGTTGTTCCTGGTTACCGGCTTTAACCGCATCAATGCCCAGGAGGAAAATAAAGCTTTGGATGATGTGGTGGTGAAAGAAACTTATGAAGCCGGCGGAGAAGAAGAGAAATTACCGATTTTCCTGGATGCAGATTTTTCCAACCTGGTGGAGATCAAAGAACGGATACACTGGTCCTCGGTACCCTGGAAGTATGGAGAGGGTGGTCCCAGCAAGGATTTGTTCGAATGCCGGATTTCCCAACCCGAATTTGCCAGAATTATTCCCGCACCGGCCAAGGTATTTCATCTCAATTTCAAAGATCTGGGGAGCTGGAAGCTGGATATTTTTACCAGCGAAGGCAGCACTTTCCGCAGTCTTTCCGGGGAAGGCGATCCGCCGCGATCCATTTCCTGGGATGGCCGCAGTGATTCCGGCCAGCCGCTGGTTCCCGGTGACCAATATGCCTATTCCTTTACTGCCACCGATAAGGCGGGTAACAGGCGAACATTTCCGGGAGAAGGATTTACCGTACCGGCGCTCTACTTAACGGATGATCAGGGCGTCTGGATTGGCCTGTCCAATGCTTCCCTCTTTTCACCGGATGGATATGGTTTATCCAAAACGGCAGAACAATTTTCCAACGAACTGGTCAATTTTATTTATTACTATGGCCGGAAGGGTACGGTCAGGATTCAGAGCACTGATGCTGAAACCAATAAATTTCTGGAGTTGATGGCGCAAAAGCTGGGACGGGATGTCTCCTTCTTCCAGCGCGAACCGCAAAATGGATCATCTTCCAACTGCTTTATGATGTGGGTAAACTAACCAGGATATAATATATCTGGTTTAGTGATCGAAAACTTTCTGGTAAACGTCGTTCCGCAAAAACAAAAATCCCCTGAAAAGTCAGGGGATTTTTTATATGGAACGGATTAAAACTAGCGCAGTCTTCGCGAGGAGTTCCGTTTATGCGGGACGACGAAGCAATCTCCCTTCCGGTTCCTCTGGACTATCCATCCATGGGTCAGTTTTGGCACGCGGGGATTGTTTCGACATCTCTGTCTCACAAAGACAATCATCAGGTATGTCATCCCCGCATGCAGTGAGCGGGGATCCATTGCTATCTTCATCCCTGGAACCTGGATGCCGGATCTCCCTGTCTGCTGGCGCTAGCCAGGCAGGCGTCCGGCATGACAAATACGAGTCATCGCTGTAGATGTTAACTAAATCGGGGACCAAAGCTATAACCATTATGCTATAACTCTCAAACTGTTCTATTCCAACGGAATCCGATCCTCATATTTTTCCGCCCATTTATGGAAGGTCAGCAGTTCCGGATTGAGGGAGCGGGACAGGTTCAGGTCTCTTTCAGCGCAGTATTCTTTTTCAAAATCACGTTTAACCTGAAACATATTACCCAGGTCTTCAGCACCGGGGAAACCGAAACTGCGGTATACTTCCGGTGATACTGCATTATACTCAATCTCCTGACCCAATACTTCGGATAACTGTGCTGCCATTTGTGCCCCGGTCAGGAATTCTCCGGAAATGCCTACTGTTTTCCCAATAAATTCCTGTCCTCTCTTGAAAATACCGTAAGCGCACTTGCCGATATCCTCCGCCGCCATGGCCGGAAGTTTCTTGTCGCCCATGGGAAAAGTGATGGCCAGTTTGCCATCCGGACCCTTTTTCGGGCCCATGCCGAAGTAAATCATATTGTCCCAGTAGAAAGAGGTATTCAGGAGGGTAACCGGCAGGCCTAAATCCGTAAAAAACTTGTTCGCCTCACCTTTGGCATCGAAGTGCGGCACTTTATATTTTCCCATCAGGGTAGGCATACGGTTGTCACTCAGCGGTACCCATTTGCGCATATCTTCCAGGGTGGACCAGATCACATGTTTTACACCCGCCTGTTTGGCTGCCTGGGCCATATTTTTGGCATGGGCTAGTTCCTTTTCCGGGGAAAAGTGTTCCCAGTAAAAGGTAACGCAGTAAGCACCATAGGCACCCTCGAAAGCTTTTCTAATGCTTTCCTCATCGTTCACATCCGCCTGTACCACCTCGGCTCCCATTTTCGCCAGCGCTTTTGCCTTGTCCGAATTGACATTCCGGGTAATTGCCCGGGCAGTAAAGCCTCCCTGTTTGTCATTCAGGATCGCCCGGACCAATCCGCCGCCCTGGGCACCGGTAGCGCCCATCACCGCAATTATTTTATCTTGACTCATTTTATTGCTCCTTTATATGGTTATGAAGTAAACATAAAATTTGATTAAATGATCTTAACAAAAGAATTATCTTTTTTTCCGGCTTCCGCAAATATTTATTAAAATCAGAAAATGAGACTGTTATTTTTGATGAGGTCAGTGATCAAATAACGGTCATTCATCGAGTAATTGAATATAATAAGCTCAAGAATAGATAAAGTTCCAGAGTAGCAATAAAGATTGTTACAAGTTTGAAAATTTTTTGATAATAGTTTAACCTTAATAGTATTATATAATTAAAAGACATTAAAACATCATTTGCAATATTCAATTTAATATGTAACATTGTTACATATTAAATAGGAGAAAATATAATGAGCCCAGTTATAAGAATTTCAGACAAGATTTTTAAAAGATTACAAAAATATGCTAAACCATTAGTAGATACTCCAGGGTCCGTAATTGAAAAAATTCTGGATCATTATGAAAACTGTAATGATAATTTGAATACTGATGAAGGATTGAATAATGAAGTTGGAAATGAGGTTAAAAACAATTTAATTATTCTTGATCCTGAAAATCCTTTAGATTTAACGCATACTAAAATAATATCAGCGAACTATGGTTCCCATAATGTTGATAGATGGAATAAATTAGTTGATATCGCTCATATTGAGGCGATGAAGGTTACTAATTCATTTGAGGAATTGAAAAATATTTCTATATCACAAATTTCAAATGGGAAAAAATTAGATAAAGGGTTTAGATATTTGGAAAAAATTAATATTTCTGTGCAAGGAGAAAATGCAAATAAAACTTGGATAAGTGCTCTAAATTTGGCGAAGCATTTCAAAAAGAATGTGAAAATACTTTTTATCTGGAGATCAAATAAAAAATCTTTATATCCTAGTAAAAAAGGACTGCTTGAATGGAAACCAAGTAAATGATTGTTATATTTTATATGCTCTGTCTTGACTTGGTGTTGCATAAAATTAATTAAGTATA
>CAYVKM010000045.1:0-28558 GCA_964452045.1 uncultured Calditrichaceae bacterium
TCCTCTTTCACCCAGTCGTAACCATATTCTTCCAGATGAAGGGCCAATTCCTTATCACCTGATTCCACAATTTTGCCCTGATAGAGCACATGGACAAAATCCGGAATAATAAAATTGAGCAATCTCTGGTAATGAGTTACTACGATAAAAGCATTATCTTTCGTTCTGAGTTTATTTACCCCATCGGCAACTATTTTTAGCGCATCAATATCCAGACCGGAATCAGTTTCGTCCATGATTGCCAGACATGGCTCCAGCATCGCCATCTGGAAGATCTCATTACGCTTTTTTTCACCGCCGGAGAATCCTTCATTCACCGATCGGGAAATAAATTTCTCGTCCATCTGGACCAGGTTGAGTTTTTCCCTCATGGTGGAGAGAAAAGTCCGGGCGTTTAATGATTCCTGTCCCCGGTAATTGCGGATTTCGTTCACAGCCTGTTTGAGAAAATTAGCCATACTAACACCCGGGATTTCCACCGGGTATTGAAATGCCAGAAACAATCCTTCTCTGGCCCGGTCCTCCGGCGCCATTTCCAGAAGATCATGTCCTTTAAAGGTAACACTACCGTTCAATATTTCATATTCTTCTTTCCCGGCTAAAACATTTGCCAGGGTGCTTTTCCCGGATCCATTGGGTCCCATAATGGCATGTAGTTCACCAGGCTTTACTTCCAGATCAATTCCCTTCAGAATTTCGGTATTTTCCACGGCCACTCTCAGATTCGATATTTTTAACATGTTCTTACATTCCTCTGTTTTCATTTCTTTTCATGATAATCTTTAATTTTTAACCAACGCTGCCTTCCAGACTAATCTCCAGCAATTTTTGCGCTTCAACCGCAAATTCCATTGGCAGTTCTTTAAACACCTCTTTACAATATCCGTTTATCACCAGGGCAATGGCATTTTCCGTATCGATCCCTCGCTGATTGAGGTAAAAAATCTGGTCCTCACCAACTTTGGAGGTTGTGGCTTCATGCTCAATACGGGCGGTCTTATTTTTGATTTCCAGATAGGGGAAAGTATGGGCGCCACATTTATCACCAATTAAAAGCGAATCGCACTGAGAAAAATTTCTGGCATTCTCTGCACTCTCGTAAACCTTTACCAACCCACGATATGAATTGTTGCTTCGGCCTGCTGAGATTCCCTTGGAAACAATTCGGCTTTTAGTGTTCTTTCCGACGTGGGTCATCTTTGTGCCGGTATCCGCCTGTTGCAAATTGTTAGTGAACGCTACCGAATGAAAGACGCCCTCTGAATTATCTCCTTGCAGAATTACGCTGGGATATTTCCAGGTTATGGCGGACCCGGTTTCCACCTGGGTCCAGGAGATCTTCGAATTTTCGCCTTCACATAGTCCACGTTTGGTCACAAAGTTGTAAATACCACCTTTACCGTTTTCATCACCCGGGTACCAGTTCTGCACCGTCGAATATTTGATCTCGGCATCCTTGTGGGCGATGAGTTCCACTACCGCTGCATGAAGTTGGTTTTCATCCCGGATAGGTGCGGTGCATCCCTCCAGATAACTAACATAAGATCCTTCGTCAGCAATGATCAGGGTTCTTTCAAACTGTCCGGTATTTGCCGCATTTATCCGGAAATAAGTGGATAATTCCATGGGACACTTGACACCTTTGGGAATATAGGCGAAGGATCCATCGCTGAACACGGCTGAATTCAGGGCAGCGAAGAAATTATCTCCCTGGGGTACTACTTTGCCCAAATATTTCTTTACCAGCTCCGGATGTTGCTGAATGGCTTCGGACATCGAGCAGAAGATAATGCCTAGTTCCTGTAATTCTTTCTTAAAGGTTGTGGCAACCGAGACACTATCCATTACTGCATCCACCGCAACTCCGGCCAGCCTTTTTTGTTCTTCCAGGGGAATACCCAGTTTATCAAATGTCTCAATTAACTTGGGATCCACTTCATCCAGGCTTTTCAGATCTGGTTTCTTTTTGGGTGCAGCATAATAAATGGCATTCTGATAATCGATGGGTGGATAATGAATGAAAGCCCATTTGGGTTCCTTCATTTTTGACCAGCGGCGGAACGCCTTCAGACGCCATTCCAGCATGAACTCAGGTTCCTTTTTTCGGGCGGAAATAAAGCGAATGGTATCTTCATTCAAACCCTTTGGAGCGGAATCCATTTCGATATCAGTAGTAAATCCGTACTTATATTCCCGTTTGGTTATCTCATCCAGGGTTTCCTGTTCCGATAATTTGTGTTCATCAGATGGCATCATTTTCCTCATTGTATTTTTTTTGACCCGAAATTATAAAGCATTTGTACAAAAAAGTCAAGATTTAATATAAAAAAAATTGCTTTTTTTCTTTCCTTTTATGTCTACTAAATCATACTGATGGAACTGAGTGATGTTCCGGCAGATTTTCCCAGGAGTAATCAAAAGAAAAATCTTTTTGAACCGGAAACTTTATTTATGTATATTTTTTTAAAATAAGACTAATTTTGTCGGATTTAAATATGTTGCGATTTAGTAAAAAAGCGGAATATGCCCTGATTGCTCTTTTACATATGGCTCGAAAACCGGCAAAAGGGCTGACCACCAGTAAAGAACTCTCCGACCAGTATCATATTCCGCTGGAACTGATGGGCAAGGTATTGCAATCTTTGGTCAGAAACGGATTGGTAAATTCAGTGCAGGGCGTGAAAGGTGGTTACCTGTTAAATAGTAAGATTGATAACTTGAGTATCAGCCAGGTGATTCGCGCTGTTGATAAGCCAATAAAAATTGTAAAATGTATTGAAAATCAGCATGTGTTGGATTGTAGCCAAATTTTATATTGCAACATCCGCAGTCCCATGGAAATATTACAGGATAAGCTGGAAGCTATTTTTGAGGGGATCACAGTGAGTGATTTAAAAGAGGAAATGCTGAAGACTAAAATAAATACGGAATCGACCGGCGTTGTATAGGGATTAGTGAGAAGCAAGGACAGTAAATATGTCACCATGGATTAGAATTGATCAGGAAGCCAATTATTCTGGCCCGGTACAGGTTTATGAGCATGAAGGAAATCCCATCGCCGTATTCAAACTGGATGATGGGTATTATGCCATCCATAACATCTGTTCTCATGAACATGCGCTTCTCTCTGAAGGTGAAATTGAAGATTCGGAAATCGAATGTCCCCTGCATGGAGCCATCTTTGATATTAAGTCGGGTAAGAATTTAACTTTACCGGCCGTTTTGCCGGTAAAATCCTATCCGGTAAAAGTAGAAAACGGGGAAATTTATTTGCAGGTGGATGAATAATGTTTTTGGAGAATTGAATGTCTAATTCAATAATTGAAGAAAAAATAACCACCACTGAAGATATTTTGGATGTGGGTAAAATCCGAGAGGATTTTCCAATTCTGCGGGAAGAGTTCTCAACTACCTCGGGCGGGAAGAAAAAGTTGGTCTATCTGGACAACGCTGCGACCACTCAAAAACCGCAGCAGGTAATAGATGCTCTGCGAAATTACTATGAACATCAGAATGCCAATGTGCACCGAGCCATTCACAAATTGGGGGAAAGGGCGACTCAGGCCTATGAGGAGAGCCGGGTGAAGGTGGCAAAGTTTATTAATGCTCCCTCGGTGAATGAGGTGGTATTTACCCGCGGCACGACGGAATCGATCAACCTGGTGGCGCATGCCTGGGGCCGGAAATTCTTGAAAGAGGGTGATGAAATTATTCTGAGCGAAATGGAGCATCATAGTAACCTCATCCCCTGGCAATTGCTGGCCCGGGAAAAGGGGATAAAACTGCGCTTCATCATGTTTTCCAAATCAAAAGGTACCCTCAATATTTCCAACCTGGATGGATTAATCAACGACCGGACTCGACTGATTTCGGTGACCCATATGTCCAATGTGTTCGGCACTATTAATCCGGTGCGGGGCATCATTCAGAAAGCACATGAACATGGTATACCGGTGCTGCTGGATGGAGCCCAGGGTGTACCGCATCTGCCCACCGATGTCCAGGAGATGGATTGCGATTTCTTGGCATTCTCCAGTCATAAGATGTGCGGGCCGACCGGAATTGGGGTGCTGTATGCCAAGGCAAAGTATTTGGAAGAGATGGATCCGTATCAGGGTGGGGGAGAGATGATTCGTTCGGTCTGGCTGGACAAGGCCACCTGGAATGATATCCCGCATAAATTTGAAGCGGGTACACCGAACATCGCGGGGGCAATTGGTTTTGGCGCAGCTATTGATTACCTTACCAAAATTGGGATGGGCAGAATCACCAAGTACGAGCAAAAGCTTACCACATATGCCCTAACTAAAATGCGGGGTATTGAGGATATGCGGATTTTTGGCTCCGCACCGTTCCGGGGTGGGGTAATCTCATTTTATCTGGGAAATATTCATCCCCATGACATGGCCCAATTCCTGGATAATGAAGGAATTGCCGTCCGGGCCGGACATCATTGTGCCCAGCCGGTAATGCGAAAGCTGGAAGTGCCGGCCACTACCAGGGCCAGCTTTTATTTTTATAACACCTATCAGGAAGTAGATAAATTAGTTGAACAAATAGAAAAAGCCAGGGAGTTTTTTGGATATGGAATTTGATGAACTTTATCAGGACATAATTCTGGATCATTACCGCCACCCCCATAACTTTGGGGAGGGAGATCCGCTTTGCACTCAGGTGGAACTCGATAATCCGGTTTGTGGAGACCACATTAAACTGACTCTTGAAATTGATGAGAAGGGGATAGTGAAAAACCTGAAATTCAGTGGAAGTGGTTGTGCCATCAGTGTGGCTTCGGCTTCCATTATGACCGATGAAATTAAGGGAAAAACGGTAGAAGAAGCGGAAGCGATTATTAAGGATGTGCTGGAAACCATGACCGGCAAACGCGAACCGGATTCGCTGGATCAGCATGGGGATTTGGTGGCATTAAAGGGTGTGATCAAATTTCCGGTTCGGGTAAAATGTGCTACCCTAGCCTGGCATGCGGTAAAGGATGCGGTGCATAAATATGAAGAAGAAGAATCGAAATAATCGAATCAGGCGTGAAAAAAAATCCCGGCATCAGAAAGATACCGGGATTTTTTTGTTGATATTATTTGTAACTATTTCATTAGAATCATTTTCCGGGTTTGGGAGAAACTTCCGGCTTGTAAGCGGTAAATATATACGCCGCTTGCCAATTCGCCAGCACGAGATGCATTCCATTGGTATTTGTAAATTCCGGCAGGTAATCTATCCGAAACAATTGTGGCAACCTCTTCCCCGGTTATAGTAAATATTTTCAGCGAAACCTGGGTGGCCTCGGGCAGGTCAAATTCAATTGTGGTAGTAGGGTTAAACGGATTAGGATAATTCTGCTTCAGGGAGTAAGTCTTTGGCAAATTTTGGTTGCTGTTCTGGATACCAACTATGACATCGGTACTATCGCTCCAGAAGTAATTGCCATTGCTGTATATATCCATTTTAAAGTGAATGGTATAAGAGTTTGGTAGACTGGAGAAGATAATTCCAAAATTATTCTGATTTACCACGATTTGTCCTGGATCGACGTCACCATAATTTTGGGTTGATCCCAAAATGCTGCTGACCAGCGGATCCGATGTAGATAGGCGAGCACTGATATTTTCCGCAGTTTTAGTCTGCCCGTCATTTCGTAATTCGAATTTAAAATAAATTTTATTCGGTGGAATACGTACTACCTCATAATAACCATTGATGGCAATGGGTCCAATGGTGGTGAATCGTGCCTGATCGGCGAACAGGCTTTGAACGTTGTTGTCCAGATCGGTCATTTTTATTCCCACGGCAAACTCATTTTCCTGTGAGAGTGGTGGCAGATAACCGCCATAGAGTAAATCCCCGGCCTGACCATCATCATGATTCCCATCATCATAAAGTGGGATTGAATCAGTTACAGATCCATCAAGACTGCTGATTATCGATTTAACCGAGATATTATAATTGGCTGGGTTTACCATCTGAGCGTTAATGGTCAAGGTATCAATGTTTTTACGCATAAACCGACCGCTCACTGAAGCATTCTGTATACTGACCGGTGAAAAATAATTGTTGAGAATGGATAAAAGCAGAGGTTCATCATAATCATAAAAAGTATAAAGAACCATCATAGAGGTGTCCAGGATAGTATTATGCGGGATATAACCCATTCCATACTGATTATAAACCTGATATACCGGATCGAGGAGAATCTCATAGGTAAGGCCCAGATTACTGGCCCAGTTTGATACTGTAGCTAAAGGTTCATTTATGTCAATGCCGAATACTTTCAGACCATAGGGGCCATAAACTTTCCAGACATTATTTTCTAAATTCGGAGCCTCCGAATTACAGCTACCTCACCAGGTAGCAAAAAAATTCAGCAGGATAACATCTCCGGTATAATTATAAAGCGAGACTGGCGTGCTATTGAGGTTGTTCAGGGTAAAATCTGATACCGTATCTCCCACGGCATATTGTGCCTGAGAAGTAAACGCAAGGCAAAGCAAAAGCAGTGGGATGTAAAAAATAAGATGGTAATTTTTTGGTTTTTTCATAAAATATCCTCCTCACTTAGTTATCTTGATTTATCTCTGTAAACGAACATTTTTCATTTGTGGAGCAAATCATTCAATATTTTTGAGCAATTTACAAAAAAAACTAAAATTGTCAATATTCGATAAAAATAATTCCAAATCGTCATTAAAAGAGATTCGAAAAGAACCCTGCTTTAATTATTAGAATAGACTCAGAATTTGACATTTATTTCATCAGAATCATTTTTTTCGTTTGCAAAACGCTTCCGGTCTTTAACCGATACAGGTAGATCCCACTGGCTATAACGCCAGCACGAGATGCATTCCATTGGTATTTGTAAGTGCCGGCAGTTAATCTGTCCGAGAGGATAGTAGCGACTTCTTCTCCAGTAACAGTATATATTTTCAGCGAAACCTGGCCGGCCACCGGCAGGTCAAATTCAATTGTGGTAGTGGGGTTAAACGGATTGGGGTAGTTCTGCTTCAGATAATATTTACCAGGGGTATTTTGTAATCCGTTACTGATTTTGGTTGGCATGGCACCCAGGGAACCATCGGGATTTATGTTTTGGGCATAGATATCACCATTGTCAAGCCGATCATCGTCCCAGGTTAAAAAAGCCCGGTTTTCAGAATTCAGCACCATCAGGAGATCATCTTTATTTCCCAGACTGGCAGATGACAACAATTGTGAATCCCAGATTAATTCACCGTTGCGTTTGATCCGGAATGCTTTAACAGCGGCATCAAAGGCATTTGGGGCAGAGCTCTCAAAATAGGCGAGATAAACACTGGTATCCGCCGGAACACTGCTGAGAAAGGAAATCGTATTTCCGCCCAGAGCTTTGTATTGCTTGCCGTTATCTGTCCAGAGCCGGGTACCCTGCGGGGTGAATTTTTGTCCGTATATACCAAACATATCCTGATTGAAACTCTCTTCAATCCAGAAGAGATATATTTCATCGGTTTGGGCCAAATATGAAAGAGTAGGATACATGTGTAAAGCCGAAGTACCGGTGCTCCCCTGAATTCCATTAACCGGGAAGGAAAGTTGTCCATCGCCATTCACATGCTGCATCCAGACATTAAATTCGGATAAAGAAGGCGCATCATACCAGCAAAAAAATGCACCGCTGCTGCCGTCCGGATAAATCTCGGGATATGCCCAGGCGGAGATTGCACCAAGATTGTAAATCAATACGCCATTGGGATTCCAGGCCGGATTACCGGATGGATCAAATTTTTGAGTATACATATAAGTGGTTGGCGCCCATGCCGGACCGGTGGAGCTTTTCCAGATCATGATCACACTGTCGTCAGCTGCCGCGACAAGATCCGGGGCAGAGAGCCTTGCACTGGCACCGGGTTGAAGGGTAATTCCATAATCTCCCCACAATTTCTGCCCGTCCGATGAAATCTTCTGAATGGCAATCTGATCCAGTGTTCCGGATTTTAACCAGGCTATCACTACATTATTCATATCGGTCGCTGTGACTTTTGGAGCTACTTCAAAGTCCGAAACGGTAGTGTCGGACAAACCGATACCGTCAGCACTCCAAATAAAAGCACCATCCGAGCCTATTTTGTAGGCAAAAATATCCCAATCGCTGTTTCCGCCATTCTGGATGTCATTAAATACGATGATCGCATTATTGCTGCCATCAACACACATGTCATAATCGGTAAGCCAGGTTTGTTGCGGGTGACTGCTGATCAGTAATCCTTTGGGGGCAAATTGCGCTTCCCCCAGAGAATTTAATCGTTGCAGGTAAACACTGTAGTTCCCGTTGCGGTTGTCGAACCAGGAAATAAAACATCCGCCATCTGAGGTAGCAGCGATTTTAGGCAGGATTTGTTCACCGCTGGTATCGGCAACTGCTAAATTTTGTAAGGGATCGTTGCTCCACTGCCCGAATGCCGAAATAGCACACAAAAGAATCAGGAAAAAATTCAAATAGTAATGGAGTTTCATATAGAACTCCTTTCATAAAAATAATAAATGGGTAAGACACGATTGGAGAATACCTTTTGAACATTGGCGAATTTACAACTCCAGTAGGACATCTTCAAGCCTAATAGTTAATTCTTTAAATATACCTGGATATATAAGTGAAAATTTACTGACCGGTTTTTTTGTAACCTGCCAATCTTTTTCTCATCCAATTTTGGAACCTTAGCAGCTGTTTTTGAGTAGAGATGCGAAATTTTAAGATTTCCGAGTTTATTTAAGTTTTAAATAATTCAAATCACATAATACATAATTATATAGGAGGATCTATTATGTTAAGGAATATAATAGTATCGATTGTTCTGGTAGTATTTTTGGTCTCAATGAGTTTTTCGGCAGAGAAGTATTTAGCAGACAAAGCTCATTCGAATATAGGATTTGAGGTAAAACATCTGGTTTTTACCACAGTTCCGGGCAAGTTTAAAGATTACCAGGTCGAGTTTGTATTCGATCAAAATGACCTGAGTAATTCATCGATTAATGCGGTGATTAAAACTGCCAGCATTGATACGGATAATGAGAAAAGGGATAACCATCTGATTAGTGGGGATTTCTTTGATGTTGAGCAGCACCCGGAAATTACTTTTGTGAGCAAGGAAATCATAAAAAGTAATGATGGTTATGTGGCAAAGGGAACCTTAACCATGAGAGGTATTTCCCGGGAGATTGAGCTGCCATTTAAAATACTGGGAACAATGAAGGATCCCTGGGGCAATACCAAGATGGGGATTGAGTCCGAATTAACCATCAATCGGCAGGATTACAATGTGAACTGGAACAAACCACTGGAGGCTGGTGGCTTACTGGTAAGTAATGATGTGAAAATTAAACTTGAGCTCCAGCTACAGGAAGGTTAGAGAGATTTACATCATTCACAGATCAGACGCCTGATGAGCCTGCTTGTCAGGCGTCTATTAAATATGATAAATTGTTATCTTTTTAATGCCGGGGAGAAATTTCGTGCTTATCAATATGGAAATTAATAAAAAACTGATTGATTTTATTTGTTAGGATTCCTAAATTCTTTCCCTATTTAACTAAAGAATGATACGAAACCATGCCTGAACTTGATCTTTCAGTTGAACAACAGGATTTAAACCGGATTATCATTGTTGCGCTGGAAAGACTGTCACAGGCATTTCGGACATTATTATGGGATCACGCTAAAGAAGAAAAGCTAAGTCCCATACAGATTCAGTTTTTACTCTATATCAATTCTCAAAAAAATCGGCAAAGTTATGTCTCTGATCTGGCCAAGGAATTTAATCTTACACCGCCAACAGTGAGCGATGCCATCAAGACCTTAAACCAAAAAGGCTTGATTGAGAAAAATAAAAGTAGTGTTGATAAACGAAGATTTGCCTTACAAATTACCAGTGCAGGAAAAAAGCAGATTGCCAATTTTCTGGACTGGCAGGGACCTCTTACCATACATCTGCAACAGTTCCCTTTGAAAACCAGGCGAACTGTTCTTATTTTCCTGTTAAATTTTGTGGAATCTTTGCGGAAAGAAAAAATATTAGGGGATGTAAAAACCTGTTTTTCCTGTGGATATTTCCGGGATTCAAAAAGTAATGAGGAAACCGATTCTTTTTTCTGTTTCCTCAGAAATGTCCCTTTGAATGAATCCGAGTTACGCTTAGATTGCCCAAACTATCAAAGAAAAATTAATAACTAACGGAGTTTTGAATGAATTTTTTGGTATTTATTAAATCAATAATGGGAGATGGACTTTTAAGAAAGTATGGTCAAAAGACACGATTAATGCCCGGGTTGAACTTTCTCTTTCTCAGTGCATTGATAGTTGTATTAGTCTCTTTTCCTCAGGAAAAAGTCTTTGCTGAAGTACAAAATACCCAACCACTTCCGCCCGATCCTGAAATTGGGATTGTCGAACATCTTGGCGAATATGCTCCACTGGACCTGCATTTTAGAAACGAAAGCGGAGATACAATTTTGCTTCGGGATTTCGTGAATAAGCCGACTGTGGTTTCTCTGGTTTATTTTAATTGCCCGGGCCTGTGCAGTCCCTTGCTAGGTGGCGTGGTCGATGTTCTGGACCGAATGAGTTTGAAGCCCGGCGCAGACTATAAAGCCGTGACCATTAGTTTTGATCCGACTGATACCCCAGAACTCGCCCGGGAAAAGAAGAAGAATTATTTTAAGGCATTCAAACACGGACCATTTCCGCAGGAAGACTGGTTATGGCTTACCGGGGATAGCGTCTCTATTAAAAAATTCACTGATGCAGTTGGCTTTAAATATAAAAAAGAGGGTAAGCAATATATTCACGCCGGTGCATTGATCGTTCTTTCCAGTGATGGTAAAATAAGCCGGTATCTGCGGGGTATTGAATTTCAACCGTTCGATCTGAAAATGGCTATTACCGAAGCATCTCAGGGCCGGGTTGGACCGACCATCAGTAAAGTATTGCTATATTGCTTCAGTTACGATCCAGCCGGTAAGCGGTATGCCTTTAATTTCATGAAAGTGGGCGGGACAATCTTTTTGTTTTTTGTGGTTGTATTTATCGGTTTTCTCACGATAAAGGGTAAAAAAAAGACAAATTAAAAGAGGTGATTTAATGGCAAGTGTTGCTGGTAGTGTTCCCATCGAAAAAAGTTTTTTTGAAGAAAAGGGACGCCATAGTGGTATGTTAGCCTGGCTGCTTTCTACCGATCATAAAAGAATTGGTATCATGTATCTGATGAGCATGACTGCTTTCTTCCTGGTTGGGATAACCATTGGTGTTCTGATGCGTCTGGAGTTAATTTCTCCGGGCGAAACCATTATGGGGGCACAAACTTACAATTCTCTTTTCACGCTTCACGGCGTGATCATGATATTTCTTTTTATCATTCCGGGTATTCCTGCAGCTTTTGGCAATTTTTTTCTGCCTTTGCAGATTGGCGCGAAAGATGTGGCTTTTCCCAGACTTAATTTGTTGTCCTACTGGTTGTATCTGGTTGGAGTCGTTATAGCTTTAAGCTCCCTTTTTACCGGTCCCGGGCCGGCAGACACCGGTTGGACTTTTTATGCTCCTTACAGTTTGCGCACCGGAACAAACGTAACCTTAGCGGTACTGGCAGCATTTGTATTGGGTTTTTCCTCGATCTTGACCGGGTTAAATTTTATTACTACGATACATCGGATGCGGGCACCGGGAATGACTTTCTTTAAGATGCCGCTGTTCTGCTGGTCGATATATGCCACCGGCTGGATCCAGATACTGGCAACTCCAATTCTAGGCATCACCCTGGCTTTAGTAATGATTGAAAGATTGATCGGTATTGGAGTCTTCGATCCTGTCAAAGGAGGCGACCCAGTACTTTACCAACACCTATTCTGGATATACTCTCATCCGGCAGTGTATATCATGGTACTTCCGGCTATGGGAGTATTAACCGAAATCATCCCCACCTTTGCCCGGCGTACCATTTTCGGATATAAAGCCATTGCTTTTTCCAGTATGGCCATTGCTTTTGTTGGTTACCTGGTGTGGGGTCACCACATGTTTACCAGCGGCATCAGCGATACCTCACGGATGGCTTTCTCCTTTCTCACTTTTCTAGTGGCCATCCCCAGCGCTATCAAAGTATTTAACTGGCTGGCTACTTTGTATAAGGGCTCAATCGATATGCAGCCTCCTTTTCTTTATGGAATAACCTTTATTATTCTTTTTTCAATCGGCGGGTTAACCGGCCTCATCCTCGGTTCTCTGGCCACGGATATACATGTACATGATACTTATTTTGTGGTCGCCCATTTTCATTATGTTATGTTTGGTGGCACCGGTTTTGTCTTTTTTGCTGCGTTGCATTACTGGGGTCCGAAAATGTTTGGCAGAATGTATAATAAAAAGGTTGCTTACATTGCCTGGGTATTTCTATTTATTGGGTTCAATGCCCTGTATTTTACCATGTTTATTCTGGGGTACAAGGGCATGCCGCGTCGATATTACGATGCGTTGCCGGAATTTCATACCTTGCACGTGATTGCCACAGTGGGTTCCTGGATTCTGGTTACCGGTATCATTATCATGTTTGTTAATTTGTACCGGGGATTTAGGCACGGAGAAAAAGCCGGAATCAATCCTTGGGGTGGAACGACCTTGGAATGGACAGTTGGAACACCGCCACCCCTGGAAAATTTCCACGAAATTCCTACTGTGGTGCACGAACCTTATTATCATCCCCAAAATGAAAATGAAGAGGAGAAATAATGGATCACGGTGCTGAACTCGCCTTAGAAAAACATTTTGATCCCATCGGTGCCAGGATCGGAATGTGGTTGTTTCTGTTTACCGAATTGTTACTGTTTGGCGGATTATTCCTGCTCTATGCTATATATCTCAATAAACACCCGGAAGACTTTCACTATGCTTCCAGCCAGTTAAATCAGTTTATCGGGGCAATGAATACTATTATCCTCTTAACCAGTAGTCTGACTATGGCTTTGGCGGTTGGAGCGATGCACCGGCATTCCCGGAAGTTGGCACTCTTTTTTCTGATTCTCACTTTTTTGCTGGCTGCAGGATTCCTGGTAAATAAATATTTCGAATGGGGCGCTAAAATTCATCACGGAATATATCCCGGGTCGGAAGAGCTTCTTCAGCATCCCCAGGGTGAAATTCTCTTTTATGGGCTTTACTATACCATGACCGGACTGCATGGACTGCATGTAATCGTTGGAATGGTGGTAATGGGATTTTTATTCTATTTCTCCGTGAAAAAATCTCACAAAGCGGTTTCTCTGCAACCCCATTTTCTACAACCGTTATTGGGAAAAAAACTTAAATTGACAGATTCCAAAGGAACGAAGATCTGGGAGAGCGAGGAAATTTCGGATCAAATAAGCGGAGTGGAGGTCATTTTAAAGGGGAAACAACCGGAAGATAAATTTGCTTCCAATACTGTTAAATTTGAGAATGCCGGTTTGTACTGGCACCTGGTGGATATTATCTGGATATTCTTGTTTCCTTTATTTTACCTAATTGCGATGTAAGGAGATTTTTATGGAAAAACCACAGGAAAAATACCAGTTAATGGGGTATGGTACCTATGTCATGATCTGGTTAGCGTTGTTACTGCTTACCGGACTAACGGTTACTGTTGCCGGTCTGAATCTGAAAAATGTGGCTATTTTCGCGGCCATTCTGATCGCCGGATTTAAAAGTACGCTGGTGATGAATTATTTTATGCATCTGAAATACGAAGCACCGCTTTTTCGGAATATGGTTTATATCGCGATTTTTACACTGGCAATCATAATTGGATTAACTTTTACTGATATATCTTTTAGATGAGGTAGAAAAATGTCAGGAGCTTCTTCAAGTACTGGTACGGTTGACTTTGTTTTTTATTTTATTGTCGGTGTATCCGTATTCTTCCTTTTTTTAATTACCTTTTTGATGATCTTCTTTATTGTAAAGTACAATAAGAAAAGACATGTCAAAGCTAAAGATATCCATGGCAACACAACCCTTGAAATTATCTGGACGGTTATTCCCACGATTATTGTAATCGTTATGTTTTACCTGGGCTGGCGAGGATTTGAATTTCTCCGAAATGCACCGGAAGATTCCATGACCATTAACGTAACCGCCCGGATGTGGTCCTGGATGTTCGAGTATGAAAATGGTGTTCAAACAGA
Source organism: uncultured Calditrichaceae bacterium (assembly GCA_964452045.1). Lineage (GTDB taxonomy): Bacteria > Calditrichota > Calditrichia > RBG-13-44-9 > RBG-13-44-9 > CAYVKM01. The sequence continues at coordinate 14,194 of CAYVKM010000045.1, forward strand.
TACGTTATATGTTCCGGTTGAGACACCTGTTAAACTTTTATTGCATTCACAGGACGTTATTCACAGTTTTTACATCCCTGCCTTCCGGATTAAAGAAGATGCCGTACCCGGTTTACAAAATCATCTCTGGTTTGAAGCAAATGAACCGGGCGATTATCATGTGCTCTGTGCCGAGTATTGTGGACTGCGTCATTCCTACATGTTAACTAAGGTTAAAGCGATGCCGAAAACGTCATTTGATAGCTGGTATGCCGATCTGGGGAGTCAGGTAAAGCAGATGGCAACCGCCACAGCGGGCGATACTACCCAGGGGACTGTCGTACAAAGTACTCAGGCAGGTGAGCGGCTCATTCAAGTGAAGGGATGTACCGCTTGCCATAGCACGGATGGTTCCAAAATGATCGGGCCATCCTTTAAAGGAATATTTGGCAAGGAGACGGTGGTGATTGAAGATGGTCAGGAAAAAACGGTGAAGGTCGATGAGGATTACATTCGCACTTCTATCTTAAAGCCAAATTTGCAGGTGGTAAAGGGCTATAATGCCCTGATGCCTTCACAGGAAGGTCAGATTAGCGAGGATGAAATTGTGGCGATTATTCAGTATTTAAAAGGTCTTCAATGAAAAATATAGGCAGGTGGGCAAAATTAATTTTGGAGCTCGGTAAATTCCGGATCGCCATGCTGGTAACCTTATCCACTGCTACCGGATTTATTTTGGCTGCGGGCGAAATCACCTTTGGCATTGTCCCGCCGATTGTGGGTATTTTTCTGCTCGCCCTCGGTTCAGGTGCCCTTAATCAGGTTCAGGAGCGGAAGAGGGATGCGCTGATGGTCCGCACTAAAACCCGACCGATTCCCTCCGGACGAATTACAGCACAAGATGGGCTGATCATTTCTTTTATGTTAATGTTCGCCGGAACCGGTATCCTCATGATATTTACCAACCCGGTTGCCGTCCTTTTAGGAGTCCTCACTGCGGTGTGGTATAATGGTATCTATACCTATCTGAAAAGGATTACCCCGCTGGCGGTGATTCCGGGTTCGCTTATCGGATCGCTGCCGCCTCTGGTAGGATGGGCAAGTGCCGGACTCTCAATTTTCAGTACGCGTCCCCTGGTACTGGCACTATTTTTCTTCATTTGGCAAATACCCCATTTCTGGTTATTACTGCTCAATTTTGGCGGGGATTACCAGAAAGCCGGTTACCCATCGCTAACCGAATTATTAAATAAAAGTCAACTTGGCAGAGTTACCTTTGTCTGGATTGTTGCCACGGCAGCAATCATCATTTTTATGCCTATGTTTGGCCTGGGAAAATCGCTCTATATTTTCATTTTGCTGTTCCTGGCAGCAATGATATTGGTCTGGAGGTCGAGAAAGCTATTGTATCCGCGGCATGCGGATTTCTCGTTCAGGCTGGCGTTCAAGGGTATCAATATATTTATTTTATCGGTAATGTTTTTACTCTCTCTGGACAGTTTAATACAGCTTTAACAGCAGGTAAACACCCATGACTCCAACACACTTTTTTAATTCTATTTCGGAAGAAAAAACTACTTTATTGGTAGAGGAAGATATGAGATTGCTGGAGGGTGCCGATGGCAAAGTTTCATGGCTTTAGCAAAAATGAATTGTTAACGATTTACAAAAATATGTTGCTCAGCCGGAAGACAGATGAAAAACAGCTAATCCTTCTGCGGCAGGGCAAGGTTAATTTTCATATTGGTGGCTCCGGGCATGAGGCAGCGCAGGTCGCGGCAGTGATGAACTTTAAACCGAACTCGGACTGGGCTTATTGCTATTACCGGGACCAGGCATTTGTTATTGGTTGGGGAATGACCGTGGAGGAAGTATTTCTGCATTCGCTGGCAAAAGCGGACGATCCTAACTCTGGTGGCCGGCAGATTCCGCATCACTGGGGCAAGAAAGATGTCCGGATTGTTACCAAATCCTCCTGCACCGGGGTTCAGTTTCTGCAGGGGACTGGCACAGCCATGGGGGCAGTCAAAGCCGGAACCGACGAAGTCGTCTATGTCAGCGCCGGGGAAGGCACTACCAGCGAAGGTGAATTTTTTGAGGCGTTGAATTGGGCCAGCCGGGACAAACTGCCGGTTATTTTTCATATCGAAGATAATAAATATGCCATCAGCGTGCCGGTGTCCGAACAGACCGCCGGGGGTTCGGTCTATAAACTTGCCGAGGGGTATGAAAATCTGGGACGGGAGCGGATCAACGGGACTGATTTCTTTGAATCTTACAAGGCATTTCAGAAAGCGGTAAAACGAGCCCGAGCCGGAGAAGGCCCAACGATTATCGTCAGCGAAGTGGTGCGGTTACTGCCTCACTCCTCCAGCGATGACCATCGCAAATACCGCACGCCGGAAGAGCTGGCTGAGGACCGGGAGAAAGATCCTATCCTGCAATTTGCCCTGGCCTGTACTGAGAACGGTATTATTACTGCGGAAGAATTTGATAAGATTCAGGAGGAGGTTAAAAAAATTATTGATAAAGCGGCGGACTGGGCAGCTGAACAGGCCGATCCCAGGCCGGAGACCGGCACTGACCATGTGTTTGTGGAATACCGATCTTCAAAGCCACCAAAGGAACCAAAGAAAACCGGTGAACGGGTGGTGATGGTGGATGCCATTAATCATGCTTTACATGAGGAAATGGAGCGGAGTGATAAGATTATTGTTTATGGTGAGGATGTGGCCGATCCAAAAGGCGGAGTATTCACCGCTACCAAGGGATTAACCCAGAAATTCGGAAAAGAACGTGCCTTTAATTCACCCTTAGCCGAGGCCAGTATTGTCGGGACGGCAGTTGGTCTGGCGATATACGGATTTAAACCGGTAGTAGAAATACAATTCATGGATTACATCTGGCCGGCCTTTATGCAAATTCGGAATGAGCTGGCCACGGTACTTTATCGCTCCAACGGTACCTGGCGTTCTCCGGTGGTCATCCGCACGCCGGTTGGCGGCTATATTCACGGAGGTCTTTATCACAGCCAGACGGCGGAGGCAATTTTTGCCCACACCCCGGGTTTAAAGGTGGTTTATCCCAGTAATGCTGCCGATGCCAAGGGATTGCTGAAAGCGGCCATCCGGGGAGATGATCCGGTGATTTTCTGTGAGCATAAGGGATTATACCGGCAGGGCTTCGCTGCCCGACCGGAACCGGACAGTGATTACATACTGCCCATGGGATATGCCAATGTGGTGCAAGAGGGTGAAGATCTGACCCTGATCAGCTGGGGTTTACAGATCCAGCGTTCCATTGAGGCGGTCAAGAGTCTGGGGGAAATGAATCCCTCGGTGGAGGTGATTGATATCCGTACCCTGGTTCCCCTGGATTTGGAAACCATTCTCACTTCGGTAAAAAAGACTGGCAAGGTGTTGATTGTTCATGAAGATAATTTTACTGGCGGTTTCGGGGGAGAGATCGCGGCCCGGATTGCCTCGCAAGCCTTCGAATACCTGGATGGCCCGATTGAGCGGGTTGCCGCCCGGGATTCTCATATTCCTTATAATACCGATCTGGAAAATTATGTATTACCAACCCCTAATCGTATTGCCGAGAGTTTGAAGAAGTTATTGTTATATTAGAGAAATCAAATCTACGGATGACTGATGAAAATAGATGTGAAGATGCCCAAACTGGGTGAGAGTTTAACCGAGGGTACCGTTCTGAAGTGGTGGAAAAAGGTGGGCGAATCCATAAAGAAAGATGAGACGCTTCTGGAAGTTTCCACGGATAAGGTTGATTCCGAGATTCCCAGTCCGGCAGACGGAAGCGTAGTGGAAATAATTGCCGGGGAGCAGGAGACTGTGGAGGTGGGAGCACTTTTGGCCCGAATCGAAACTGAATCAGGATCTGCGCAAGAGGCCTCATCAGTGGAAGAGAAAAAATCACATGCCAAAAAAGAAACACCGAAGCCGGAAAAGCCGAAAGCCGAAACTGAAAAAAAACAACCTGAATCATCCTCTGGTTTAATGGATGTGGTGATGCCCAAGTTAGGGGAGAGTCTTACTGAAGGCACCATATTAAAGTGGTGGAAACAGCCGGGAGATTCGCTGAAGAAAGATGAAAACTTGCTGGAGATCTCCACCGATAAAGTAGATTCGGAGATCCCCAGTCCCACCGATGGGATTTTAAAGGAGATTCTGTTCAAGGAAAATGAAACAATCGAAGTGGGTACGGTGATTGCCCGGATCGAAACTGCAGGGCGACCAGCCACCACGGGGACGAGTACTGAAACCGATCAAACGACAAAAAAAACCACACCAAAGTCGGAGATAAAGACAGAACCTGAAAAGAAGCAGCTTGAAAAGCAGGTGGAAAAGGCGAAAGGCAGCCGGTTCTATTCACCACTGGTATTGACCATTGCCCGGAAAGAGCGAATTTCCATGTCTGAACTCGAGTCAATCTCTGGGAGCGGAACCGGTGGCCGGGTCACCAAAAAAGATGTTCTGGGCTATATAGAGTACCGAGGTAAACCAGCAGAAAAACGGGAGGCACCGAGACCGGTTCAACCTCCGGTGACCGCAGGAGGAGAACGGGTTGAGATAATTCCCATGGATAATGTCCGCAAGAAGATTGCCGAGCATATGCGGCACAGTCTGGATACCTCCGCTCATGTTTATTCCGTCTCCGAATGTGATATGACCGATGTGATGAATTTGATGTATGCCAAACGGGAAGAATTTCAGCGGCAGGAAGGCTTTAAGCTTACCCTTACCCCCTTTATTCTCCATGCCACGGTAAAGGCGTTGCTGGATTATCCCCGGGTAAATGCTTCTCTTGACGGAGAAAATATTGTTGAGAAAAAGGATATCAATTTAGGTATCGCGGTGGCCAGTCCTCGTGGTCTAATTGTCCCTGTGGTCAAGAATGCAGAGGAGAAGAGCTTTTGTGGCCTGGCAAGAACGGTGAATGACCTGGTAACCCGAACCAGGGATAATAAACTGACTTATAGTGATATCGAAGGTTCCAGCTTTTCAGTAACCAATTACGGGATATTTGGTAATATCATTGGTTTGCCAATCATCAACCAGCCTAATGTGGCAATCATGGGTATTGGGGCAGTGAAGAAGAGACCGGTGGTGATTGAAAGTCCGGCTGGTGATTCCATTGCTATTCGCTCCATCTGTTTTATTTCCATGTCCTACGATCACCGTCTGGTGGATGGTGAGCTGGGCGGGAGATTTATGCAGCGGGTAGTGGAATATTTGGAGAATTTTGAGGAAAGCTCAATCTAAGGAAGTTTTGACAGTACAAAAGTCTTGGTTTTATTAGTCAATCGTGCCAGAGCCGCATGGGCGATCTCAAGCGGTACGATAAAAAAAATTACATTATCGATATGAATTTAAATTTGAAACAAGGATTATCTAATGATAGTCTTGCAATGGATAAAATATATCTGAAGTGTCCTGATATTTGTATTTTGGCCATGAAATTTTGAAAAAATATTTGTTGGATTCTATTTCTTTTTGGATATTTATGACCAGGTGTGTTACATCAATCTTTCAACCGATAGCATTAAATTTCAGAGATTTCAAAGACTATTTACCCTTTTATGGACTCCACACTAACAGAACAATTTAATCTCCGGGAGAATTCTGAATGGATTTTCTAAAACACTTTTTTTTACCCCCTTCTGCCGACCATCTGCATCTGATTAAATACATCATCCTATTAATATATTTCATTCATATCCCCTTCATCAGTCTCATGATTGGTGGGACATTTTTTTCGTTCATTTTCAGGCTATTATCAGGCAATGATCAGAATTCCAGAAATTGGCGAGTTTCCCGGGAGTTTATCGATCGGTTGGTATTTCGTAAAATGGCTGGAATAATTCTTGGTGTCCTGCCACTTATCGTCCTCATGCTGATCGAAGGTCAGGTTTTTTATGATGCGGATATTTCAGTGGTCCCGTTTATGCTTATTACCAATATCCTTGTGGCCACCGGCATTACCTTGGTTTATTTTTACCAGTATTCATTTCGGGAGACCGGGATAAATCCATCCATACAAATAGCCGGGGGTGCACTGGCGCTTATCTTTCTTTTCGCCGGTTACTTTGTCTTTAGCGTCAATTCCGCACTTATCCTTGATCCCGGACGTTGGGCCGTGGTAAATTCGCCGCTTAAATTTCTTTTCTCCTGGAATGTTATTGCCCGTTTCCTGCATTTTCTCTGTGCAGCTTTTGCTGTTTCCGGCGTGGCCATGATCTTCTTCATGTTTAACTGGAAGGAATCCGAACGGGAAAAAGATCCTAAATTTGCAGATTATATGAAAAAATTGTCCGGGGGTATCGCTATTGGCTTCACCCTGGTTCAACCCCTGTTGATTTTCTGGAATCTGATTACCCTACCGGATCAGGCCCTATCCGGTGTGGTTTACCTTTTGACAGTCTTTGTCCTTTTCCTGCTTTTTATCATCACGCTTACCCTTTATCGTCTGTTGAAGGAATCCCGAATAAAGTTGGGCAATAATGTCTTTGTCCTCTTCGTAGTTACTTTAATTGTTATGATCGTCAATGATCATGAAGCACGGGAGAACTCCATAGAGAACCAAACCAAGTTGTTGACTTCCCGGGCAGAAGAAGTAAAAGCAGCTATTCAACAGGAACGTGAGGCAGCAATGGCCTCCTCAATTCAACCGGATATCAAACTGGGGGAGGAGATTTACAACAAACAATGCAGCGCCTGTCATAGATTTGATCAAAGGCTGGTTGGGCCGCCATATGATGTGGTTCTTCCGAAATATGAAAATAACCGGGATGAATTAATCAAGTTTGTCCGGAATCCATACAAGATTGAACCGGATTACCCGCCCATGCCAAAATTGGGTTTATCCGAAAAGGAAATTTTATCTGTTGTTGAATACCTTTTACAGCAGGAAAAAAATAGAAACAAATGATTTTTTAGACCTAAATAGAGGAGTGATTGGTGAAGAAGTTTTTAACTCCACTAGCTATATCAGGATATTTTATCACTTTTATGGTGTTTGTGATGGTTATTGGTTATTTCTGGCAGCAAAATCGAAAAACACCCGAGCAGCCGATAAATTTTAGTCACCAGATTCATGTACAAAAGGTCGGATTGCAGTGTACCCACTGCCATTACTCGGTAGAAATTTCTCAGGCAGCTGGTATTCCACCGCTGCAAACCTGCATGAATTGTCATCAGGCTGTGGCGACAGACCGGCCCGAAATACAGAAACTGACCAAATACTGGGAGGAAAAGAAGCCGGTACCCTGGGAGAGGGTCTATCGTTTACCGATCCGGAAATATGTTTATTTTTCTCATAAAAGGCACATTAAGGCAGGTTTGGAATGTGTGAACTGTCATGGTCATGTGGAGGTAATGCCGGTAATAAAGCGGGTGCCAAAACTTGAGATGGGATGGTGCATGTCCTGTCACCGATCGAGAAATGCCCCGACTGATTGTACAACCTGTCATAAATAGATGAAAGCTGGAGAATTGAATGGATAGACGTGATTTTTTAAAGATTTTAGGAATAACTTCAAGTACTGCTTTAATTTCGTCCTGCGGTGTGGATAAGGCCAATGAGAAAATAATTCCCTTTGTTATCCCGCCGGAGGAGGAAGTTTATCCGGGGAAGGCTTTGTACCTGAACACTACCTGTTCCGAATGTCCGGCCAACTGTGGCGTGCAGGTGAAAATCAACGAAAAGGTATACCATGATGTCAGATCACTCTTTCCGACCAAGCTAGAGGGTATAGAGGGGCATCCGATCAATGATGGTGCTTTGTGTGCCAGGGGACAGGCAGGGCTCTTCCGGTTATATCACACCGATCGTATCAAAAGACCGATGATTCGCGATGAAAATGGTAACCTCCGAGCTGCAACCTGGAATGAGGCCTTTGACAAGATCCGGGCGAGTTTAAAACAGTCTAAAAGTGAAGGCAAATCAAATCTCTTTTTCTCTTCCCGGACTACTGGTACATTTTCTGAACTGACTGATACCTTCTGCCAGAAGATGGCCACCGAACGCCTGCCGGAATTCGAGGTTTATTCACATAATAATCTCCGGGAAGCTTATAATAATGTATTTGGCAGGAAGGAGATCCCCCAATACCGGATCGAGAAGGCCGATTTTCTGTTAACTTTTGGGGCGGATCTTTTTGAAACATTTCTTAGCCCGGTTAACTTTGCTGCGCAGTATTCACGGGCCATTAAAAATGATGGTTTTAGCTGGTTCCATTTGGAGCCGCACCTGTCACTGACCGGCGTACAAGCAACCCATCGATATTCAATGATGCCGGGAAGTGAACCGGTATTGCTGGCATTTCTGCTTCATTCCATCATCAAACAGAGTGCCCAGCGAAATGATATTCCGATAACAATTTTAAGAGCCATACCCAACCTCACCGAGCAGGAAGTGGCCAATCGCACCGGTTTGTCCATCGAGATTATCCGGCAAATTACCGATACTTTAATCGGTTCAGATACTCCCCTGGTTATGGCCGGGGGTGTTTCCACTGCCCAGGAAAACGGCCTGGAAACCGCGGTACTGGCAGCCTTGATTCAATATATCCTGGGGATGCCGGATAATACGGTTGATTTTTCAAAGACGATGGATTATTCCAAGGTTGGAAGTCTGCGCGATGTTGCAACCTGGATGAACCGGCTGGATAAAGAGCAGGTGGGTGTTCTGTTCCTGGCAAAAACGGATCCGGCAAATATGCTGCCCGCAGACTACGCATTTTTGGATCGGATGAAAAAAGCACAATTGACCGTGGGAATGTCCGATACCATGAATGAGACGGTCCGAGAGTGTGATGTTATTCTACCCCTTTCCCACAGCCTGGAATCCTGGGGAGATGCTTCTCCTTATAAGGGTTTGTTCAGTATATATCAACCGGCACTGGAGCCCCAATATGACTCACTTTCCGAGGGTGATATTTTGTTGAAGCTAATGAATCGAACGGAAATGCCCAGCCAGACATACCAGGATTTTCTGAAAGAACGATGGCAGACCAAGTTTGGTGAAACAAAAAGCAAAGAGATTTTGCAACAGGGGTATTATGAAGAGCAAACAGCGCCAGTTTCAGTGAAACTGGCAGCGGGCGCTATCAATTCTTTCTTAAGCAAAGCGCTGTTTCCAAATGGAAACTCAACGCCGATACTGGTATTTGCACCATCGATTCGCAGTTTTGATGGGCGCAGTAAGGATTTACCCTTACTCACCGAAATCCCGGACCCAATCACCACAATAACCTACGGTAATTGGTTATCGGTCTCTCCTGAAAATGCCCGGGAACTTGGTTTAAAAGACCATGATGAGGTGGAAATCTCTTATGATGAAGGATCAATAAAACTACCTGTGAAAGTACAGCAGCTTCTGGCAAAGGATGTTTTCATGGTTCAAAGGGATATCGTTCACATGGCCACCGCAAATATTGATGAGAGGACTGGAGAAAGTTCCTGGTTCAGCCGGAATATTAAAATTACCAAAACCGGTAGACAGATTGCCATGCCAATTCTGTCAGGATCTATGAATGAAGAGGGGCGGGGTATTCTTCCACCCGGGGAACACGATGAAGAACATGGACATGGAGGAGAACATGAACGCTGGTATCCGGAGCATGAGCATAAGGATTATCGCTGGGGAATGGCAATTGATCTGGAAAGTTGTATCGGTTGTAATGCTTGTGCGGCGGCTTGTTATGTGGAGAATAATATTCCCATCGTCGGTGAGAAGGAACACCTGAAGGGCAGGGAAATGTCCTGGATTCGTCTGGAGCCGTTCATTGAAAAAGAGACCATAGAATTTGTCCCAATGTTGTGCCAGCAGTGCGACAATGCTCCATGCGAACCGGTTTGCCCGGTTTACGCCGCTTATCATAATCCGGAAGGTTTGAATGTACAGGTTTACAACCGTTGTGTAGGCACCCGGTATTGTTCCAATAACTGTCCCTATAAAGTACGCCGGTTTAACTGGTTCGATCATCTGCTGCCCGAGCCGCTGGATAAAATGTATAATCCGGACCTGTCTGTGCGAGGCCGGGGCATTATGGAAAAATGCACCTTCTGTATTCAGCGGATCCGGGCGGCGAAGGACTATGCCAAGGATGAGGGACGCCTGGTGGAGGATGGGGAAATTACCCCGGCTTGTGCCCAAACCTGTCCCACCAATGCAATCACCTTTGGAAATTTGAAAGATGAAAAATCGAAAGTATATCAACTTGCGCATTCGGATCGTGCTTACCGGGCGCTGGAAGAGCTTGGGACCGAACCTGCAGTAAATTATTTGCGGAAAAAGGAAGGTAAACATGAGGCATAAAGAGATGAAAGAGGTTGAATATAACCTCACTCTGGAGGAGGACATCCTGGCGGCAATGCGCCGGCCCCGGCCCATTTATTGGGTCGCACTGTTTATCAGTGCTACCTTTTTTGTGACCGGCATGATGAGCTGGTTCTACCAGATGCTCAAAGGCATGGGTGTCGCCGGCATAAATAATCCGGTGGGGTGGGGCGTTTATATTACGGATTTCGTTTTCTGGGTGGGTATTGCCCATTCCGGCACACTTATATCTGCTGTCCTATTTCTGTTTCGGGCTAAATTCCGAAATGTATTTAATCGTTCTGCCGAAGCCATGACGGTCTTTGCGGTGATGACAGCCGGTCTGTTTCCGCTTATCCATTTAGGCCGATCCTGGTTTTTCTATTGGTTATTTCCTTATCCCAACCAGCGGCAGCTTTGGGTTAATTTTCAGTCTCCCCTCATCTGGGATGTGTTTGCAGTGAGTACTTATTTTACCATCAGCGTCATTTTCTGGTATGTGGGAATGGTTCCGGATCTGGCAATAGTGAGGCGAGTTGCCCAGGGTATCCGCAAAAAGTTTTACAGTATTTTTTCCCTTGGCTGGACCGGAAGCATTAAACAATGGCTCCATTACAACCGGTTGTATATGTTTCTGGCCGCATTTGCCACCCCGCTGGTGATTTCGGTACATTCAGTCGTTTCCTGGGATTTTGCCATGAGTATCGTTCCCGGTTGGCATACCACAATTTTTGCCCCCTATTTTGTGGCCGGGGCAATTTTTTCCGGGACAGCGATGGTGTTGACCCTGGTGATCCCCATGCGAAAAATCTTCCGGCTGGAAAAATACATTACCAAAGATCATTTTGATAAAATAACCAAGGTATTATTGTTCACTTCATTAATTGTCACCTATTCTTATATAACTGAGTTCGCCCTGGCTTTTTATGGCGGACATAAATTTGAAGAAGCGCACTTCCTCTATCGGGCTCTTGGCGATTATAAGGAACTTTATTGGATGATGATCTTTTGTAATTCACTTTTACCCCTGTCTTTGTTTATCCGAAAACTACGCCGAAGCATCGGTTATCTTTTTGTAATCTCCATATTTGTTAACATTGGCATGTGGCTGGAGCGGTTCGTCATTATCGTTTCCTCATTGTCAAAGGATTTCGATCCCTACAACTGGGGTTTGTATCATCCCAGCTGGGTGGAAGTGAGTATTACCCTGGGGAGTTTCGGGATGTTTTTTATGTTTTTCCTCATCTTTACCAAAATCTTACCGGTCCTGGCAATCACCGAAATTAAAGAGGAGGCCGCAGAATGAGCAATAAGTACGTTTTTGAGGAAAAGGAAAAATTTTTACATAAACTGGAAGAGGTGGTAAAGAGTGGTGTGAGTGCTAAGGATATTGAAATCTATACACCATATCCGGTTCACGAAGCGGAAGAAGTACTCAAATTAAAAACATCTCCCTTGAGATTTTTTACCTTACTGGGCGCTTTATCAGGTCTGATATTCGGATTTCTGTTTACTATTGGTACTTCAATTGACTGGCCGCTTATTCGGGGAGGAAAGCCTATTGTGGCTATCCCGGCCTTCATTATTGTGGCATTCGAATTAACCGTTCTTTTTGGCGGCGTTATTTCTTTTATCGGATTTTTGATCCTTTCCCGACTTCCTGATGTCAAGAAAATTATCAATCCTGAAGAGTATGGAAATCAGTTCATCATTCAAATTGTAAACGAGGGACGGAAATGAGCAAACTACAGTTTAAACCTTTGGGATTAATGATTATATCTTTACTGGTGGCAATTGTTGTCCTCTTAATTGAAGTTTTCCTTACCGGTTCAAAGGATGGTTCTTTCCTACTGACTTTATCGTTTTGGATTACACTGTTTCAGGGTACGGTTGCGGTTGCCGCTGCGGCCGAAGTATCCCAGGGAAAATGGGCGGAGCCACTCAAAAAAGAGCTGTTTGCTTTTTATCCTTTGATCCTGTTTACGGCGGTCATCTTTCTGATATTGGGTTTCCAAATGGATATCTATAAGTGGACCGCAAAGCCCGGTCGCTGGTTAAATCCGAGCTTCTTTATTCTCCGGAATTTCTTTCTGATTCTGTTGACTTTTATATTGGCCCATTTTTATATCAGAGCGAGTTTAAAAGGAAGTAAAAGTAAAGGAGTCCTGGCCGTGCTCTACATTTTTGCTTTTGTGGCCAGTCAGTCATTTGTGGCGTTTGACTGGATCATGACTCTGGATTTTCCCTGGATGAGCACCATGTTCGGACCAATTTTCTTTATGGAATCTTTTTATGCCGGTTTGGCTCTGGGGGGCATTATTGCCGCCTACTTTATAGTCAGGAAAATAGGAGAGACAGGTGCCATTACCAAGGTTTTGAGAGATATGGCTACATTCATGTTTGGTTTTGCCCTGGCCTGGGCGGGACTGTATTATGGCCAGTTTCTGGTGATCTGGTATGGCAATATTCCCTGGGAAACCAGCTATTTTGGTGTCCGGATGAATCATGGACCATTTAATATCCTGTTGTATCTGATCATCTTTATTTTATTTATCATTCCTTTTGTTACCTTTATTCCCAAGAAAGTAAAAGTCTCGCCGGGCTGGGTGAGCTTTATTGCCGTCCTGGTTTTAATAGGGATCTTGCTGGAAAGGATCTTTTATATTCTTCCGGTTGTATCGGTAAATGTTGTGGCAGTATTGATTGAATTTGTTTTAATTGGATTTTTACTGCTGGTTTTCTTTTTTAGCCGAAACGAGTTTATCAAAACAAGTAGTTAATTGAATGTCCATTTAGAATTTTCTTCATTAAAAAAGCCGGTTTGGATACCGGCTTTTTTTGTTACTATTGTCAATACTTTTTTTGATTGTCAGAAACTCAAACCCAGTCCGATTCGTTGGATATACCCCAAATCACCCATATTCGAGAGGCCATAGTCTGCCTGAATCATCCAGCTTTGTACCGGGAATAGCACCCCCATACCGGCACTGAAACTTTCTATATCATGGTTAATCCGGTATCCAGAGCGCAGGAAAAAATTTTCGTTCCAGCTGTACTCCAGACCGATACCCATACTTTCCGGTGCATCATTCACATTATAGCCGTCCACTAACAAGGTGAGACGCTGGGATTCCCTGAGTACTAAGCCCTCTTTTAATCCCATCAAATCCATCGCCAGACCAATTCGGAAACTGATCGGCAATGGCCAGCTTTCGGTATTTAAATTTGCTGATGCATCATTGGAACGAACGATCAAATCCCGACCACTGAGTTGCAACTTCCCGCCAAAGTTACTCATCATAATACCCAGCCGCATTCCTTTGAATCCGGTGTGGAGCATCCCACCCAGATCGACCGCAAAGGTATTAGCGCTCTCGTTGAATAATTTCTGTTGAATATACTTTCCGGTAATTCCGAATGAAAAGCGTTCGGTCAAGCGACGGGAATAGGTCAATCCCAGGGCAATATCCTGCACATCGAAGAAGATCCCGGTACCATCTGGCTCCTGGATGGTGGTTTGTTCCATCTCCGGTATATTCAAAGAAGTAAAGCTGAGGCCTACCGCCGAAGCGCCACCAAATGGCACAACTACTCCGGCAAATTCATGGTTAATATCGGCGAACCATTCGGTATGCGTCGCCAGAAACTGACTCTTAGTCAGCCAGGCAGCACCTGCCGGATTCCAGTAAAGTGCAGTCACATCGTTGGCCAGACCGGTAAAGGTTCCTCCAAGGGCAGTTGCCCTCGGACCAACGCCAATCTTTAAAAACTGAGCGGCAGAGGTTCCCGCTTTCGACACTGCATAGCTATTGGTTAATGAAACAAACAGCATTGCAATAATTACTATAAAAAGGGATTTTAAGATTTTCTCATTCATTATGCTTACCTGTTTGAAGCACCTTCTATATTTTTCATTAATTATCGGATAATGACAAATTTCCCGGTTTCTTTATCCCCATCGGGCGATTTAACTACAAATACATATAAGCCGTAGGCAACATTTACACTGTTATCATTTTGCAGATTCCAGAATTCATAATTTAATCCG
>CAYVKM010000046.1:0-28173 GCA_964452045.1 uncultured Calditrichaceae bacterium
TCTACAAGTTCCAGGCCGGTAATTTCCAGAAAACCCTGAAACTGATGCTGCTGAAATAATGATAATGAATAACTGATCATGAGAAAGCCCTGGGATTATGATGATCTCAGGGCTTTCTATTTCTGGTGGAGAAAAATCAAAATTTAAAGGTCACAGCAGTCGACAAACGAATTCATCATTCATTATTTGAACGAATAACGTATTTTCTGAATACGATATTAAAGCTGAATGGGTCCTATTTCAATTCCGGCTTGCTTCATTAATGAAATATGAGCAAATTTTTGCCTTATTTGATGGAGATTGATAATGCACGCCAAAATTGCTGTTCCACTGCTGTTCATCATAGTGATGAGTGGATGTAGTCTGCAGAAATTTGCCCTGAAAACTACCACCGGTTTGTTCAAATATGGAATTGAAGCACTTTATGAAGAACCGGATCTGATTATTGCCGAGCAGGCAATTGCCTCAAATCTGAAACTTCTGGATGGATTTTATATTGCCGAACCCCGAAATAAAGAACTTTTGCTTATGCTTACCCAGGGGTATGCCAGTTATAGTCTGGGGTTCGTAGAAAATAAAAGTGTAGAAAGGGCTCAGCTATTTTATTTGAGAGCCAGAGATTATGGTCTGGATCTGCTTAGACTCACCTCAGCCTTCAAAGACAGCATTCCGGTTAAGGAAGCCAATTTTTTGAACAATATTGCCAGATTAAAAAAGGAAGATGTCCCGGCTTTGTTCTGGACGGCTTTTGCCTGGGCTGGCTGGATAAATTTAAGTAAGGATAACGCTCAGGCCATTTTTGATCTGGGAAAAGTAAAGGGAATGATGAAACGAGTGCAAGAATTGGATGAGAGCTTCTTTTTTGGCTCGGTGCATCTGTTTTTCGGCTCGATCTATGGTTCGCTGCCGAAAATACTGGGAGGAGATCCGGATAAAGCCAAGGCCGAATTCGACCGCTGCCTGGAAATCAACCAGGGCAAGTTTCTCCTCACCTATATATATCTAGCCCGTTACTATGCCCAGCCGACATTGGATGAAGCTTTATTTGATAAATATTTAAAGATTGTCCTGCAGGCTCCCGAGGATATTCTTCCCGGCTACGAATTGATTACTTCCATTGCCAAGGAAAAAGCGCAGAATCTGATTGTTAAAAAAGAGGATTTATTCTAATCTCGCAACGTGACGAGGACTGATCACTGCCGGTTTCATTGGAAACAAATTTTTACCTTTTGCCGTTTTCAGTTCTGGACCAAATAAGGAGATGAATTTTGAAAAAACTGATTATTACTCTGCTTGCACTGTTTTTCCTGCTATCCATAGGCTTTACCCAGACTATAAAATTTGCCACGCTGGCGCCGGATGGTTCTACCTGGCTAAAGGTGATGGATGAGTATAATAATGAAGTCCAGCAACTGACCAATGGTACAGTGAAATTCAAGATTTATCCCGGCGGCATCCAGGGTGACGAAAAGGATGTACTGCGAAAAATCCGGCTTGGCCAGTTACAGAGTGCCGGATTTACCGGTGTGGGTCTGGGAGAGATCCTGCCTGAATCCCGGATTCTGGATGCACCCTTATTATTCACCAACTATGCCGAAGTGGATCATGTGACCGGTGCCTTGTTCGATCAGTTTGTCCCCAAATTTGAAGAAGCCGGTTTTGTGTTGATTGGTTTCACCGAAGTTGGGTTTGTCTATGTATACGGGAACAAACCGATGGTATCAATCAAGGATTTAAAAGGTGTCCGGATGTGGATGTGGGAAGGAGATCCCATTGCCGAGGCTACTTTCAAAGCTTTAAAGGTTACTCCGATTCCGCTTTCCATTGCCGACGTGTTAACCTCACTTCAGACTAATCTTATCGATGCGGTTTATACCTCACCACTGGCCTGCGTCTCACTTCAATGGTATACCCGGGTAAAATATATGATGGATTATCCCCTTGCCGATGCCCACGGTGCGGTCTTGATTGCCAAAAAAACATTTGATAAAATTGATCCCCAGTATCAGAAAATCTTGCTGGATAAAGGCCGGGAATACATGCAAAAGCTGGTTCGGTTAAGCCGGGAGGACAACCAGCAGTCGATCGAACTGATGAAGAAGAACGGAATTGAAATCGTACAGATCCCGAAAAAAAATCTGGCTGAATTTCATAAAGCCGGCCAGGAAGCGCGGCAAAACCTGGTAGGAAAATTATATAGTCAGGCCCTATTGGATACAGTCCAGAATGAAGTGGCTCAATTCAAAGCAAAGGAAAACAATTCTAAATAGATTTTTTAGATTCCTGTATCTTTAAGTAGTTCGAATTAAATTAAAAAAATCGTTCATGGTATGAAAAAAATACTGCAGACGGTGGATTCCGGCCTTGCCTATGTTGAAACAGGGCTGATAATTCTGATTCTGGGAAGTATGGTACTGCTCTCATTCCTGCAGGTGTTGATGCGAAATTTTTTTGATACCGGGATTTTGTGGGGCGATATTTTCCTGCGACATCTGGTTCTGTGGGTGGGTTTTATCGGTGCCTCCCTCGCTACCCGGGAAGAAAAACATATCAATATCGATCTGCTCACCCGTTTGATCCCGCAAAAGATAGTCCCTTTTGCAAAAATTATTATTGATATCACCTCGGTTATCATCTGCCTGGTATTGGTGAAAGCAGGCTGGGAATTTGTTTCTATGGAAATTGAATCGAATACCACCTTGTTTCAAAATGTTCCTTCCTGGTATTTTGAGATTATTATTCCGGTAGGGTTTGCTTTAATTGCATTGCGGTTTGTTTTTAAGATTATAGAGCAGATTATCTCAATGAGCTCCAAAAAGAAAGCCCAAGGCTAAATGGTTACTATTCTCATCGGTCTAATACTTCTTGCCCTGGCATTATTCGGAACGCCACTATTTGTTATCATCAGCGCCATTGCCCTTATTGCTTTCTATTTTGCCGGGATCAGTTCTGCCGCGGTTATTGTTGAACTCTACCGGCTGGCAAACATGCCCATCCTTTTGGCTATCCCCCTGTTTACCTTTGCCGGTTATCTTCTGGCCGAGAGTAACACCCCGAAACGACTGGTAAATCTGTCCCGGGCCTTTTTTGGCTGGATGCCGGGAGGTCTTTCCATCGTAACACTTATCTCCTGTGCCATATTTACTGCTTTTACCGGTGCATCAGGTGTTACCATCATCGCTCTCGGGGGACTGCTCTATCCGGTATTGCTGCAGGAGAAATATCCTGAGAAATTCTCCCTCGGTATGCTTACTGCCTCAGGAAATCTCGGACTGCTTTTTCCGCCCAGTCTTCCCATTATTCTTTATGGAGTGATCAGTGAGGTCAGTATCGACAAATTGTTTATTGCCGGTATCATACCGGGCATCCTGATGGTTGTCCTGATGTCTGCCTACAGCGTTTATCATGTCCGGCATATTAAAGTACCCACTTCCAAATTCACCCTTCAAAATGCCTGGAAAGCCACGAGGGAAGCTGCCTGGGAAATCCCGCTGCCTTTTATTATCCTGATCGGGATTTATGGCGGTTATATCACCATTACTGAAGCAGCCTCGGTAACCGCGTTCTATGTCTTCGTCGTGGAAGTGTTTATCTACCGCGATATCAAAATTCGTAAAGATTTGGTACGGGTGATCCGGGAAAGCATGGTCCTGGTGGGTGGTATCTTGGTGATTCTGGGTGCAGCGCTGGGATTAGCTAATTACATGGTGGATGCGGAAATCCCCATGAAGATTTTGGGTTTTATGAAAACTTTTATTACCAGTAAGGCCTTGTTTCTGGTAACTCTCAACATTTTTCTCCTGATTGTCGGATTCATGATGGATATCTTTTCTGCCACTTTAGTAGTCGTCCCGTTGATTATCCCCATTGCTACCAATTTTGGAGTGGATCCGGTTCATCTGGGAATTATCTTTCTGGCCAATCTGGGAATCGGTTACTCCACGCCCCCGGTGGGGATGAATCTGTTTATCGCCAGTTTCCGTTTTAATAAACCGATTGTGCAATTGTACCGTGCGGCACTTCCCTTTATTGTCGTCCTGCTTATTTCCCTCATCTTAATTACTTATATTCCCGATCTCAGTCTCTGGCTGGTCCGGATATTTGCCCCTGGCGGATAACTCCTTTTTAGACACCGGTGCAATAAATCAAAAGTTTGATTAATCTGATATTCTTCTTATTTTTAATCAAATTTTAATGGTCAGAGGAAAATCTATGCTTCGTATTGCAGTCAATGGAATTAGCGGCCGGATGGGCCGGGAACTGGTTTCCTCCATTACCCAGAATCCAAACTTAAAATTAATTGGTGGAATTGATCCTGTGTCCGATAGCCCCATCGAGGGAGTAAAAGTGTCCCACAATGCGGATAAGATACTCCCGGATGCAGATGTAGTCATCGACTTCTCCCTACCGGATGGAGCCATGAAGATTCTCCGCGCCTGTCAGAAAAGGCATAAGGCACTGGTAACCGGTACTACCGGTTTAAGTGAGGATCAGCTCAAAAAATTTAAAGCGGCCGGAAAAACCATCCCCATCGTGCAGGCATTCAATTACAGCGTGGGAATTAACCTGATGCTAAAACTGGTGGCAATGGCGGCTCAGGTTCTAAAGGACAAATGCGATGTGGAAATTATCGAGACACATCACCGCCGGAAAAAAGATGCTCCCAGCGGAACAGCTTTGACGCTGGCGAACCGGATAGCGGAAGAGATGAAATTATCAATCAAGAAAGATCTAAAATTCGGCCGGTTTGGGAAGGATGTGCCTCGCGGCAAAGAAATCGGAGTTCATTCCCTGCGGGGTGGATCGGTGATTGGTGAGCATACCGTCTCTTTTTTTGGTGAAAATGAGAATCTTACCATCGGGCATCAGGCCCTAAATAGAAAGATCTTTGTGGATGGGGCATTGCTTGCCGCTCAATGGATTGTAAATAAAAAGAACGGACTTTATTCCATGCAGGATGTGCTGGACTTCTAATTTATTGAGGCGCAATATGTTTTCAAATTATTTACCAAAAAAACCCCACTTATTTCTTATTTCTTATTTCTTTTTTCTTGTTTTTGTGGTATTACCAACTCCTCCGGTTTTATCCCAAGCCAATATTTTTCCTTCCCTGCCGGACTGGGAATCCCTCGCCCAGGGACAATATGCCACCGGTTTAGGCATTGCTGATATCAATGGCGATTCCTGGGACGATATTGTGGTGGCAAACGGGAATGACATGGCCCGGCAGAAACTATATGTTTATTACAATAACGGTGACGGCACCTTTCCCCAAACGCCTTCCTGGATGAGTTCGGATATCGACTACCTGGGCCATCTTTCTGTCGGCGATATAAACCATGATGGCTTGATTGATGTAGCAGTCTCCTCCTTCCTCGGTCCGGACCGCTTTGCCGATCCGGGGTATATCAAGGTATATTTGAATCTGGGGGGATATCTGGAATTTAATCCATCTTTTCGAAGTGCGGACAGCATGTATAACTTTTCTTGTGCCCTGGGTGATGCCGACGGAGATGGCGATCTGGATCTGGCGGTGGCCTGTGGAGAACCTTATTCCGGTATCACCGATTATGGAAAAATCTATTATAACCAGAATGGTCAACTGGATTCTCTTCCCGGTTGGACATCCTCAGTGGTTATGGGAGCCATGGATGTGGATTTTGCCGATATGGACAATAACGGATATCTGGATCTGATTTTCGCCTGTCATCTTACCCCCAATTATATTTATCTGGCTGATTCAACCGGTGCCATTCAGCAACAACCCTCCTGGCAGTCCCAGGACAACAGCTACTATGCAAACTCCCTTACCATCGTGAAAGTGGATGATAATAACTATCCGGATCTGATGGTTTCCGATAATTATCAATTGGGGGGTCAGGGTAAATTCAAAGCCTACCTATTTGATAATCCCCCATCACTTTCAACAGCTCCCACCTGGTTTTCTACTACTGGTGGGGAAGGCTCTGCTATCCTTGCTGAAGATATCAACGGAGATAATTTCCCGGACTTGTTTGCCGGCAGATGGTGGGGCAATGTGCAGATTTATCCAGGTGATGGAAGTAGCTTTAATCCGAACCCAGGTTGGCAGTCAGCCAGCTCTTCCTCCTCGGTCATTGAGGCCTTTGCCCTGCGGGACCTGGATCAGGATGGCCGGGTAAACATCCAGGAGACTATAACCGTTAACCGGGATTCGGTTCATGTGTTCTATCTGCATGAACCAGCAGTAGAAAAGGTCAATACTGTTCAGCTGAACGGAGTCATGCTGACTGCCGGGACGGACTATACCATAATGCCCGGTGTACAATGGATTTCCACCAAATCGCCGCTAATGATAGGGGATCAGATTCAGGTAAATTATACCATTTCCCACGATCGTGACCTTATCGTAACCAATTGGGACACTAACGAAGGGAATTATATTTTCTACAATATGTCGAATCCTACCGGGATAACTTCGGTTACTTCCCAAGGCGGATCTGAAGAAATTTCTGTCTACCCGAACCCATTTAATTCTCAGTGTAAATTCCTGATTCAGCTGAAAGAGCAATCTAAAGTCCGGCTGGAGATTTTCGATGTAACCGGCCGGTCAATCAAAACTGTGTTTAACGGTGAAGCGAATCCAGGCAAATTGGCCCTCTCCTGGAATGGAACTGGTAATTCGGAACAGAGTGTGGGTTCTGGTATGTATTTTTATCAACTCCAAATCAATAACAAGTTGGGCAGTGGTAAACTGCTTTTGATGAAATAAAGTATTCAAAGTTTCGACAAAATTTTTAGAGATAGATTCACTATGGCCTCGTCCATTCAGTACAAAATTCGACCTGCGACAGAAGAGGATGTTCCAGTTCTGCTTTCCCTGGTAAAAAAGTTGGCAGAGTATGAAAAATTGAGTCATGAAGTTACTGCTACTTCCATTCTCTTCCGGGAAAATGGCTTTGGAAAAGAAAGCTATTATAAATGTTTGCTGGCAGATGGTGGAGATAAATCACAGCCCCGTTATTTTGGCTTCGCCCTTTACTTTTTCACCTTTTCCACCTTTAAAGGAAAGCCGACGCTCTATCTGGAAGACCTTTTTGTATTGCCGGATTTCAGGGGATTGGGGATTGGTAAATCGCTGCTGATCCGGTTGGCGGCGATTGCACGGGAAAAGAAATGTGGCCGGATGGAGTGGGCGGTTTTGGATTGGAATCAATCGGCCATCGATTTTTATAAGAAAATTGATGCAGTGCCGATGGACGAATGGACGGTATTTCGTCTGGATGAAAAGGCAATTTTCAGGCTAGCTGAAAGCCCCAGATAATTTCTCAGGATTTGGACAAGATTTTCTTAATCTCAAAATCGATTTCCGGCGGGACAATCAAATCCTGCTGCTCACCAAAACTTTCCCGGATTTTATCGATCTCAACCGATATTTCCATGAACACATCGAAGATATCCGGTGAAAAATGCTTGCCGCGCTCGCGTTTCATGGTTTCCAGTGCGGCGGCATGGCTGTAGGCTTCTTTATAGGTTCGTTCGGTGGTTAGCGCATCGTATACATCAGCGATCGCCAATATTTGAGCAGATAATGGTATCTGATGATTTTTGAGACCGCGGGGATAACCATTTCCATCCCAGCGTTCGTGGTGGCAATAGGTAATTTCTATCCCCATCTTCAGGAATTCCATATCGCCGTACTGTTTACGAATGGAGTTCAGAGTATTATAGCCAATCAGTGCATGGGACTTCATTACATCAAATTCGGGCTCGGTAAGGGTATCGGATTTTAACAGAATATAATCCGGGATTCCAACTTTTCCGATGTCATGCAAAGGTGCTGTCCGGAAAAGCATATTGATAAAATCGCGGTTGATAATATTAGGATACATCTGTCTTTTCAACAGGGCTTCGGACAGAACCTTTGAATAGCTTCGGATACGTTCCAAATGGAAGCCGGTACTCTGGTCCCGATGTTCCGCCAGTCGGGCCATACCGAAAATAATTGCTTCCTGGGCCAGGTTCATCTGTTTCAAACTGGTAATCAACGCTTGTTCTACCTGTCGCTGGGAGGTAACATCCTTGAAAATACCGGCATAGGCAAATATCTGGGAATCCTCGTTCCTGATTGGAGAAAAGGTAATATTGGCAATCCAGGATTGATCATCTTCCTTTCGGCCGGAAAGTTCATCGTTCCAGGTATTTTCGGTATCCAATTTCTTCAGTATTTCATTAAAATTCAAATCCGGAAGCAGAGATTCCTTAAGGATGTCCAGCGGTTGTTGGATCAGCTGAATGCTGCTCATTCCGGTAATTTTTTCAAAACCCGGATTCACCTTAACGATGATGCCATCAACATCGGTGATAATCTCACCGTCATCGGTACTGTCGAAAACATCCTGATAAATCTTGAGTTCGGAAAGCCGCTGGGAGAGAAGATCCCGGAGATCGTTCACCAGATTCTTCTCCTGCTTTTTAATCCGATGATCCTGAATAACTGGTTTTACCTTCTGAATAAATTCGGAAATCATAAATGGTTTTATAATGTAATCGTATCCGCCGGAAGTAAGAAAATCCACCGCCATTTTTAAGTCGGGATTGCCGGTCATGAAGATAAAGGGAACTTCAATGGCATTGTCTTTTACATATTTAAACAGATCGGTTCCGTTTTTACCGGGCATGTAAATGTCTGAAACCACCAGATCGAAAGTTTTCTTATTCAGCAAGTCAATGGCTGAATCCACATCGGTAACCGCCATCGCTTCAATACTTTCATTCACCAATGCTTTTTCAAGCATCTTTCCCAGGTAGTATTCATCATCGAGGATTAAAACTCGGGCAAGAGTCCTTTGCATTTAAATCAACCTCCGTGTCATACTAATATTATTGTCGGATTAAATTGAAATAGTTTAACGAAGATTTTGGATTATTTTTTGACCCTACCCCCTATGGAAGTGAGGACCTGGGTTTTCCGTTATTCAGGCGGAACAGTGAATAGTGAATTGAACAAGGAGTAAAAAGAGGTACCTGATTGAAGAAATAAATCTTCTGATTAATTAGGAGGTGTTTTTAATGCGACTTCATATTTTGGATATTCGGAAGCATAACGCCCCTCCGGATATGCGCTTTTCAGCTCGGTAAAAAAGTTCGTCAATTCCTTTTTATCTTTAAGATTCAGATAGGCTTCACATAGAAAATAACCCAGCGTTTCTTTGTCAAAAAAGGTATCATCCAATCGCATTATTTTTTCAGAGGTATCTATCAGCGCTTCGTATTCCTTATGCTGGTAATGAAGATGAGCCAGTCCAAAATAGCCGCTTGCCAGAGTCTTATAATCTTTTCCTCTTTGGATTACAAAATTAAAATGCTTCTGGGCCAGAGGGAAATTTTTTTCAAAGTAAGCGGCAAAACCCAGATAATAAGCCAATGCCGTTTTATAATCCATTTCGGAATCTTCGAAGAGTTGGTTGGCTTCCTTAAGATATTCCTGGGCCTTAACGATTTGTCCGGAGGTGAAATATATTTTACCCAGTTCAAAAATGGCATAGCGCTTGGCAGACCGGGATACATCAATGTTCAAAGCAGATCCCAGATTTTTTATTGCCAAGTCGTTTTTCCCCAGCATTTCGTAAGAAAATCCGATGATCCGGTAACAATCGAATGCTTGCTGTTGATTGATATTTTTTCCGTCAATGGCCTTTTCCATTCGATCGATGGCATTTTCGTATTCCTGGTTGTTATAGAAAGCCCAGCCCAGCTCTATCAGAATCACCGAGAGGTTTTCCGGATCATCTTTTAACACTGTTTCTAAATCTTTATAGATTTCAATTGCTTTCGGATAGTTGCCCTTCAGATATAAATCTCTGGCGGTTTTAAGTTGCTTTAAAATTTTCTGTTCCGATTCACTCATAAGCTACCTTAAAAGGATAATTCTCCCATGGGTATGATGGAATTTTTAAAACTGCTTTTTTAAATTTAGATATTATTTTAAACTATATCAATGCAATTATCCTTTATGATTCAAATAAATGAACAAGGAGATACCTCATGGAATCCGTTATCAGACCTTTAACTCATTTTACTGAAGAAGAAAAGATGTTCAAGGATATGGTTTATGAATTTGCTGAAGAGCAAATAAAACCCTATTCACCAGAAATGGATAAGGCCGGGGCATTCAAACCGGAGCTTATCCGGCAATTTTTTGAATTGGGCTTAATGGGCATAGAAATTCCGGAAGAGTTTGGTGGTGCAGGGGGTAACTTCTTCATGTCTATCCTGGCGATTGAATCCCTCTCCATGGTCGATGCCTCCGCTGCTATTTATGTTGATGTGCAAAATACCCTGGTGAACAACGCGGTGCAGCGATGGGGAAGTGACGAACTGAAGAAAAAATATCTTCCCATGCTGGTAAGTGAGAAATTGGGAGCGTATGCACTATCTGAAGCCGGTTCTGGCAGTGACGCCTTTGCCCTTAAAGCGCGGGCTGAAGCAAAAGGTGACCATTTTGTACTTAACGGTCAAAAATTGTGGATCACCAATGCGGGAGAGGCGGATCTGTTCATCATCTTTGCCAATGCCGATCCTTCTGCCGGTTATAAGGGAATCACCGCCTTTATCGTCGAACGGAATTTTGAAGGTTTCTCGGTTTCCAAAAAAGAGGATAAACTGGGTATCCGGGCCAGCAGTACCTGCGAACTGGTCATGAATAACTGCATAGTTCCCAGAGAGAATATCCTGGGGGAATTAGGCAAAGGATACAAGGTAGCTATCGAGACCTTGAATGAAGGCAGGATTGGCATTGGAGCACAGATGATTGGGATTTCGGAGGCTGCCCTTCGATACGGAATGGGGTATTCAAAGGAAAGAGAGCAGTTTGGCAAGACAATCTCGGAATTTCAGGCCATCCAGTTTCAACTGGCTGATGTGGCTACCGATCTGGAAGCGGCCCGAATGCTGGTTTACAATGCGGCACGTTTGAAAGATGCCGGTATGGACTTTCTGAAAGAGGCAGCCATGGCCAAACTATTTTCTTCCCGGATCGCTGAACAGATTACTTCCAGAGTTTTGGAAATTTATGGCGGGTATGGTTATACCAAAGAGTATCCGGTGGAAAAACTATACCGGGATGCCAAGATCGGGCAAATTTATGAAGGGACTTCCAACATGCAGTTACAGACCATTGCCAAATATATTTTAAAGAACTAAAAGGTCTTTTCGATTTAAAATCATCCAGGGATTTTTATAGATCGGTTTCATTCATCCATTTTAGAATTAGATAAAAACATTAATATGAAGATCATCATACTCCTGATATCGTTCTTCACAATAAATCTCTCCGCCCAAGTGGATTATCACAAATATTTTACTGATGCATGCCTGCGAATCCACTATTATCACTACGGAAACAGTAATGAGGAAGAGGCAGTACCAGGAGAATTGTATCAGGATTCGCTTTGGGCCGGGAGCAGGGTGAACCTGATCGATACCCTTAATCTTGGTGCTTATCTGGTAAAGGTAACCGATTTATCTTCCAATTTGCTTATCTATTCCTATGGTTTCAGCACACTTTTTAACGAGTGGCAGACAACCGATGAAGCCATTTCCGGAAATTCGAAGGTGATTGAAGAAGTAGTACGCGTTCCCTTTCCCAAAAACCAGATTCTGGTGGAATTTTTAAAACGGGATGAACAGAACCATTTCACCCGGTCGATTGGCAACTGGGTGATCGATCCAAATTCCGGGCAGGTTCGAAAAGAAAACAGAGCCACAGGTCTCCGGGTGTTCGATATTCTGTCAAATGGTCCGTCTGCCCAAAAGGTGGATCTGGCATTTATCGCTGAGGGTTACAATCAATTCGAAATGGAAAATTTTAAAACCGATGTTAATCGCTTTACCGATCTTTTATTCCAGACCGAACCCTTTAAAACTGAAATGGGAAATTTCAATATTCGAGCCGTCTTTAAACCGTCAGTGGATTCGGGTGTGGATGACCCGGCCAGAAATCAATATAAGAATACAGTTTTAAATGCCAGTTTCAGCACCTTTGGCTCGCAACGGTACCTGATGACTTTCGATCAGTTAGCGGTTACCGATATTGCCTCTGCTGTCCCGTACGATGCCCTGTATATTCTGGTGAATTCCAATTTTTACGGGGGTGGGGGAATCTATAATTTGTATGCCTGTATCACGGTGAATAATAAATGGTCCGACAATATATTTATCCATGAATTTGGTCATAGTTTTGGTGGTTTGGGGGATGAATATTACACCAGCGATGTCGCTTATAACGATTTTTATCCCACCGATGTGGAGCCCTGGGAACCGAATCTGACCGTGTTATTGAATCCAAACCGGGTGAAGTGGGAGAGATTTATTCTGGCTGGTACACCAGTTCCGACACCCTGGAACAAGGTAAAATATGATCAGGAGAATAACAACTATGCGGAGAGATATAGAAAATTAAATACCGAGAATAGCTCAAATAAAAAAATGAATAACTTATCGGAGTCGCATCAGGAGTGGATCGACCATTTTTTTGACGGTCATCCCTATAAAAATAAAATTGGTGCCTTTGAGGGGGCGGGATATGCTTCCAGCGGGATCTACCGTCCCGCTCTGGAATGTATCATGTTTTCCAACCGGAAGATCGCCTTCGATCCGGTCTGCATCGATGCCATCCGCAACCGGATTCTATTTTTGAGCAGATAGTTATTTCCTTCCCTGAAATTATCTTCTGAATTTTCTTCCCAAGTTTATTCTGCTGTGAAAAAAAGCCACAGATTTTTCTGGGTATTCTCTATAAACCTTCTTTCTGAGTCGAACATTCTTTATTTCTGTTCCCATCAGATTTTTCCCCTGAAATTCCCTACGAAACTAAAAATATTTTGATAAACATTTTATTGAAGATGCCGATAAATAGGTTGTCTATCTTTGAGGAAATTTCATCGACGTGACCCTTTTCAACCTTAAAAATAAAAGTCTATATGACCGACTGGTGCTGACCATTAGTCTTTTATTTGTCTCTGCTTATTTTGCCTCGCTGATTATCTCCCAAAATATTTACATTCATTTCGTCAAAAAAGAATATCACGATCACATCCTGGCCCTGGCCCGGAATATTTCTTCGGTTTCCTATTATCCCATGATCAACGATAACGAAGTGGAGCTTTATAAAATCGGGAGCACTTTTTTAGAGGAAGAAGATTTTGACTTTATTGCCTTACTAAACCGGAATAAACAGGTAGTGTTCAGCGATTCCAAAAAAACGGGTGAAATGGCGGCATTCACCAATGATCTAATCCGGGATCACCAACACGATTTTGGCACAAAACCGGTTATTCACCAGGAGAGCCCGGAACAAAAAGTGGTGATCTATCCGGTAAAAATGGAGGCCAAGGAAACGCCCTGGGGCTACATTTTATTAGGTTTTAATGATGCCGGGATCAATTATTCCATGAAATCTGCTAAATATACTTCCCTGCTGATCAGTACCCTTCTTCTGTTCCTAGGGCTTGTCTTATTGCAGCGTTTTAGCCGGAGAATTACCAAACCCGTTCACGACATTATGGATGGCACCGAGCAGGTGATTAAGGGAAATTTCCATCATCAAATCCATGTGGATGATGAGGGCGAACTTGGCCAGTTGGCCCGGAAATTCAATGAGATGGTTTTAAAGCTGAATTATTATTACAAACAAAAATCTCTGCTTAATAAAAAATTACATGAATATAATGAAAGACTGGAGGAGCGGATCCGCGAGAGAACCGCTCAGCTGAATAAAATTCAAAAGGAAGTAGTCTCGATATTTCACCAGATTCCGGTCGGATTATTGGTGGTGGATGTACAGGGTGGGATTCTCTGGTACAACAACGAACTGCTGAAAATCATCGAACTGGACGATGCTGATCTTATGGTAAATGAAAACATCTTTTCCCTGAAGCATTTCAAGGATATTGGTCTGTTTGAGGTTTTATCACAACAGTTTAATAAGGATGGAAAACAGGTGATCCAGCACCATCTGGATATCAAAAAGGATCCAAATGCTCGGCTGGTGGAAATTGCCTCTCAACCCTTACTGAGTGATGGCGAAATAAAAGATGGCATGATCTACATTATCCGGGATGTTACCCGGGAAGTGATACTGGAGAAGAAACTGATTCAGGATCAGAAATTGGAGAATATTGGCGAAATTGCCGGTGGCATTGCCCATGATTTTAATAATATCCTGGCGATTATCATGCCCAATGCCCAGCTGTTAAAATTGAAGGTACAGGACAATCAGGAATGGCTGAAGTATCTGGATACCATCGAGAGAGCCGCAGATCAGGGCGCATCGTTAACCAAAAAGATTCTCTCTTTCTCCCGCGGAAGCAGTCGGGAGAACTTCGAAATTTTAAATATTAATGATGTAGTATCGGATTTTGCTAAAATGTTTCGCCGGGTGCTGGACCGGAAGATTGAGATTATCCAGGAACTGGATAAAAAACTGTGGAATGTGAAGGCAGAAAAGGGTCAGCTTGAACAAATTCTAATGAATCTTTCAGTCAATGCCAGGGATGCCATGTACAAGGGTGGAAAGCTTATATTCAGAACGAAAAATATTACCATTCGCTCATCCGAAAAAATGGGGTATGATCCTAATCTCGAGCCTGGTAAATACGTCCGTTTATCCGTAGAAGATACTGGTTCCGGGATTCCCAATAAATATCTGGATAAAATATTTGATCCGTTCTTTTCCAGTAAGAAGGAGGGCAAAGGAACCGGTCTTGGACTGAGTGTGGTTTATGGAATTGTGAAAGGACATAAGGGAGTTATTGATGTAGAATCCCAACTGGGAAAGGGGAGCCAGTTCTTCATTTATTTTCCGATAAGTGAAGAGCGGGCAGAGACTGTTCCCATTCCGGTGGAAAAAGTGGAACCGGGTACAGGAACCTTACTGATTGTCGATGATGAGATGATGATTCAGGAAACCCTGACCGGCATGCTTCAAAGTTTAAACTACAAAGTTTTGTCTGCTGACAATGGTAAAAAAGCTGTAGACTTGTTTAAGTCGCAAAAAGAAAAAATTGATGCCATTTTGATGGATATTCAAATGCCGGTAATGGATGGGGTTGAGGCGGCCAAGCATATTCTGGAGGTGGATCCGAAGGCTAAAATTATATTCACCAGCGGTTATGCGGAGCCTAAAAGTTATGACAATTTAAGAAAAATGGGCTATCGGTTATTTTTAAAAAAGCCTTATAAGATTGGAAATCTGGCCGATATTATACAACAGGCACTCAATTAACTAAAAATTTGATTTAAGATAAGAATGGGAATGTTGCGCCTCGTGCCCCACAGGGAAGTGGGGTTTATATTCAGGGAAGAAGCAGCAACATTCCCATTTATTTTTTGAAAAGTTCAATTTTAAAACATTGCTTATCTATCAGTTTATCAACAGCAGATACCGTAATCAGCAGCGATCGGTGCCTCTTTCCCAGTTTAATTGATTCGATTCTAAATCCGGTTTCCGATTCTATCCCCAGTCTCTCAATCTGACCGGTTGAACGCCGGTAGGTAAAAACTTCACCTGACTTTATACTTAAATCCAGCGCTTCGGGATTCATAAAAATCAAATCAATTACTTCCGTTTTGTTCTTTTCAATTTTCTGGATGATGGCGGGTATCAAACCCTTTGAATTGAAAACAATATTCTCACCATTGATTTGAACCACATCCCGGTCCGGCGGATGATCCTTTTTAGCCCTTTTCAGAAAATTGAACGCCATATTTTTTTTGCAGTTAGGTGAAAATGATTAATGTCCCATATTCGGTGGCATACCCATCATTTGTTTTCCTTTTTCCATTTCTCCGCCGGGTATTGTATAAAATAAGTCATAAATATCATTTTGTAAATATCGGTTTCGGACGTCAAGAATAGATCCCATGGTAACTGTTTTAATATCATCAAATATGGAAAAGAAATAGTTCGGGGATTTGCCGCTAAATTCATTCGTTCCCAGCACAAAGGCCTGGTTCTCCCGGCTAGCCCGCCGACGAACAAGCGCGGCAATCCGGCTGTTTTTTGTTTGTTCAACCAGGTGTTTAGTTAAATCTTTCACCTTAAATGCGCTTATCTCATCCAGGATTCCCTTAATCGCCGGAAAGGTGGTCTTTCTGCCGGTGCCCATGGAAACGTTGAGCAGAAATTTGCCTTCTATCCCATTAATGCGGCTGCCAAGCCGGTAAGCCCATCCCTTTTGTTCGCGCAAACTGAAAGCAATCTGATCACTTAACATGCCGTTCATCATCTGAAGTGGCATGCCGTCTTGGGATGGAGCATCGAAAATGTATCCAAGCTCGATGTACGCCTGTTGACTCCCGATATTGGTACTGTCTTTTTCTATTGATTGAGTCAATAGTATCTCTGGCAAAACTATTTCTTCCTGGAGAAGGGGCATACTATTGAAATATTTTCCCGCGGCGCTGAATACAGTTGCCGAATCCAGACTGCTTACCACAGTCAGAATCGTATTACCGGCGGTGAAGTATTTTTGATGAAAATTCTTCAGATCTTCCAGGCTGATATTTTCGATCGTTGCTGGTGTTCCGCTCACCGGTTTAGTCAACGGATTATTTTCTCCCATAATCAATTTCATAAATCCCAGTTTGGCAGCTTTACTGGCACTTTTTGCCTTTCGGGCAGCCAGCTGTTCCATTTGTGTTTTGGTTTCCGAGAAAACAGAATCCAGATTCGGATATAAGATATTATCCGCCGCAATTTTCATAGCCTCATCAAAGAATTGATCCAGCGTCACAAACCGTATGTAAGAATATTCCGGAACATTGTAATAATCATCATAGGGGATAAAATCCCAATCATAGGCTTTAATCTCTGCCCCGATGTTTTTTATCTGAAATTCTAATTGTTCCTGTGAGTAATTTTTGGAGGATTTGAAAAGGGCATGATGGAGGAAATCAGCAATTCCTGTCTGTACTTCGGGTTCGAAGGCACTTCGATTCTTAAATAAGAAATGCATTGCCAGAACGGAATTGTCCGTGTTGTAAAGCTGCAGCATGGTCAAACCGTTTTTAAACACATGCCGATAAATCTTGCTCTTGCCAGTTTCGCTCTTGCTGGTGCGCTGCTCGTAATTTTTCAAAGAGACATCTTTTGCCCAGTTATCCGGTTTGTACATTTTTTCAGGGGACTGATATGACTGGGCGTAGGTATGCAGAAAATTGTTAATAGCCTTATCTTTAATCTGCAAAACCGCAGGTATGGTTTTTTCAAAGGATTCTTTACCACCTACCGCCAAAGCCTGTGCCTTCAGAAAACCGTAATACATTATTTTTTCGGTTTGGAGGATCTCGGAGATTGCCTCCTGGCGTTTAGTGACCGCTATTTCCTGATCGGAAATTTCTGTGTATTTCAATGAGTCCAACCTGTCAGCTACTGATTTAATGATTACTTCAGCAGGCGTGGAATCCGGGGTAGTTATTTTCAAGGTCAGAAAAGCAAATTCGGGGTGGTATTCATAGTCCACCTGAATTTTTTTGATTTTTAGGTTTTCCATTTGCTTCAGTTCCTGAACCACCCGTCCATTCTGGCTGTCGAATTCGGAGGATAAAATGAACTGAAAAGGAATATATCCGGCCGAATTAAAGGTGGGAGCTGGTAGCTTAATAAAAACTGTTTGCTCACCTTTTGATTCATTCTCGGTATAGAGAAAGGGAAATTTCTGGTCCAGTTTAATTTGCCTTGACGGGACTTCTTTTGCCGGAACATTTCCGAAATATCGATTCATTTCACTCAACATCTCATCCGGAGAAAAATCCCCGACCACGATGGCTATCATATTATTTGGCGAGTAATAGGTCTGATAGTATTGAACGACCTGCTCCCGGGTCATATTTTGTACCGTTTCAACGGTACCGATCACCGGCATGGAATAAGGAGGATTCTGATAAAAGGCCTGACGCAGTTTCTGATCCTTCTGGAAATCCGGGTTTTCGCTGTCCTTGCGAATCTCTTCAACAATAATCCCCTTTTCCTTCTCGAATTTTTCTACCGGGAAATTGGAGCGGAACAACATGTCCGACAGAATTTCCAGGGTATTTTCATTCTGATCTTTATGATTCAGGGCCATGAAAGTGGTATAATCTTCCGAGGTCTGGGCATTAAGGTAAATGCCATAATAATCCAGATCGTCGTAGAGTTGTTTCTGGGTGCGCTTTTCCGTGCCGTTAAAGGTCATGTGTTCCAGCATGTGCGATACGCCGTTATCCTGCGGGGTTTCATTGCGAAGACCGGTTCGGATAACCACAACCGAGGCAATAAGCGGGTTGGTATGGTTTTCCACCATGATCAATTCAAACCCATTGTTGAATTTATGATATGAGTATTTAGGCAGTTTAAAGGTGAAATTATCGGTTTCACTACCCAGACTCAAAGTGGTGGTGATCAGTAAAATGGCAATCATCAGATTTTTAATCATTTTATTTCTCCTGAAATTTTTTCGATTCGATGTTCAATGGACGGGTGGCTATAAAAAAGAAATTCCACCAGGGGATGAGGCTGTTGATCGGCCAGATTTAAGTCGGCTAATTTTTCCAGGCAGGCCTGATATACCGCAGGTTTTGATGTTTCGGCGACTGCAAAATTATCTGCCTGATATTCAAAATGGCGGCTGATTGCGTTGCTGATCGGACCGGTTATAAATCCATACAGATAAAGCAGCAATCCCAGATAGGGCAGGGCTTCGAGCTGGTGCGGCGGATAGTTAAAATGCGATATTATTGATGAGTAGACCAGATAAACCAGAAATAAACCAGCCAGGGAGAGGGCACTGTAAATTGCGATCCCTTTCCATAGATGTTTATAGCGGTAGTGGCCAACCTCATGCGCGAATACGGTTTCAATCTCATCATCGGTGAAATTATTCAACAGGGTATCACCCAGAATTACCCGTTTTGTTTTGCCAATACCGGTAAATGCCGCATTTGCTTTTTTGGTTGTCTTACTCAAATTAAACTGGAAGATGCCGGAAATATGCAGTTTGTTTTTCCGGGCAATTCTATTAATCCTCTCTTTGATAGTCTCATTTTCCAATGGTTTAAATTTGTAAAAAAGTGGGAAGATGAGTACCGGCGCCAGACGGGATAAGAGAATACTGAAGGCCAGAATGAACAACCACACATAAAACCACCATAGTGTGGGCTGTTTCCAGAGTAAATAATAGAATATGGTCATCAGCACAAATCCCAAAACGATTCCCACCAAAAATCCCTTTACCTGTTCCCACAGCCATTGCCCAAACTTCTGGGTGGATAGTGAAAATTGATGTTCAATAATATAACCGCTGTAAACTGATAAAGGCATTTTAATGAGAAGGCTGGCGATTCCCAGAATTCCGGCAAAGATATAAAAATGGATAAAGAGATTGTCGGTAAAGCCCTGGGAGAACCGGGACAATATAATATTCAGTCCGCTGAAAATGAGCATCACCCAAAAAAGCAGGTCAATTGCTATCCCGGTCAGGGAAAGGACCAATTTAGTATTATTATAATTCTTCGCTTTTGTTTTTTCCATTCAGATTGTCTTTAAATAGATAGCTTTTCAAGATGTCGGTAAGCACATTGATATGGGATTCCATTTTTCGACTGAAACAAATCGGATTCGAAGTATAGCAGGTTTCGCTGGTGCAAGCTTCTATCGGTTCCCGGCAATCCTGCCTGGTATAATAGCGGTCCACCGGTTCGTATCTCGCTTTCAGGCTGTTTGCCGGAATAGATTCAGGATCTTGTTTTGCAGCAACATGGTAAACCTCTTCTTCAAAGAAATCCCGAAGATTCTTTAATTGTATCGCTGAAAATTCTGAGAAAGCAGATTCAATTTCTTCCTTATTCAGAAGTTTCAACAAAATCTGTGCTTTCTTTATTACCGATACTTCTTTCTGGTGTTCTGCTGTCATCATTTTCTCCTGAAAGATAACCTGCGGGGAAAAACAGATTAAGATATACGTTTGGTCTCATAAATATCAAATAAATAAGTATTCTAAATTTTTATCATGATTCCGGTCATGAAATTTTCGATAGTAATTTATTCAAATCGTCTTTCTTTCCCACCACGATTAAGGTATCTCCCTCCTGTATTGAAGTCTGGGCACCGGGCATGATCACATCTTTCAATGGTCCTTTTTCTGCTCTCTCATCTTCACTTCTATGACGGTGGATGGTTATCAAATTGAGACCGTATTTATCCCGGAGGTGTATTTGCTCCAGGGTTTTGCCGTGAAAAGTTTTCGGCGCGTCAAATTCGGCAATACTTAATTCACCACCAAGATAGATTATTTCCTTAAAATTAGGGTGCATTAAAGTATAGGAAAGTTTATCGGCAACCTCCCGCTCGGGAAGGACAACCCGGTCAATCCCTACCGCATTCAGGATTTTTTCTTCCACTGCCTTGGTGGCCCGGGTAACCACCATTGGTACGCCAATCTGTTTTAAGATCACTGAGGTCAATAAATTTGATTCGAAATCTTCTCCGATGCAAACTATCGCCACATCCACATCCTGAATTCCCTGGGATTTGAGGGCATTCTCATCTGTGCTGTCCAGTTTTACTGCAATGGAGACATAATCCTGAATATCCTCGACCCGCTGCATTTCCTTGTCAATGGCGATAACTTCGGCGCCCTTTTCCGTAAGGGCTTTGGCAATGCTTTCTCCGAAACTTCCCAGCCCGAGAATAGCAAATTTTTTCATTCCTTTACTCTGTTTTTAAATTCCAGAAAATATAAAGTTTACTTCCCAAACTGCCAAATATTTTAAATTAAAGTCGGACAATTGAATGTGAAATAAAAAAGGCGGTAATTACCGATACCGCCTTTTGCTGTAGTAAATGATTTAAAATTATGCCACGGTAATTTCTTTTTCCAGAAAAACATCCTGAATAGTATTGAGCAATTCAATACCTTCCTTCATCGGCCGCTGGAAGGCTTTCCGACCGGAAATCAAACCCATGCCACCAGCCCGTTTGTTAATCACTGCTGTTCGCACCGCCTGGGCCAGGTCGTTCTCCCCGGAAGCACCACCGGAATTAATCAATCCGGCGCGTCCCATATAATTGTTTACCACCTGATAACGGGTTAGATCAATCGGATGATCCGTAGTTAATTCCGAATAAACCTTTTTATGGGTTTTACCGAAATTGAGCGCGGTGTAGCCACCATTATTTTCCGGCTGTTTTTGTTTGATGATATCGGCTTCGATGGTAACACCCAGATGATTCGCCTGGCCGGTAAGATCGGCGGAAATAGAATAGTCTACACCATCTTTCTTAAAAGCGGAATTCCGGAGGTAGCACCACAAAACAGTCGCCATTCCCATGTCATGAGCGATTTTAAAGGCCTGACTGACTTCCTGGATTTGACGGTCGGCATTGTCCGAGCCAAAATAGATGGTAGCGCCCACCGCAGCGGCACCAAGATCCCAGGCCTGTTCCACGTCCGCAAACATGATCTGATCGAATTTATTGGGATAGGTCAGTAATTCGTTATGGTTTATTTTTACGATAAAGGGAATTTTATGGGCATATTTGCGGGAGATAGAACCCAGTACTCCCAAGGTAGAAGCCACACCGTTGCAGCCGCCTTCCATGGCCAGCTTAACAATATTTTCCGGATCGAAGTACATTGGATTGGGGGCAAATGAAGCACCGGCAGAATGCTCGATCCCCTGATCTACCGGCAAGATGGAGACGTATCCGGTACCCGCTAACCGACCAGTACTGAACAGCCACTGTAGATTTTTCATTACATTGATATGTCGGTCAGACGGTGCAAAAATGCGGTCGACGAAATCCGGACCGGGAAGATGCAGGTCTTTCTTGGGAACCGTATTAGAGGTGTGATTGAGCAGAGAATCGGCTTCATTTCCCAGTAGTTTTAGAATTTTGGCATTCATTTTAAACACTCCTTATTATTTTTGAATTTTCTTTCTGTCTTCAGAAATAAGGTCTAAATATAACTCTTTTGACCTATCAGCTAAAGTAGGATAAAAATTTCGACTATTAAATAATATGTCATGCTGTCCCGCAACTGCGGGAACAGTATCTAATTTATTGATATTTGAGACCCTGAATCGAGTTCAGGGTGACAACATCATTTGAAATTTCTATTAAATAGGAATTCATATATTCATTCATTTTTAACACTTAGCATAACGAGCTAAATATAATAAATGTCCCTTGACCTCACAAAGGAAAAGGATTCTTAAAAACCGAATTAAGCGAAAATCCGGGAATTTCAAAAAAGTATTTGGGATTTTTAGGGGATGACTTAATTTATCAAATCATTTCCTGGTCAGCTTACTCTGTACTGAAAATGCAGCATGTTATGGAAAGTGATGGAACAAAACTTACATTTAGATAACCTGAATCTGGAACAGTCGATCTCAAAAAAAGATATTCTGGTTTTGCAGATAATTCATCTGGGTCTGGGTTTGGGTATGCTCATTTTTCTGGCTCTTACCCTAATTATGAATTCACTTGATTTACAGGAACAACAGATGCCCGACACCGGGTTCCTGAACATTTTAACCATGGTTCATTTCCTGTTTGCCATTATTTTTATCCCGCTTTCCGGTAAAGTGTTTGAAAGTTTCTTTTCAGAAAATTGGTGGTCAAAGATCTTTTACCGCCAGCTTAAACCACAGTTGGCCAAAATAACCGACACCGGGCAGAAATTGATGGTTATTTTACGGACAGCATATATTTTGCGCCTGGCCATGCTGGAATTTGTGGTATTCTTCGGAATCATGGTTTGTTTTTTGGGCATCATGTCCGGGACAATAGCAGAGCATCCGATCTATTGGATAAATCTTTTCTCCGCAATATTTTTCCTGGGATTTATCTGGGTCAATTTTCCCAGCCGCGAAAAAGTACTGGAAATAATCCGCAGTAGATTTGGGGATTATAAGGTTATATCATGAATTCCGTTAAAAAGAGGAATGGGATAAACCAAAATAGTTTGCATTTAACTTTCTAATTTGTAATTAATACTTAATCCAAATTTAATATTATTAGAGGAGTGTCTGATGAAAAAAATTATTATCGTTGTATTGATTGCCCTGTGGATGCTGATTCCCTTAACAGCAACTGCCCAGGAGAAAGAAAAAATCACCAAACTGGATGACTTGCCCCGGTTTACCTACCAGGTTACCGGGACGGTGACGGATATGATTACTGACGATAGCCTGTTTTCTAAATTTGCAGCAAAAGTCCGTTCGGATGTGGAAGGTGTTCTGCAAAAATATGATATTGAGGATAACACCACCCAGAAACGGTTATATGGATTAATGAACATTTTTTATATGTTCGACAAAAATTATTCCAAGGTGCTGGAAACAATCGAATTTTTAAGAGGCCTGGATGAGAAACCCGCGGATAAACTCACTCGCGGTATTGCCACCATAGCTATGGTAAAGGCCCGCCAGGAGGTCGGTGAGAATGATCCGAGCTACAAAAACGCCTTTAAAAAATATTTTGCGGAGCAGGTTAATGCCCTTCCCTGGGACGTTGTCCAGGATGACATGGAGTCCATGAAAGGACGAATGGAAATCTGGAGTGAAAACTTCCTGATCGGTATTATCAAAAGCACTATCGAGCCAGCGGTAGAAAAGACCGGAAATATCAGTGGCGATGTGGCAAATCGACTGGTGGGAATGTATTATACCATGAACAATGTTCTACCGCTAAAAGATGAAATGGTGGAAGTACTGCAGGCCTATATTGATAAAAATAAAGTTAAGAAGCCGGACATCTGGGAAGCAAGGTCGGTTGATCTTACCGGCAGTAAAAAAATATCGCCGGTGGTCATTGGTATCTGGGATAGCGGGGTTGATATCAAAATTTATCAGAATCAGCTTTTTACCAATCCGAAAGAAAAATTGGACGGAAAGGATGATGATGGAAACGGATTTGTTGACGATGTTCATGGCATTGCCTTTACCCTGCACGAAGAAAAGTCCAGCGATTTACTCTTTCCCTTAACCGCAGAGCAGAAAAAAAAGTATCCCGATATGAAAGATCAGATGAAAGGGCTGGAGGACCTGCAGGCGGCTGTAGAAAGTCCGGAAGCTACGGACCTGAAGAAAAAAATGTCCGGTATGACCCCGGATCAGGTAAAACCATTTATTGAAGAGATCGGACTATTCGGTATTTATGCCCATGGAACCCATGTGGCAGGTATTGCTGCTAAAGACAATCCCGCCGCCAGAATTCTGGTGGCCCGGTTGACTTTTGATTATCACATTATCCCCGAACCCCCGACGGTGGAGCTGGCCAGGAAGGCCGGGCAAAATTACCAGGAAACGGTAAATTATTTTAAAGCCCATGACATCCGGGCGGTTAATATGAGCTGGGGGACCAGTTTAAAGGAAGTGGAGTCCGGTCTGGAAGCAAACGGTATTGGCAAGGATGCCGAGGAACGGGGAAAGATGGCCCGGGAGATTTTTGATGTTTATCGCGATGGATTGTATAACGCTCTCAAAAGTACCCCGGATATCCTTTTCGTAATCGCCGCCGGAAACTCTGATAATGATGTGACCTTTGACGAGGTTATTCCCTCTTCCTTCGATTTACCCAATGTGCTGACGGTTGGCGCAGTGGATCAAGCAGGAGAAGAGACCGGATTCACCAGTTTTGGCAAAAGCGTGGCTGTTTATGCCAATGGCTTTGAAGTAAAGAGCTACATTCCAGGAGGAGAACAGTTGGCATTTTCCGGAACCTCCATGGCTGCACCCAATGTAACCAATCTGGCCGGAAAACTTTTTGCCCTGAATCCTAAATTGACCGTGGCCCAGGTAATCGATTTGATTAAGACCGGTACAGACAATAGTGAGGATGGCCGAATAAAACTGATCAATCCCCAAAAATCCGTGGAAACGTTAACTGCGGTCAAAAAACAGTAATTGAACCGACTAAACTTAAAGGGTAAGTATCAAACAAATTTAAGATCGATGCTTGCCCTTTTAAATTTAATATATCCGATATGCCAAGATCGACCATCATAGGTTCCCGCTTCAACCTGACCCGGATCTTCTCCCGGATCGTCCTGTTCTTCATGGGCTGGCGCATCCGCAGTGTGTCGCTGAATCAGTCCAAATATGTGATGATTGGTGTATACCATACCTCAAACTGGGATTTTTTTATCGGTTACCTGGTGATGACCGCAATTGGTCTGAAATTAAGCTGGGTTGGGAAACACGCACTTTTCCGAAAACCGTATGGCTGGTTTTTAGGATGGATCGGTGGAATTCCGGTCAACCGGGAGCTTACCACCAATTTTGTCGATCAGGTGGTAAAGAAATTTAACAGCGTCGATCAGCTGATTGTGGCCATGGCACCGGAAGGGACCCGCAAAAAAGCAGAGCGCTGGCGCACAGGATTTTATTACATCGCTAAAGGTGCTCAGGTACCGGTGATCCCGGGATATCTGGATTATTCCAAAAAGGTGGGCGGCATCGGAAAACCGATTCATCTGACCGGGGATATTGAAGCTGATTTCAAAAAATTCCAGGAATTTTATTCCAGGATAACCGGCAAATATCCGGAAAAAATGACTGAAATCGCATTTAGGAAAAGACAAGCCTGAAATAACCAGACCTACCGGTTCAGATTACTCATCCGCAATAAATTCAGAAAACGGTTCACATTACTTCTGTTCATCTCGACAAAAGCAATTCCGCTGAAAATAATGATCATGCCGATTATCGCCCGGATTTCGATAACTTCCCCGAACATAAAATAATCCACAATAATCGCCACAATGGGGGTAATATAGATAATCAGTGATAGGGTAATGGCACTTACTTTCTGCAATAGCCAGTAATAAAGCGCAAAGGCAATAGCCGAACCGAACAATCCCAAATAGACCACTGCCAGAACGATCCGCAGACTTGGGTGAAAATCCGCATAGCTTTCGGTAACAGTGCTGAAGAGGAAAAGGTAGATAACCCCCTGTAGCATTTGGTGAAAACTGAGGGAGATATGATTGACTCCGGTCAAGTATTTTTTTATGATCACCACCGACATGGAACCACCGGCCGCGCCCAGGATAATGGCCAGAGTTCCCATCGCTACCGTTCGTTCAAACTGGGTAATCAGCAGCTGATCCAGAAAGACAATGATTATTCCCGCGATGCCAAGCATGAGACCGATAAATTTATTCCAGTGGAATTTTTCGTTGCGAAAAAGAAAGGTGGCCCAGATACCGGTGAACAGTGGAAATGTGGCGAAAAAAATAGCAGTTACCCCGGCACTGAGGTATTGCTCGCCCCAGTAAATGAG
Organism: uncultured Calditrichaceae bacterium; assembly: GCA_964452045.1. Taxonomy (GTDB): domain Bacteria; phylum Calditrichota; class Calditrichia; order RBG-13-44-9; family RBG-13-44-9; genus CAYVKM01. Next base: position 26,309 of record CAYVKM010000046.1, read on the forward strand.
ACCATAATCGATGGGATACATCAGGAAGGCGGTTATCGCTACCACCATAAAATTCTTCCGGTTCATTTTCAGGGAGATCTTATTCAGCCGGGTATAAAGGAACAGCAGTATCAGGGCAATGGTAAAGCGGAGTGCCGCACCGCCAAAAGGAGGCAGTCCTTCCAGCGAGATTTTTATTGCCACCCAGGTGGTTCCCCAGACGATGCATAAAAACGCGAAAGTCAGAAATTGAACTAAATTCATGGTTGCCCTGTTCTGCAATCGATGCAAAATGATTGGCCAAATATAGAGACACTCTTAATTCGAATCAAGACGAGAAACCAGTGATCATGGTTGCAGAAAATTTATTTCACTTGTTGATGCTTTTTCATGGCTGCAAATTTTATCAAAATAAGAAAGGCTTACCATGCTGGAAATTTATCTGATCCGTCACGGGGAATCGGTTGGCAACCGGGAGGATCGCTTTCGCGGGCGGCATGATTTTCCCCTGAATGAAAATGGAATCCGGCAGGCGCAGGCGCTGTACCAGGAATTAGAATCCATATCATTTGATGCCATTTACAGCAGTCCGTTAAAGCGTGCGCTCACCACGGCAGAAATTCTGGCCAACGAAAGGCCAATTCTGAAGATAGATGAAGGTTTTACCAATATCTCCCTGGGCGATTGGGAGAACCGGAAGAAAAATGAGATCCGGGAGCGCTATCCCGATCTGTGGAAACTCTGGACAACCGAACCGGAAAAATTAAATTTTCCCGAACTGGAAACCCTGGCACAGGTCAGGCAGAGATCCTATCGGGCGTTGCAGGAATTGATGAAGAAACATCCCCAGGGGAAAATTGCGGTTGTTTCCCACCGGGCGGTGTTAAAGCCGCTGATCGCCGCAGTATTAAATATACCCCAACCTTATTTCTGGAAAGTGCATATCGATACCGCAGCCTATTCCATCCTGGAATACCGGCCGGAAAGGGGATTCACCCTCACCTGTCTGAATTTTAACAAACACCTGGTCAATTTTGTCCGGGAGGATCTGGGATAATTTTGATTTTGTGCATCGTGTAATAAGCAATTGAATTTAAAATAAGAGAAGAAAGAGGGAAGTCTAAAGTGAAACTAAAGGTTGGTGATCCGGCACCGGACTTCAAACTGAAAGACGAACAGGGGAATCTCCGCTCCCGGGATGAATTCCTGGGTAAAAAACTGGTCATCTACTTTTATCCCAAAGACGATACCCCCGGCTGCCGAAAGGAGGCCTGCAGTTTCCGGGATTCCTATCAGGAAATGATTACCGCCGGCATCCAGGTTATGGGGATCAGCTACGATTCTCCGGAATCCCATCGAGAGTTTAAGGAAAAATACCAATTACCTTTTATTTTGCTCAGTGACCAAACCAGGGAAACCACTAAAGCCTTTGGGGCTTATGGTCCAATCCTCGGATATTTAAGTCCCCGGCGTTATTCTTTTCTGGTGAACAAGGAGGGGATAATCGTAAAAATATTTACCAGAGTCCGGGTGGAGGAGCATGCCGGCGAAGTGTTGAGGGCGTTTCGGAACCTGGAGTAAAGTTCCTCTTGAATTGACTGCGTTTTTATTAATGTGGGAAAGAATAACATGCGGATCGAAGTATTCCATATTTATCAACCGGATAAAATATATCCTGCAGAACTTAAACCGGCTAGTTTCAGGGATCGGGTGATTGCCCAGCTGATCGATGGGATTATTCTGGGAGCGTTCATCGGAATTCTGCTGGCGATCATCAGCCGGGGAAAAATCTTTGCGGTGTGGATCTCGCCCATCATCCCGGTCTTTTTGGTCCAGCATGTGGAAGGGCTGGTGCCACAGCTCAGCGATTGGTGGTGGGGCGGGTA
>CAYVKM010000047.1:0-10181 GCA_964452045.1 uncultured Calditrichaceae bacterium
CACCGAATCGATGGATGATGTATATAATTCAGTTTACCTCAATTAAAATTAAAAATTATTAACCCTATAACGAGGAAATAATTAGAACCGAAGCAATATTGCAGATAAAATCACAAATCAAATTATCATTTTTTCTGAGAATGCTGCAAAATCCGGAACTAATCGTTAAGGTATATTACTGCTTTTGGTACCGGGTCAAATTTCCAGGACGAAAGATTGTTTATATCTTTTTCCCAAATTTCAATAGTCTGGTAATGGTAAAACCAAGCCGCCAGTCGTTATTTTCAACCGGCAAGTCTGCTCCGGCCAAGAATTGAGAGCTGTTTAAAAATTTGCTGTTGCTCAGAAAAATCTTGAAAAAGTGCCCGCCGGTTTCTAACTCTATCCCGAAGCTCAACGGATTGTGTTTTTGGTCTGTCAGGCTATGATATCCGGAAATATATGGAGTGTATTCAATTAACACACTCCAGAATTGTCCTACATAGTATTGGGCATTTAATCCTAAACGAAAAGTATCCTTGGTTTTATCTTCAAAGCGGATATCGGTGTTATAGAGGTAAGAGGGTACGATTCCTATTCCAAATTTTTTCCGGATCATCGTGTTAAGAATCACCTGTCCAAATGCCTGAAAATTCCTGGAATTAGTTTTATCCCGTCCAATTATTTGAATATAAGCCGGATTTGAATTCCAGGCACCTCCGGCCCGGGCGGCAATTATAACTGGGAGGGTATTATTTCTGATCTCAAATATCTTATATTTAAGGGTAAGATCAATATTGTCATTAAAATTACTTCTTCCCAGGGTAATAATAGAGCGATTATTAAGGGCTAATCCCAGGGCAATCCTCATATTTACCGGGCCATCCAGTCCATAAAAACCATTGATACCCACAGAGGTCGGAGGAATAAAGCGATGGGATATTTCAAATTCAACATCCCATTTCTGCAGCGTGGTTGCAGTGGGCAAATCGATGCTATGGGGGGAATGAAAAAGTTGCAGATCCGGTTGAGTCTCCGGTGAACTTCTTTTCCAGGAAATATTTGGATTTTGAGTGAATCCGGGAAAGGTCAAAACTGATATCAAAAAAAAGCCACAGAGTAAAATAACCATAAACAAACGCGATTTCATAAATACGTCTCCCTATTGATTTTTTTCAATCTTCTTCACATAAAAGTCAAGTTCAAGTTGCATATTTTCATTGATCTTAAAAAACATAAGCTGGGGAATTTTAATCTTATAATCAGATAAAGCGGTTACGAATTGAGTTGTAATGTGATAACCGCTATCCAGAGCAGTAATATTTCCTTCTACCGTTATATCCTTTTCAACCCCGTGAATATACATTTTCCCTTCGGCAGTTACTTTATATTCATTCCCGGAAACCTTCTCCGCCTTGGTCAGTTTTCCCTTAAAATGGGTATAGGGATATTGATCGGTTTCCAGGTAATTATCGCGCATATGACGATTTCGCAAACCAATTCCGGTATCAATTGAATTGAGATCCACCTCGAAGTACATATCACTTTTATTTAAAAGGTTGTCACCTTCCCAATAGATATAGCCATCGATCTTATCAGTTACTCCCTCAAAATCGTCCATAGGGGCATGGGAAATAAATTTTACCACATTCTCTCGGGAATGATCGACCTGATATTCGGCAGAAAACAGAAAACTGAATGATATAATAATTATCAAAAATAAATATTTCGATGATTTATACATATTTAATTCCTCTATGATTAATTATTTGGCGCGCCACTATCAATCCATTTGGCAATGGAATCAATTGTTGCCGAAGTTAAAGGGGTTCCGCCAAAGGGCATCTGACTGGTACTAGGTGCCAGATTCGTACCTTTTAATTTGTCAATCAGATAACTGCCGGCGCTATTTCCCGGGGCAACCCGCTTACGAGATGGAATTTGAACACTGTTTATATCAACCAAGGCAATATAGGCTTTTCCGGCAGAAAGGTCTAAATTTGCCTGAGGATTGCTGCCAGTGTGACAGCCTGAAATGGCACAGGCGGGGGTAAATATTTCGGACTGAATTTTACTAAATTTGCTGAGATCATTGTCCGGTGGGGGATTATTATCTGCTTCAAATGGGGTATCACTGGAACAACTCATCAGCAAAATAAATATCCAAAGGCCGAGACCAATTATTTTTATCATATTCATAAAATCTTGCCTCCAATTTTAATTTCAGATATAGTGCATCCTGTTAAATATCATGATATCTAAGAAAAATGAATACCCATCGAACCATCGATTTTTTATGAAAAAGAAATGCATATAGAAAAATGTAAATACATGAAAATAGAAAATAAATTTGAATCGATTTTTCCAATTTTATTTATTTTTTAAAATTAAGTTTCATTCACCGGTTTAAATGTGAGAATATTTTTTGACAAATTGTATGCTCGGCGTTTTTATCCGAAACATAGGATAACTTTATTCTTTTTGAGATTACCCAATAATTAGCAAATAATCCGATCTTAATTTGATTATTAAAATTTGACTTTGGAATTCCCTTTGCCCTAACTTCCTCCAAAGCAAAATATCAATCTAAACTTTAGTTGAATTTTGATTAAACTTGAAAATATAACCAAATCATTTGGTTCAACGGTTGCTTTAAGGCAAATAAATTTTACCGCAGCGTCCGGTGGCACAACCATTTTAATCGGCCCCAGCGGGTGTGGTAAATCCACCCTCATCCGGCTTATTGTTGGTTTGATCCACCCGGACAGCGGAAAAATAATTATCGAAAATACCGAGATAACCAGAAATAATATCGGTATTATTCGCCGAAAAATGGGATATGTTATTCAGGAAGGCGGACTATTTCCTCATCTAACTGCCAGTAAAAATATTTCCCTCATGGCAGATTATCTGGGTTGGGAGAGGATAAAAACAATAAAAAGAATAAAAGACTTGTCCGACCTTACCAAATTCCCGGAGAAAGCACTTACCCGATTTCCGGCAGAATTATCAGGGGGCCAACGCCAGAGGGTCAGTTTAATGCGGGCACTGATGCTGAATCCGGAAATACTCCTGCTGGACGAACCGCTGGGAGCACTCGATCCCATGATCCGGTTCGATCTTCAGACCGACCTGAAGTCTATTTTTCAAATGCTGAAAAAAACAGTCATTATGGTAACCCATGATCTGAGTGAGGCCAACTTTTTTGGGGACCACATTATCCTTATGAGAAATGGCAGAATAATTCAACAGGGATTGTTATTGGATTTTCAAAAGGAACCGGCTGAGGATTTTGTACTTAAATTCGTTCAGGCTCAGCGGAGTTCATTCCTGGAAAGTGGGAGAAATAGGGAATGAAAAAATCGACCAGATACATTCTTGTTCTTCTGCTGATCACCTCATTCTCATCTGCTGAACCGGATTCAACTACCGTAAAAATCGGTTCAAAAAAGTTTACCGAATCAGTTATTCTGGGAAGTATTGCAACCCAGCTGGTCAGGGAGGTTTATCCAAAAGTTGAGCATTTAAAGGAGCTGGGTGGAACACGCATATTGTGGAATGCTTTAGTTCAGAGCGAGATTGACATCTATCCGGAATATACCGGTACAATTATCCAGGAGATTTTAGCCTCACAAGACCTTGCTAACGCCAAGGCGCTATCCGATGTTTTAAAATCTTACGGGGTTTCAATTTCCGAACCGCTTGGTTTCAATAATACTTATGCTCTGGGAATGAAAAAGCAGCGTTCCGATCAACTTAATATTCCCAAGATATCTGACTTAATAAAATTTCCGAATTTAAAATTTGGTTTCACCAACGAATTTATGGATCGGCGGGATGGCTGGCCCAGTCTGAAGAAATTCTATCAATTGCCACAAACCGGGGTGGTCGGTCTTGATCACGATCTGGCCTATCGCGGATTGGAAAGCGGGGCGATTGATGATACGGATCTCTATACCACCGATGCTGATATCAAATATTATCACCTGGCGATTCTTAAAGATGATAAACATTTTTTCCCTGATTATTATGCCGTCTTTTTGTACAGATCGGAACTAAATAGCCGAAGTCCTGAGGTGGTCAATGCCCTCTCAAAACTCCAGGGACAAATCAGTGAACAGGAGATGATCCGAATGAATAGTCTGGTGAAGATTGAGGGTGAATCTGAGCAGCATGTCGCATCGAATTTCATTAAAGAAAAATTCGGATTGAAAACGAAATTTTCCCAGACAAACCTCGCGGCAAGATTATGGCAAAGAACAAAAGAGCATTTAATCCTGGTTATGATCTCATTATTTTCTGCAATACTCATCGCGATTCCCCTGGGTATCTTATCTTTTCGCATTCAAAAAATTGGTCAGGTCATTCTGGCAATAGTAGGCATCATTCAAACAATTCCCTCCCTGGCACTTATTGTTTTCATGATACCACTACTGGGTATCGGCGCCAAACCGGCCATTGTCGCGTTATTTCTTTACAGCCTTTTACCCATCGTCCGAAATACCCATGGCGGTTTAAAGGATATTTCAGGATCTATCATCGAATCCGCCGAGGCATTGGGTCTGCCATCATTTGCCCGACTCCGCCTAATCGAAATACCCCTCGCTTCCAGATCAATCTTATCCGGAATAAAAACCTCGGCTGTTATCAACATTGGTACGGCAACCTTAGGCGCACTTATCGGAGCCGGGGGATACGGTCAGCCGATTCTCACCGGTATCCGACTGGACAACACAGGTTTGATTCTGGAAGGTGCAATTCCTGCGGCATTATTGGCACTTTTGGCACAGGGATTCTTTGAATTGAGCGAACGCTATCTGGTTCCCAGAGGCTTGCGGGTTAAATCTGAAATCTGATTATTTTAAATTCAAATTTTCAAAATAAAATTCTATCTCCCCCTGAAAATTCTAATACCAAATCACACAGGAATAAAGAAATCCAAAGTTTTATACAAATTTGGATTAAAAATGGAATATTGGCTGCCGATAATACTTCTGAGGATTAAAAGGTGGTGTAATATGTTTGTTTATTTTTACAGGGAGAAGTGCCATGAAAAGCTATAGGTGTATTTTAATTGGCATCATCATTCTTATTATGGCCAGTTGTGGGAAGGCGCCCATGCAAAAAGGGGACGACGCCTTTCAGGAGCAAAAATACTCCGAAGCGCTGAAATACTATCTGGAAGCCTTGAAGAAAACGCCTAATGATGAGACATTGAGAGAGAAGATTGCCACAACCTTTTTCAAAGAAGGTGAAATTTTCTGGGAAAAAAGACGGGTTTTAAAAGCCTTCGAAGCCAGGGTCAATGATGGCCTCCGTTATCTGTCCGGTTTCCCCTCACCGGAGATGAATAAAAGCGTGTCGCAGGCTTACCTGAGTCTTGCCTTTGCTTATCGGGATGCCAAAGCCGAAAATCCATTTCAGAAAGAACAATTTTTCAATAAAGCACTGGAAAATTTAAAAAAGGCTGTTCGTTACGATTCAACCAATGCACAGGCAAATGAAGCCATTGCTCAGTTAAAAACAGAAAACTTTCAGAAATACCTGGACCGGGGAATTTCCGCCTATAAAAAAGGTAGACGGGATCCGCTTCAGTATCTGAATGCAGATATCTATCTGACTAATGCCCTGAGACTGGACCCGGCAAATGAATCGGCCCAAAGTTATCTGAAAAGAGCCAGAGAAAAATCATTGAACTTACTGGATCCCGGTCAGGACGTACCCTTTGCCATCACAGACCAGATGGAAAACGGGGAGTATCTTGCTTTCCTGATCGTGGTGCATAATCAGCTCTCCCAGAATATCGGTGTGAACGCCAGCAATTTCTACCTGGTGAGTGAAGACGGAAAACAGGTGCAGGGAAAAACCAGTGGGATGTTCTCCACGCCACTACAACCCGCTACGGTTGGTAATGGCGATGAAATCGCCGGGGTGGTAGCTTTTCCGCTCCCGTTAAACAAGAGCAATGGCCGTCTTGAATTTCGGAAAAATGGGGATGTATTAGGTTATAAAAGTCTTCCTTGAACCACAGATAAAATATCTGGGAGGAATTTAACATCATTAAAAAATTACTATTTTTTATTGTTTTATTACTCTCCTCAATATCGTATTCGCAAGTTATTGAAATTAAGCCAGAGCTTTTATTTACCGTTGGTTATCAATATTTTCCAACAATTGGAGCTGAAGATATACTGGCAGCCAAAGCTTTGGAATATCATGATGGTCATTTATATCTAGCTTTTCAAGACAAGGTATTAAAATTGGATATGCAGGGTAATGTTGTTCAGATTATAAGACCTGAGAAAGCAGGTTATATCACGGACATCACTTTTTATAATGACCAATTAGTCGTATTTCAACCTCAATCTTATGATAAGCTGACTTTTTATCAGGATAGCACTTGCATGAGAAAAATTTTTGTAGACTTTTATGCATCAAATGAGAAAGAATTGACCAGTCGTACCCGAACTTTCTATTTTGGAGCAGCAGAATATTTGATGACAGTGAACGGGCAATTATATTTTGATGATGGTAAATCCTTTTTTTCATTCTCAAATTTGAGACAAATAAAAGTAACAACCCATCAAACTTTAATTAATAAAAATGTAGAGGTATTTGTTAATCAAGGATTGCAAAAACCAATAAATGGCTACCCAATATCAGACTGTAAAATCGTCCGATGGGTCCTTGATCGACAATTGCCAAAAGATAAATATAGTTTTGATGTTATTGATTTCTGCAATGATACGACTACAACTTTCATTTCTAAACCACTGCCAAATGATACGTGTAATAATTGTAATGTTTCAATGAGTTGCTTCTTCAAAAATGAGTATCTGAGTAAATATTTTTTTGTTGGTGCACAGATTCGAATAACGGCAACATCAAGAGAATTAGACAGGATAGTAGTTTTCCTTGATGAGAATTTTGATGTTGAATATATCTGTCATTCCATTGAGTATTTACAAAATTATTATGGACTGAGTCCTCATGAAATGGCAAGTTTTACCTATGATGAATTGGGAAATGTTTATTATTGCACAAATTACCTTGATTATTCGAATAAGAGTAACTCATATGTAAAAATCTTTAAAATAAATTATCCAAGATAAAATATTATTTGTAATTCTATTCTAAATATATTCTCAATTAATAAGATTTTGTTGGGTGTTTCACAGGAGTGACAAAATACTATTGAGCAATCTTCTCACAGGTGGCTTGGAGATCCTGCTCATGCTAATCAATAGAAAAATTATTGTAATTTGCCATGTCCCATTGTCACAGAAATCCTTGATTAAATGAACCGATGATATTGCAATATTCTTTTTATGAAAAGTTTAATGTACGACTTCGCCAACAGTATTTTAAAAAAATAATCTGTTCAATATCAGGTCCATAATAACTTTACGTAAGTAAACATACTGGTCAATTCCTCCTTAGCGTTCTCATCGGCAATCATCAGGGAAATCCAATCGGCAATCTTCTTATTATTAGAGGCTTTGTTAATTACCAGATTCAACAGAAATGGAAACCGGCGGCCGATGGTTTGCAGCTGATAACTTAATTTAAGTTCACCGGAAAGAAGTTGTTTTAAGTTCGTATCATATACTTTGAGAAAACTCCGGGTTGTATCGCCCTGTAATATCGCTTCTTTCGCTACCTCAACGGCAATTTCCGCGGATGCCATAGCATTGCCAATACCTTCTCCGGTAAACGGATCCACCAGCCCGGCAGCATCACCTATTAACAAAACCCCGTCATGGAAATTCGGGCGGAAGATACTACCGGTGGGTAAATTCCAACCCTTTATCTTCTGGGTTAATTTTGCTTGTTTAAAGCGGGTAGCAAAGGTTGGTGAAGTAATCACATTCTGCAGAGTTGCCTGAAGATCGATATTGCGTTTTTTAATATCGTGGTGTCTCATGCCGATTCCCACATTGGCCGAATTTCCCGGCAAAGGGAATATCCAGAAATATCCCGGCAATGATTCCCGGACAAAATGGATTTCGATAAAATCCGTCATATCGGTTACGTTCTCGTAATAAGCTCTTAAAGCCACCAGCATATGGGCAGATTCATGACTATAAAACCCCAGTTGCCGGGCAACAAAGGATTTATATCCATCCGCGCCAATTACCATCCTTGCCATAAATTCTTGTTCGTTGGAAGATCCGTTTTTTATTCCCTGCAGATGCATTATCCCCTCAGCGTCCCGGTATAATTTTGTAGGAGTAAAATTCTCCAGGGTCCTTTCAGTGCTTTGCCTGGCGTGCTCAAAAAGATAGTTATCAAAATCCATTCTTTTACAAACGTAACCGGATAAACCAGTGTGTTCGGAAAGGCTGGAACGGAAAGTAATGGGTACTGAATTGCCATTGGGTGCGGAAAATATGACGCCCTTTGCCTCATATTTGGGAAGCGGTTCCATGGTATCCAGTAAATTCAGTTTTTTCAAGGCTGCCACGGTTTTTCCACTCAGGGCATCCCCACAGATTTTATCCCGGGGAAATTTATCCTTTTCAATCAAAAGTGTCTTCAGATTTGCTTTTCGGGCAAATAATGCGGCCGAACTCCCGGCGGGCCCCCCACCAACAATAATCAGATCATATATCATCAAAACCTTGTCTCCATGGTTAAAAAATAACTGGCAATATAAAACAGACTCATTTGAATGCCAAATTAAAATATGCCGGACTAAAAAAACCCCTGACATGCCATCAGGGGTTTTGCAGAGATAAAATATGTAAAATTACAGGTTATTTCATGAGAACCATTTTGGCAGTCTCAGACCACTGTTGCGTTTCAATACGATAGAAATATACGCCGGAGGGTAAATCGATGGCATCAAATGTAATTGCATGAGCTCCCGGTTCATAAGGTGTGGGATCGGCCATTAGACCAACCTTCTGTCCCCACACATTATATACCCTAATAGTTACTTGACTGCTCTGATTCAATCGGAATCTGATTTTTGTTAAAGCATTAAATGGATTGGGATAATTGCCCATCAGGTGTAAGTTTGTAGGTCGGTTACCATTTGATGCAAATAAACCATTTGGGATTTGAAAAAAATGATTCCCGGTCCGGGCCGCATCAAATTTAAACATCGGCCAGGAATTACCGGGAATTGCCAAACCGGGTGAATCCCAGGCATACACGGTTCCATTCCAGTTTGCGGTAAAAATTTCATTATCCCCATCCCCATCAATATCCACAACCGAGGGAGTGCATTCCAGGGACGAACCAACCACATTTTCGGTGATGATAGGAAATCCTGACACGGTATTTCCCTGATAGTCAAAAGCCCATACTTTTCCCGGATCGTTGGACAAACCATTGGTGGTGGCAACCACATCCGGCAACCCATCTCCCGAAACATCGGCTATTACAACAGATTCCTCCACCCAGGTTGCATTAACCAGCCGGGGAAATCCACTTTTTAATGATCCGTCATAATTAAAGACGTATACCAGTCCGGAGTCCACTGCCTGGGCAACACCAATGGCAATCTCCGGAATCATGTCATCATCCATATCGGCGACTGCGGGCGCACCCTGGGTACCGCCCCGGGGAATGGCGGCCGGAAATCCGGGTAAGAACTGTCCCTGGCCATCGAAGGCATAAATACCATTGATATTGGTGGACGTCATTTTTATCCGGATCAGAATGTCCACGATGCCATTCAGGTTTATATCGGCCAGGGTCGGTGTACTGCTCACGTCATTTCCCACCTCGATGGGAAATCCGCTGCAAACACTCCCATCAAGATTCCAGGCATATATTTCGCCAGGAACAGCAAGATTCGGATCGCGTCCGGAACCCACCACAATTTCCATTTCAAAATCGCTGTCAATATCCCCGATTGCCGGCGAAGACTCGGAATTTACCGGAATGGTCTGCGGCCAGCCGGGCATTTCGCTGCCATCATTATTATAGATATGAACTTGTGCCGGACCATATGTTGTGCTTCCGGAGGGATAATAATAGGTCATCACTACGATTTCATCCTTGCCATCATTATCGAGATCCAAAAGAGCCGGTTCGTTGGTAAACATTCCCACCCCGAGGTCCCAGGGAAAACCGGTGATATATCCCGGACCATACGGCATCGCAAACAAATAACCGATATCCTTCCCAAAGATGAATTCTTTCTCGCCATCCCCATCGATGTCCCCCAGCGCGCCACCTTCCCGGGAGCCAGT
>CAYVKM010000047.1:10281-27243 GCA_964452045.1 uncultured Calditrichaceae bacterium
AATGGCCACCCGAAGGTAGGATACCTGTTCCGCTTGGACGACTGAAAGGCAAACCAATAAGGATAACAATACTTTTGACAAATATTTCATTCAAAACCTATAAGTTTCGAGTTATCCGGCGCCCGTCAAATTACGGAAGCCGGTTTTTGATGGTTAAATTCGACTTGACTAAATTTATTTCATGAGCATCATTTTTCGGGTGCGGACGCCGGATTTACTCTCCAGGCGATAAATATAAATTCCCGAAGGCAAACTGCTGCCGTTAAAGGAAACTTCATGCTCTCCTGCGCTAAAAATTTGCTGTTTGAGCAGCGTGGTAACCTCCTGTCCCAGAATATTAAAGATCTTAAAAGTGACCGCTTCTTTTACCGGCAGAGCAAATTTAATGGTGGTAGCCGGATTAAACGGATTAGGATAATTCTGTTCCAGTTGATAGGTTGTAATATTGGTCACCGAATTTGATCCGGTAGAAGTCATGGCATTTAAACCGCCGGAGTAACATATTACCTTTCCTTCCCGGGTGCCTGCCAGCAATTCATAACTGCTATTACCATCAATCGAAGGCATTACATTTACTGTATTCACTTTATCGCTGTTAATCGTCCGGCTAAAAAAGAGAGAATCTCCCTGTCCGGCGATGCAATAGAACATACCGGTAAATGGCGTGACGCTGGTGCCGGTACCTACCACGACTTCTTCAATACCATCGCCATCCAGGTCCGGAACAGCCGAAATACCATACTGATAATCCATGGGATAAGTCCAGAGGTATGACCCGTTCGCTCCACTTAGACAAGAGGCTCCCGCACTAAATGAGGCAATCAGGATATCATCGATGCCATCGTTATTGATATCCGAAATCAGGTTCATTTGAATAATTCCTGCCAGAGAGCCACCTACCGGCTGAGTCCAGACCGGAATGCCAGTCTCACCATCCAGACGTCGGATGGTCTGAAAATATTCAGCCACGATTACATCCGGGGTCTCACCGGGAATAGTCAGCTCCAACAATTCCTTCGGCTCATAATTTATCGCCTCCCGATCCCACACCGGAAGACCTGTAGCCCCATCAAGACAATAGGTTTTCAAGTCGGTAGAACCGTTGTTTCCGACCGCGATGATTGCATCCGGATTGGAATCTCCGTTAACATCATCAATTGATATGATTGATTTACCGAAGGAGAGATTCGGGCCGGGATAGGGATAATCCCAGATCAGGTTGCCGGTGGGACCATCAAAGAGAAAGGCCTTTTTATAACCGGTGCCTGTGTCATTACCATCGGCAATGGCTAGAACATCTTCTACACCATCACCATTAAAATCCCTTTTGACGTCAACTGCTTCAAAGTCTCCCAAACCATAGCTATTCGGATCATCGGTTCCATACTGCCAGATGATGCTTCCATTTGCCCCATCAATCGCATAGACATGTTCATTCCCGCCGCCTGTGGCAATTACCACATCATTATATCCATCCCCATTTAGATCATTGGCTATCTGAATCGCATCCTGAACACCGTAATCGGAATTGGCACCAATTGAACCAGCACTGGAATTGGAGATATACGAGGAAAAGGACCATAATGTATCGGTAATTCCGCTGCCATTCCCGTCAATGCACAGAAGCCAGTAATTTTCGGTGGCAATAACCACCTCGCTGCGACCATCGCCATTAATATCATTGATTGGCTTCAGACCATCGACCTCATATTCCTGAAAGCTGCCGGCAGAAGGATTATCGCCAACCTGATAATTCCAGAAAACATAGCCTGAACTGTAATTTTCAAGAACGCCTGTTCCAATTAATCCAACCCGGACATATTGATTTACCGGATCGGTCGATGCGATTATCAGAGAATCTCCATATGCCTGTGCCGCAGTTGGCTCAAAAAATACGGAGAGAGGAAAGGTGTCGTTTGGTGCAATCACGATGGGATAACTACTGAAACCCCCTACTGAAAATTCCGGGACGTTTAATATTAAATCCACAACTTCCAAATTTTCATTTCCGGTATTAGCAATGTTTAATACCCACTTTGCCTTGCCTTCGATCGGTACCCATACACTACCAAAGTTATGTCCGGTAGCACTCAACCAGATTGTTGGCTGGACAAACTGACCCTGGCCCTGCAAACTGATTGGAATTTGCGGCTCCAGCGGATCGTTATTGTAAATGGTCATGGTGCCGGAAACCGGACCCTGGACAACCGGCGCAAAGGAAACATCCAGATTATAACTTCCCCCCGGGGCTATCTGGATGGGAAAGGAGGGAACATTTATAAAAAATACCGATTGATCAATATTAATGCTGTCGATCGTTACATCCGCATCTCCAATGTTTTGAATAGCCAATACCTGATTTGTAGTATCACCAATGGCAACCAGCCCATAGTTCAAGGTATTGGTCAAAATTTGAATATTGGGAGTGCCGCCGGTAGTAGATATCTGATACAAGAGCCTATTGTTATATCCCACCAGCCATAAATACTGACCATCCCAGGCCATATCCCGTGGAGAGTTATCGGGATTTTTAATAAACGTTCCCGTATAGGTGCCGCCGTTTGGATCGTACTGATATATTTCCTGTCGGGTAGCCCCAAAACCAGTATCCTCGGCACACCACACATACTGGCCATCAAAGGCAACTCCCATCGGCTGTTCACCCAGGGTGCTAAAGGTCTGAAGGATGGCACCGTTGGTAGTATCAATTTGATGAATTACATTGTTGGATGCCGGACTGGAAGAATAATATTGAGATACCCACAAACTTCCATTACCAAAATCCATTCCTCCCAGATAATCATTAAAGGGACTATTAATTGTTTTAAGTATAGCTCCATTCGCCGGATTGACTTTATAAAACTTGTCCGGATGACTACTGGATGGCAAGTCTTCAAAAACCCACAAGTATGTCCCATCAAAAGCCAGGGCTTTCACAGTGTAGAAACCGTTCGGATCGGGAACCGGAATCGTCCCTGCCACCGAGCCATTGGTAGTATCAATTTTCCACAGAAAATCTCCGGAAGTATTAGCGTAAGATGTACCCACCCAGAGATAGGTGCCATCGAAGGTTAAACCATAGGGAAAATCGGGGGATGGTATTGTTTTAATTACACCTCTTTCCGAACTGAAAACAAAATTTGTCAGTAACAACACAAAAATTAAAAAATACATTTTTGAATCAAACAACTTCATTTCATCCTCCTGATAAAACTTTACGCCATTTATAAATTATTTTATAATGAAACTATTTTGTAAATAGGCAAAAACGTGATCAAAGTTTTTGAATGTTAACGGATCGGTATAAGCACAGATGTTATAAAAATCCGAATCTGAGGTCTGCAGATGCAGGCGATAGGGAATATTCAGCATTCCTACCAGATAGTTCATTCGTAAATCAAGAACGAAATTCAAATCCAATACCAGCTGAAATTTATTCTTTTCCAATTCCCCGATAAAATCCAGATTTGGGAGATTAAACCGGTCTAATTTCTCTGCAGGAATTTTATTGACATTAAGCGCCATAAAGTGCCACTTGGTAAAATATTGTCTCAATTTCCGAACCAGAGTCATGGCCGAATCCATATGTTCCTCATCCCGCGGAAGCAGGATCAATACATTGGTAATTTCCTTGGCATCTACCGGAAAACTGAGCGGCATTTTGGATAGTTTTCGCAGATTCCTTTTTGTCCGCCAAAAAACCACCTGCTCCTTGAAAAACGCCTTTAAGGTATTTCTGAATTCATTGATCTGATTCATTATTTTCATATTTCTTTTTTTCTCCCCATAATTTTAGCAGTCGGTTGAGGAAATTTACTTCCTTTCCCTCTCTGCCCGGATGATAATATATGTGATCCTTAATTTCATCCGGTAAATAATTTTCCCGGACAAAATGACCGGGATAATCATGTGCATATAGATAATCCTTACCGTAACCCAGGTCAGCCAGCAGACTGGTTGGTGCATTTCGTAAATTAAGGGGTACCGGCAGATCGGGATAATTTTTTACATCTTCAATAGCCTTGTTAATAGCCATTACTGCGGCATTGCTTTTAGGCGTGGTAGCCAGGTAAGCCGCTACCTGGGACAAGATGATTTTTGCTTCCGGCATTCCAATATAGGTGACGGCAGTAAAACAACTGGTGGCAATGGTGAGGGCATTTGGATCTGCATTGCCGATGTCTTCCGCAGCCAGGATCAGCATGCGCCGGGCGATAAATTTGGGATCCTCTCCAGCCTCAAGCATGCGCGCCATCCAATAGATGGCTGCATCGGGATCACTTCCCCGCAGACTTTTGATAAAGGCAGAGATGAGATCGTAATGAAACTCTCCGGCTTTATCATAGTATAGAATTTTTTCCGAAGCGGCTTTTTCAAACAGTTTCTTTTGTAGAACGATCTTTTTATTTTTTGTATCAACAAACTCCAGCGCCTTCTCCAAAATATTCAAAGCCCGCCGGGCATCCCCATTGGCAAACCGCAAAAGTACCGGCCAGTCCTTGATGACAATATTTAAGTTTTTCAGGATTTGATCGGTTTTCAAAGCCTGCTCAACTATTTTCTGAATCTGCTCCTCGGTTAATCGCTTCATCTGGTACACCTGGGAGCGGGAGAGTAGCGGAGAAATAACCTCGAAGGAGGGATTTTCAGTGGTTGCACCAATCAGCACCAGCGTTCCGTCCTCTACCGCATGGAGGAGGGCATCCTGCTGTGCTTTATTGAACCGGTGAATTTCATCGATAAAAAGAATAGTGGTCTTACCGGAATACTTTCTCAATCTGGCCGCATCTTCAATCAGCGCTCTTACTTCCTTTACTCCGGAAGTAACGGCACTGATGGAACGGAACTCCGCCTGCACCTCCTCAGCGATTATTCTGGCCAGGGTGGTTTTCCCAACCCCGGGAGGTCCCCATAAAATCATGGATTTAACCCGCGAATTGGCAATTTCCTTGGCCAGCACCGTTCCTTTTCCCACAATTTCTTCATGCCCGACAAACTCCACCAGACGATGGGGACGACAGCGCTCTGCCAACGGCACATACAAGTTCTCCGGAGGAGTGCCGCTTTTATTTGAGGAAAACAAGTCCATTAAAGGCCCATACGCATTATTAAACAAACATCAAGTTGAAGATACAAAAGATCGATCTGAGTTTAAATCTCATCAGACAATACGATTGAAAATGATCGCTGTTACACAGGTTTACCGGAATTCTTAATTAAATATTTCTACCCGTTTGAGGAAGAAGAAAGTATTATTGTCCTCTGTTGTGCTAATTTCCAGGGTGTTCAAACCGGGACGAATATTTTTAGTAATGTCCCATTCCACTTTATCCAAAGATCCTAAATTTTCCAGAAATTTGGGCTGATAATAATAACTCAATATCGAGTTATTCAACTTTATTGAAATATCAACTTTGGTTGAGATACTCAGCGGATACTTCTCCTGGGAACTTGCCGCTACCAATGCCAGAGTGAAATTCTGATCATAATCCAAATCGCGAGGCATCATAAAGGTGATTTTTATAGCATCATTTCCCTTGGGATTCCGGTAAGGAAAAGCATATCCCATCTTCCAGGCATATTCCTTAATTTTATCATTGAACTCAATGGCTGGTCCGCCCTCATTGCTGGAGGTAAAAGCCTGGTTCTTAAAGGTGTAACCAGTGGCGACCTCACAGCCATCTGAAACCAGACTGCCGGTATTATTAATTCCGGCATCAATTGTAAGTTTAGGGAAATAATTTACCTCCCAAAGAAAGGGGTTACGGGCTTTGAGAGTAATCGTCCTGGGTTTTGGTTTTTTATACCCGCTGATATCGCCAAAGGAGATGGTATGTGTGCCAACTCTTAATACACCTTCAAAACTCCCTTCGCCTTTAAACTCATTGTCAATATAAATGGTACCATTGGCGGGTTCAGTCCGGACAGTTACTTTTTCAAACATCCGGGTGAGCACAAATTCCGCATTACCTGAGGGATTTTTTTGAGACAGATTCAACTGAAGTTCCTCTGGTAGAACATCATACCCGTCCAGCTGTACCTGTGCCCGATAGTTTCCCAGCGGTAGTTGGGTAAAAACATGATCCGTTTCCTGGCCACTGTCTTTGCCATTTATCAGGATCTTTGCCCCTTTAACATTGGAAGAAACTTCCAGACTGCCAATATTTTCCGTATTTGTCAAGCGTGAACCGGATCTACCTGATTTAGCCGGAAATTGTTCTACACTGTACAGGACAGTATCACCGGGAATAATATTGATAATCTTTTGAGCCGGGACGGAATAATAGCCTTCCTTTTCCAGAGAAATTGAATACTCCCCCGGTCCCAGCGCCAGCAATTTATTATCAGCCAGGTGTCCCTGATACCGATTATTCACGAAAACCTTTGAATCCATATATGGTGCATTCAGTTTTATAAAACCGGAACCTGCGGTAGCCGAACGCCTGAGCACAAATTCAATTTCGACGAGCGAATCTGCCACAATCCGGACATTGCGAAATGCCGGCTCGGTTTCATACCCGTCTCTCTTCAAAAATATGCGTTGTTCCCCCACCGGTACATTGTTCAATTCAGTATTGGTATATCCCAGGAACTCATTGTCATTCAGAAAAACCCGGCCGCTCAGATCTCCGGACTTCACCAGCAATCTTCCGGTATGTGTCTCTTCCAATTTATTTGACCAGAAATAAAAGACGACGGCAGCAATAATCAGTAATCCTAAGGTAATCGCCAAATTCCGCCACAGGCTCGCCCCGCCAATATCCATGGAAATGGCAATCCGCTCCAGGTCCTCATCACTCATGTCGTATTGCCATTCATCCGGATAGATATTATCCGATGAAGGTTTTATTTTATCCTTATGTTTCTTTTCCAGATGCTGCCGGATGCGCAACCGGATTTCCCGTTCAGCCTGGGAAATTTTCTTCAGATTAATTGTCCGGTTCACCCGCCAGCGGATTTGAAGCCGTTTCAATAATCCCTGATTATAGAGGAAATACTCGTGTTGTTTCTCTGCTTCCGCTTCAGTCATCCACTGAACCTCTCCCAGGTGATTCATATACAACCTGTACTCCGGCAGCTTGTAATAGAAACGGGCATATTCTTCTGCCTTAATCTGCCGGATGGCCCGGTAACTGAGCGGGATCTTCTTTTTCATCAAAATCTTTACCAGCTATAAGTTATGGTATATTGTAAAACAGTTTTTCCATTCGCTTTTACCGGAACATCAAAGGTAATGTTATTCACATCCTTTTTCTTAAAGGGAAAATTATTATCCTCGATCTGCCAATCCCGATAATAGATCTGTTCCTCCACCACAATATTTACATCTTCTTTTTCTTTATTATTCCTCAGCTCTATTTCAATCGTCTGACGTTCCGACCGGTTGGAAATCTTTTTTCGATCGATAATCCGGCGTTCACCAACCAGATCGAAGGCATTCCCCACGGTAATTTTTATATCCTCGTTTCGCGGCGTATGGTCAATCCGGTCCTCACCGATAAATTCCAGACTCTCGCCATCCCTTTGATAAATACGGAAAACACCTTCCGGCAATGGTTTTCCCAATCCGGCTTTTGCATCGTTGACAAAAAGCAGGCGCACCGCCACTTTGGTGGGGTCGGTATTGGCATTGTAATAGAATTTTTTATCCACGTTTACCGTAGCGGAGGGGAAAAGGGAAATTTGCTTGGTCTGGTTATCTTTGATGGTGGTGGGACGATCCAGATCATAAATATGGTATTCGAAAAAGGCTTTCTCCTGGAATCCTCTGGAAACATCGAGTGCTTCAGCAGTAATTTGCGCTCCTTTGGTAAGTATACGACTTGGCTGTGGGGCTCTGTGAACTTCTCCGGCAATTAATTTTAAGTGGGCATCTTTATAGGTTGCCCCGCATTTATTGTCGATAGAAACCCAGGCATCCAGATTAAGCTGGGTAGACTTTTCATTCAATTCTCCCACATACTCGGCATGCCAGTTCATTCCCTGGGTCAGATAGCTCACTTCAAGTTTCTCATTTCCGGATTTGACACCGGAAACTTCCCAGATGAGGGTTGGCCGGGTGATCAGTCCTTCCGGTAATTCCTTAACATTAACCGACAGTTTATCATTCCAGGGTACAATTTTAATTTCATCATCGGTTTTAACCACCATGGAGCTGCCCTGTTTGCTTAACAGCGTCCCCTGAATCAGTTCTCCATTCTCCCGGATAATCTCTACCGGATGATCGATATACTTTTCCAAAATTTTATCGGAGCTGACCAGATCATATTCAAAATTTTGTTCCAGAACCTGGAAGTCTTTATTTCCACTCAGATTCCGGAGATGAACCGAGGTCGGTATCAATTGCGCGGCCACGTCACTAAACCGGATGGGCAAATTTTTCTTGTCCATCGAAACGGTCCGAACCTGTTTAATGAGTCCCAGATTATCATTATAAACCGTCACATAATTCTCGTCTGCCAGAAGATTTCCACCGATCAAAAAAAACAGTAGCGCAAATATCACATTTTTCATACCGGACTCCTCAATTAAGTTGTTCTAAATTTTTATTCAACTTGGATAATTTTTCACTGAAATCCCGGAGTTTTTCTTTTTCCTGGTTTACTACTTTTTCCGGAGCCTTCTCCAGGAATTGTTTATTTAACAATTTTTTGTTCAGGCCGTTTACCTGATTCACCAACCGGTCTATTTCTTTCTGAAGCCTGTTTCTTTCAACCGTTAAATCAATTAAACCTGCAAGGGGGATAAACAGTTCAATATTTTCCACCACCGCCATGGCCGCTCCGGTCACTTTTTCGGCGTGAGGCACCTCCCGGATCGATTTAACCCGGGCCAGCCGGTTCAAATATTCAGACTGCTTATTCAACAAAGCTAACCGCTGCTTGTCGTCGGATTTGATGACCAAATCAGCCTTGCTCCCCGGGGGTACATTCATTTCCGAACGGATATTTCGGATAGCCACAATTACATTCTGGACAAATTGCATGTCACGTTCAACTCCGGTATCTACCAGCTCCTGCTTTGCGGCCGGCCAGGCTGAGATCACCAGACTATCATCGTCCTCATTTTTTAGTCTTTGCCATATCTCTTCAGAAATAAACGGGATGTATGAATGCAACAGACCCATGCAGGTTTTCATGACATGAACAGCAATTGCCCTAACCGCTTTTTTCTGTTCCGGATCGGCTTCTTCCGACAAACGGAATTTGATCAGCTCCAGATACCAGTCACAGAACTCATGCCAGAAAAAGTGATACACTCCGTTCAGGGAATCGTTTAAGCGAAAATTGTCCAGGTTTTTGCCAACCTCAGAAATGGTAGTTTGCAGGCGGCTCAGTATCCAGTGATCGGCCAGTTGATAATGCTGTTTATAATTCTGATAATCATCATGCGGTTGATCCAGATTTAATGCCAGGAACCGATAGGCATTCCAGATTTTATTCGAAAAATTCCGTCCCATCTCGAAATGAGATTCGGAGAGATTGATATCCTGCCCTTCGGAACTGAGCATCAGCAGGGTAAAGCGCATGGCATCCGCACTATATCGGTCGATGATATCCACCGGATCAATGCCATTTCCCAGGGATTTACTCATTTTCCGACCAATATTATCCCGGATAATGCCATTCAGGTAGACATCCCGGAAGGGGATCTCTTCCATAAATTCCATGCCGGCCATTACCATTCGTGCTACCCAGAAGAAAATGATATCCGGCCCGGTTGCGAGAACATCGGTGGGATAGAAATAGGCAAGATCGGGTGTCTCATCCGGCCAGCCCAAGGTGGAAAATGGCCAGAGCCAGGAACTAAACCAGGTATCCAGCACATTTTCATCCTGCTTCCACTCATTCCCCTGGCATTTCGGGCAATGATCCGGCTGTTCCTGTGCGGCAACCATTTCTCCGCATTTCTGACAATAATAAACCGGAATTCGGTGTCCCCACCACAGCTGCCGGCTAATGCACCAGTCCCGTATGTTCTCCAGCCAGTTTATGTAGGTTTTCAACCATCTTTCTGCCGGATGAATTTTCAGCCGTCCCGCCTGAACCACCTCAATAGCGGGCTTGGCCATCTCTTTCATCCGGACAAACCATTGTTCGGACAGCCAAGGTTCGATAATAGTATCACACCGATGACAATGACCTACGCTGTGATGATGCTCTTCTATTTTTAGCAGGAGGCCAAGTTTCTCCAAATCCTCAACCACTTTTTTGCGTGCGTCAAAACGGTCCAATCCGGTATATTGTTTCGTACTCTGATTGAGACTGCCATCATCATTCAAAATATTTATTTCTTCCAGCTTGTGTCGTTTCCCAATTTCAAAATCGTTCGGATCGTGGGCCGGAGTAACCTTCACAGCACCGGTTCCGAATTCCGGATCAACCTGCCGGTCACCTATGATAGGTATCTCCCGCTCCATTAAAGGCAAAATAACCGTCTGACCGATAAGTGCGGCATAGCGTTCATCTTCCGGATGGACGGCGACAGCTGTATCTCCCAACATCGTTTCCGGTCGGGTGGTTGCCACCACCAGATGACCTTTCCCATTTTTTAGGGGATATTTAATATGCCAGAGTCGTCCGGTCAATTCTTTATATTCTACTTCTTCATCGGAAATGGCAGTACCGCACCTCGGGCACCAGTTGATGATATATTTTCCTTTATAAATCAAACCTTTTTGATAGAGTCTAATGAATACTTCCAGCACCGCCCGGGATAAGCCTTCATCCATGGTAAACCGCTCGCGGCGCCAGTCGCAGGAACAGCCCATTTTCTTCAACTGGAAAATAATCCGATTGCCATACTGCTCCCGCCATTCCCAGACCCTTTCCACAAACGCCTCACGGCCCAGATCAAATCTAGTTTTATTTTTCCTTCTTAATTCCTTCTCTACAACATTCTGGGTGGCAATTCCGGCATGATCGGTTCCCGGAAGCCATAGTGTCTCGTACCCCTGCTTTCTCCGGTAGCGAATAAATATATCCTGAATGGTATTGTTGTAAGCATGACCCATGTGTAAAGCAGCGGTGACATTGGGCGGCGGAATTACAATGGTATAAGGTTTTTTATCGGGATTGACCTCGGCATTAAAATAGCCCTTCTCAAGCCATTCCTGATACCAGCGGTCTTCAACATCCTTTGGATTATATGTTTTAGGGATTTCCATTTTTTCTTTTATCGTATCAGCCATCAAAACACCTTCACAATGGGAATAATATGAAACACCAAATCATCTCAAAATTTATTTAAACTTTTGAATTTAATATAACTCCGAAGGTGATGCAAAACGAGATGTAAGAAGTTCAAATAAATCTAACTGTATAAAAAATCATAACTATTCAACAGGCAAATTCATTAACTGACAAATAACAGCTTAGTTCATAAATATTTGTGTAAAAAGGATAACATTCCACCGGTCATACCGGGATTGTGCATCTGGTGTTGTTTTTAGCAGATAATCCAGATGAAGATCGATTTCAAATTTGGATTGTCTTTGAGCAAAACCCAGGGAATAATAATTTGCGTTGTGTTTGGGCAGATAGCGGGGCGAAAAATAATCCGGATAAAAGTAATCGTGAGAATAGCCACACCGGATTATATGTATCGGATCAATTTGATATTCAATGCCAAATTTCCCGTAATAAAAATCATGCTTGCCGGAACGAAAGATTTCACTCTGGTAATCGTTATAATCTTCCCGTGCGCGGGAAAAACCGGCTTCAGTTACTAACAAAAATCTTGAGAATTGCCTGGAAATACCGGCGCCAATTTCCAGACGTCGGCGGGTCCTTTCTGTAATGAGAATCGGCAGGGTGGGATGCTCACTCCAATCTTCTGTCCGGCTGAATTTGGATTCAAGAGCGAGAAGGAAACTCTTATAAAATAATCGAAAACCATACCGCAGTTGGTATCCATTCTGAATCCAATCTGAATCCTTTAACTGATTACTCCCAATTTTATCCTTGGCTGTCTGTTTGTTGTGGAGATAACGGAAGCTCATTAAATGTTGCAGTTTTTGATCATGAGAATAATGCTGCAGACTTAAATTATAGTCCAATCCATCCAGATTAACAAACCGGTCGAATTCGCCAAATTTATCACGGAAGACCAGTTCACTCCGGAACTGGATGGTATAAATGGATTTTTTATCCCAGCTCTCCCTTAACTCGATCTGATCCTGCAGAAAGGATCCATTGAGAGAAGTCCCCAGAAAAAATCCCGGGGCGAGGTGATATACCAGAGCAACTTTCGTTTCAAAATTTCGATGGATAGTTCTGGCACGGGTGTATTCCTTTTTCAGACTGGTCGAAATCTGATAGGCTGACTCTATTCCAAAACTAAGTTTTTGAAAAGGTTGATAACCGTAGATCAGAAAAATTCCCGGTCCGTCTTCAAATATATTTCCGGTTGTGGTATCGGTAAGAATGAGTGGGTCATCATAATATGGGTCTCTTTCGATAGCATCGGCCAGTTGATATTTGCGATTAAAATTATAACCAATGCCACCCCGGATCGCCTGATTTGATTTCAGTTGTTTCAAACCCTCAAAATTAAAAAACAGATTTTGTTCTTTATTCGGATCGTAGTTTCTGGCAAGTGAGCTGTGATAATAATTTCCACCGCTATAGAATCGCAGCCAGTCTGCATTTTCATCAAAAACAAGATAAGCCGGGTTACCTCCCCAATCAGATAGATTCAGTTGATTGTCGGGATCGATAAGCGCCAGATGGCAATTTCCCAGAGATTGGAGCCGGATATCACTACAGAAGCCGTCCTGCAGGTGAAGACCACCAATCAAAATTAGAAATATGATGGAATTGATAAAAAATTTCATGTATTTAAAATTTGCCAATGTAATTCGTGAAATAAGTGTTTCCTCTCTCCTCTATAACTTAATGTTGATATCCGGGAGTGGGAATATCCAATACTTCGAAGTCTATGGTGCTGTTATTGGTATCCTTCCCCGGCTCTAGTCGTTGGCTGGATTTACCGGTATATCTGGAAATTCCCAGTCCGGCATAGCCGCTGTCCAGCCTCCGGGTAAAATGCTTCGGTGTGGATAGTGAGGACTTATATTCCACCCCATCCAGAATTGTTGAGATATGAATATCAGTATAATCTCCATCCTGCCAGAAATTTGTCCCGTTTGCCAATACTACCGCATCCGAAGTAAGACCAATAAGGAAATCAGTGGTGCGTTCGGGATTGATGTTTTTCAGATTTGGCACATTGGGATTATCGAAATCGCTTCCCAATTGATTCACGAATTCCCAGTCAGCATTTTCCAGATTAACCGCACCGGGTATTACCTGACTATGATCGAAAGCATCGCTGGCAATCACCATATACTGGCCCGGTTGAATGGGATATTCAGTTCCACCCACAACCCCGGGAAATTGAAAGGCATAGGTATTCTTGACATAATCCCAGACATCGATATAAGGATCAATACTGGGATTGGTCAATACCCTGGTAATTATCAAAGCATCAAGATATTGAACCTGGTTACTCCGGTTATAAATTTCAATGAATTGATCTGCGACATAATAGATATTATTGGGCGGACCGCAACTATAGATTTCATTAATCACAATCGGAGAATGCGTTACACTGTGAACAAACAGGGTGTCCATTTCCGCAACCGGATGATACAATTTTTTAAAGGCCGAAGCTGTAAGAATCGAGCCCACTGAAATCTGGTACTCAGCATAAATATCGTAATCCGAGGCCAGTATGTGATCAATTTCGGCAATTCCGGAACTATCCGTGTGAAATAAAAAAGTTTTGTTATAGTCCTGGGAAACCAGGGTTACTTTGGCAGAGGGTATGGCACTCATCCGGGTGGAATCCAATGGATTGAATACCCCGGTTGTATCATAGACTGCGATTCGCAAGGAAAGTTGACTGTCCAGCAGAGATGGTTTATTGGTTTCACAGGATAGAACAAGAAAAACTCCCATGATAAAGCAGAAAAGGTAAGAACTTTTTTTAGTGATCATCATTCCCTCCATTAGATTTTTTATTACTTAAACATAAACCGTTTAAAACAGTCTCCCTGTTATATCCCTGGCAAAAGCATCGAACACGACACTCAATTCTACTCCGTAAAAAATCTCCGGATTTTCTGTTACGAACTGGTTATACTGATTACGATAAATTAACCTTTGATTCAAGAAATTATTCAGAAAAATAGAAATTTCCATCCCCTGATAAACTGATTTGCTGACCGACAGGTTAAAATAATAACTCACCGGTTTTCGGTAAATCTGATTCTCTCCTGGAGTTAAGGTTTTTATCAATCCAAGGCTTTTCGCTTCTTGTTCGGAAATAAAATAATACCGACCGTTTTCATAGTAACCGTAAGCGTAGTTATCCAGAGTGGATAAATCCTTGTCTCTTTTCTGATCAAATAATCTGTGAAACATATTAAATCGTATCCAGATACCCAGGGTTTGATTAATATAATCAATCCCATAATTTAAAATAAAGCTTTTATGCCAGCGGGAAGTATAGGGAAACATCGGATATCCGAAATGAATAGTGGTGTCTCCGGAACTGCTGACTTCCACAAAGGACCTGGGCGCATCCACATCCAGAGACCGATCATAACTTGTTCTTTTGAAATTATAAGCGGCGTTGACATTAAACAACATGTTTAATGAGGGAAAGCGGTGAGTTTTGAAAACTACCTCAATTCCCTGACTCGTTATTTGACCAATATTTTGCTGTTTCTGAAAATCACTCAATAGTATATTTTGCTGATTTCTCAATATTTTTCCCTGGTCAGATGGCCAGTTTGGCCAGAAATATTGGCTGCTCACAAATGGCATTTCCACTTCGTTTATCGTTCCGGTAGTTTTCTGCCAGTAACCGGTAAGTGAAACACCGAAATTGGATTGTTTGAAATCAAAACCCAATTCTAACTTGCGTTGCTTGTATCCCTGCAGATCAGGATTATCCACCCGGTATACCTGGGTGGTTACCAGGGGAATACTATCAGTACCAGTGGGGTTATTGGGATCCCTACCCCATTCCAGAAGATCATAATAAACCGGATCCGGATAAATTAAATTGAGAGAAGGGGCCTTCGAGGAAATCCCAAAGGCAGAGCGAATTTGGATACTATGGATAGGTTTGATCAGCAATCCCAGCCTGGGATTCCAGAAGGTGCCGTTTCTGCTCCGGATTAAATTCTTTCCACCCAATTTTTGAGGATTATACATCTCAGCCCTTATTCCAAGTCCAAGCAAATAAGGAATAAAAAACCTGCCCAAAATCTGATCCTCGGCAAAAAAACTTAATTGGGTAAATCCAGGTACATCGTCAAATGATCTGGGTCGTTCTCCGGTATTTCCATTCGGCGGTCTTAATGGATCAAACTGCCGACCAGCCCCCTTATTATCTTCAAAAGTATATTCAGTTCCCCAAAGCAAGTGGTGGTGCATATTTTGAATTTGAATCCGGTGATCAACCTTTATCTTAAGACCCAGCAAATATTCGGACCCGGTAGTATTCACTTCCGAAAAATAGGGATCCGAAATCAGAATTCCTTCCTGGCTACCGGATGTCATCAGGTTGCTCAAGTAAACCGGATCTGAAACCTCTAATTTCCGGTGGTAGTCTTTCCGTCGGGTATAATTAAGAAAAGCATCTATTTTTAAACGGCTGTTCTCCCCAAATTTTTTATCCAAGGTATTTCCGAAATTCAACAGGTAATCACGCGCCCAGGCTCTGGTGAGTCGAGGATCAAAAGTTAATTCATAATCCTCAAACAGGCGGGAATAATAAATGCGATTTTTAACGGACATGCCAATACCCGGGAAGTGATTATCGAAATTTACTCCGGCTGAAAGCCGGGAGACTTCATCACCATCAAGCCTCAAATCCCGTTCGCTATAGGCATAGTTCAGATTCGTATTCACGACCGAATACTTATTTAGCTGAAATCCGCCATTCAGATTCATTTCCCGGGTATCAGGATTTGTTTTTGCTTTCAGGCGAAATGGGGCGATTCCCGAAGTAGTGTGGACGTGAACCAAACCATTGGTCAAATCTCCATATTCAGCTGAAGGCACGCCAACCACTACTTCCACATTCTCAATATTGTCCGCTGCGATACTGCGTAAATCAATTCCCTTGTCTGCATTGGTCTGAACCTGTGTCCCATATCCCACACCACTTCCCCGGTTCATATTGCTATTATTTGAAATCGGTATACCATCCACCATAATTTTGGTACCAAAAAGTTCCGGATAATCATAAGAAACCTGCGTTTCTGCCCCACGCAGGGCAATAAAAGACTGACTCTCCAGCCCAGGCCGGTTTTTTCTCTCCACACCCGGAATCTGGTCTAAAATATCGCCCAATTGTGTGGCCTGCATGTGTTCAATTTCCCCGGAGGAAATCTCATAAGTTGTCCGATAGGTTTCCGGAACAAGATCACGATCGGCAGTAACCGTTATTCCACCGATTGCAAAGTATAAAAATTTCTCGGGATCACCGGGCAGCATCTGCAGTGTAATCCTGGTTATTTGCCCGTTCAAAACAGTAACAGGTTGGGAAATGGTGGTGTAGTAATTGCTGTACATACAAATAAGTTCATATTTTCCTTCACTCAACGATTGAAATTCAAATGATCCATCGCTGCTACTGCGAGTAGAGATGCTGGTGCCTTGTAGCATAATCAACACACCGGCAATTGATTGTGAAGAATGATAATCCAGAACAACGCCTTCAATCTTGCCGGATGTTTTATCCTCATTCGTTTGGGCAGAAGAAGTAAACGAAATTAGCATAAGAATGCCGAAGCATGTGAGCAGACAAAACTTGCTCTGACCGGGAAAAGTATATCTCAATTTTCGGGGAATTTTCTTCATTTCAAAAATAATTTAATGCGTCCGGTCCTTAAATAAAACAAAAGAACACAAAATTTTTGTTGCATTATTCCTACTCAATATTGAT